>DUPK01000006.1 GCA_012838345.1 Clostridiales bacterium | reverse complement strand
TTCTGCAGGATATAGAGTCTATGCGACCATTGACCCGGACGTTCAGGCCGCAATAGACAATGTCTACGGCGACATTGAAAACCTCCCCGCCGGCTATGTACGTAGCAGCACGCAGGAGCTTCAGTCCACGATAGTCGTGGTGGACCCCTTTACCGGCGACATTGTGGGCCTTGCCGGCGGCATTGGCGAGAAGGTCGGAAACCGCCTGTATAACCGCGCGACCATGATGCTCCGGCCCCCCGGCTCGACCTTTAAGCCACTCGCGGTCTACTCCGCAGGCATAGAACTGGGCAAAATAATGCCCTATACCACCTTTAACGACTCGGCCGATGTGAAGCTTAAGGGAACAAGCTGGTACCCCTACAACGACGACTTTAACAACAACGGGCTTGTGACGGTGCGCTATGCCGTCCAGCGCTCTCTCAACACCATTGCGGCCCAGATAATTGACATGATAGGCCCGAGCACAGCCTTTGATTTCGTCAGAGACCGCTTCGGCATAACAAGCATGGTGGGCGAAACCGACGAGCAGGGCTTCTCGGACAGGGATTACGCTCCGATGGCCCTCGGCCAGCTCTCATACGGCGCCTCGGTCGTCGAGATGGCCTCGGCATACACCCCCTTTGTCAATAACGGTATTTACACAAGGGGCAGAACATATACCCATGTCACCGATTCCGAGGGCAAGCTCATTCTTGAAAACCCGCTTGAGAGCCATGTAGCGATAAGCGAGCTGACCGCCTATTACATGACCGACCTTTTGACAAACGTTGTGAACGCGGGCTCCGGCATACTCGCAAAGCTCCCCGACATGCCCACCGCGGGCAAAACGGGAGCCGCGGGCAACTGGACGGATCGCTGGTTTGTCGGCTACACCCCCTATTACGTCGCCGCGGTCTGGTCCGGCTACGACAACCCAGAATACATGGGTCCGAGCAACCCCTCCGCCTCACTCTGGAAGATGGTGATGCAGAAGATACACGAAGACCTCGAATATAAGCAGTTTTCAAGGCCCGAGGGCATGAAGCTGTACACCGTGTGCATAGACACCGGCCTTCTGGCTACCGAGGCATGCGCGCATGACATCAGGGGCAACCATACGATGACCCTCTATCTGCAGCCCTCCAGCGCTCCCACCGAGCAGTGCAACGTCCACGTAATGATTGATGTCTGCTCGGAATCTCTGGGGCTTATTTCCCACAATTGCCCGCAGGATACCCATATTAGAAAGAGCGTGCTGGACCTGTCCAAGACGCAGAAGAGTATCCTCACGCCGCCTTACAAGGATGAGGACGATGTCCTGGTTCCCTATATACTGTCCGAGATGAAGGGATGCAATTTCCATGTAATCGACCCCGCCACGGGCTGGCGGGTTGACAGGAAGACGGGCTATCTCGTTATGCCTACGGGCATGCTCTACGACCGCAAGACCGGCAAGGTCTACGACCAGTACAGCGGCTGGGAAGTGGATAAGAAAACAGGCGCGCTTATCCATCCCGAGACTGGAGAGCTTATCGACCCCTATACCGGCAAGCCCTACGACGGCTCCTGGGTAAATCCGATAACGGTACCCGGCGGAGGCACTACACCGACCCCGCCGCATACGAGCCCCTCTCCTTCTCCGACTCCCAGTCCCACCCATACGCCCTCTCCTAGACCGACGCAGACGCCTGAGCCGAGCCCGCCGCCCAGGAACGAGGACCCCGAGAACTCAAGGCTCTGGTTCTATTCAGGCTAAACCCTGAAAATTAAGCCGCGCCCCTTTGCCCTAGGCACAGGGGCGCGTTTTAATCGAAAAATACCTTTAAACTAGTGCACAAAAGGTATAATATCTCCGTAAGTCTTTCGCGGACCTGGGATGGAAAGGCGAAATGGCCGCAAAAGCCCCGGGCGGTTTTTGCGGCAGGACCTGTCTTTTATTGTTACTTCCAGAGCTTTAAATAGCCCTTGTCGTTAAACTGCTTCAAAATAATCAGAATGAAGGGGAAAAATATCATGCCCTTCACCCCCGCCACACAGTAGCCTGCGTAAATTGCAAGGAGAGTGGCCGCCGGGTGCATCCCCACATTGTCGCCCAGTAATTTGGGTTCCAGAAAGCTTCTGACCAGTGTAATAACGCCCCATATGACCGCTATGAGGGCGCCGCGAGCGAAGTTTCCGCCGATAAAGAGCAAAACGGCCCAGGGCAGAAGCACCAGCCCCGTGCCGAAAACGGGCAGGGCGTCGATAACTGCCACGAGCAGCGCCGCGGGAAGCGGCGATTTTATGCGAAGCAGCATGAAGGCGCCGAGGAGCTCGGCAAAGGTCACGGCCATGAGTATAAGCTCGGCCCGCGCCCATTTTCCCAGGGTTCCGAACACGTCGGATTTCATGCCCCGTATTTTCCCCTGCAGGTGTTCCGGAAACTGCCTGACAATAAACTTCATCACCGACTCGTAGCTTGCGCTTATGAAGAAGGTGCCGACGGCATAGGTCACGACAAACATGATGACCTTTGGCATGCAGCTAGCGCAGGAGGTTAAAAAGTTTATCATCCTGGAGGATATTAGCCCGGGCAGCTCGTTTGCCTGCCGCATAATGCCGCCGAGGGCCCCTTCGACCAGGCCCCTCATTTCGGGCGAGGAGGACATAATAAGGTTTTGTAGCCTGTTTTGAAGGCTGTCTGCCAGATTGGGCAGATTTGAAAAGTAGGAGGGCAGTTCCCTGGCAAGCTCGATTAGCTTTGCAATCGCGCCGCCGGCGACGAGGGCAACGGCCGTTATGACACAGCTGACCACGAGTATTGTGCATATAGCCGCGCTGAAGCCGCGCCGGAACCTGAACCTCCTTTTCAGATATAGCAATATCGGCTCAAGCAGCCTTGCCGTCAGCATGGCGAATATAAAGGGCAAAAGCCAGGGAAGGGCATAAGCAAAAAGAAGCCACGCGGATATAACCGCCAGCAGAACGCTTCCGAGGCGCACCATAAACCTTAAGTATTTGCTCTCAGTCACCCGCGGACCTCCTTTTTGTGAAATATACCAGATTGCACCCCGCGCCCCTTCATATAATTGACAAAATTGCCTCTTGCATCAGACGCTAAACTATGGTAGTATTCACTACACAAAGACAAATGGCTGTGACAGGAGGACACACAATGCTGACCGGTTCAAAGCCCAGCTATTATCTCGTTGCCGCGGACACCCTGCCTGAGGTTTTTCTGAAAGTCTCTAAGGCCAAGGAACTGCTTGAAACGGGAGATGCCAAGACCGTTGCCGAGGCTGTGGCAGCCGTCGGCATCAGCCGCAGCGCTTTTTATAAGTACAAAGACAAGATAACGCCCTTTGTTGATTTGAAGAGCGGGAGGATAATGACTTTCAACATGACCCTCCGCAACAAGCCGGGGGTTTTATCCTCCGTACTTTCTATTTTTGCCAGTTCTGGCGCCAATATACTGATGATTAACCAAAGTATTCCTATCAGCGGCTGTGCGGCCGTTACCATTTCCGCCGAGATTTCCGGTATGAACGGCACCCCCGAGGAGCTTATGCAGCGGCTTCGAGGACTTGAGGGCCTGCGTAAAGTGGAGGTCCTCGCAGGTTAGAAAAAAAAGCATATTATGAAAAGAGGTTATTTTGATGGTAAGCGTGGCAATACTCGGCTTTGGAGTTGTGGGTTCGGGAGTGGCCGAGGTGCTTTCAACCAATTCTGAAAAAATCGCCCATAACGCAGGTCAGGAAATAGGCGTTAAATATATTCTCGATGTGCGGGATTTCCCTGACAGCCCGTATAAAGACCGCCTGGTGAAGGATTTTTCGATAATCGAAAACGACCCGGAGGTCCAGATAGTGGTCGAGACAATAGGCGGCGTGGGCCCGGCCTATGAGTTTACCAAGAGAGCTCTGCTAGCGGGAAAAAGCGTCGTAACCTCCAACAAGGAACTTGTCGCGACGCACGGCTACGAGCTCTTGCAGATTGCCCGCGAGCGCAATTTAAACTACCTTTTTGAGGCCAGCGTCGGCGGCGGCACCCCGATAATAAGGCCCATCAGCCAGTGTTTAGCCGCAAACGAAATAGATGAGCTGTACGGAATACTCAACGGCACTACCAATTATATTCTCACGCAGATGATTCAGAACGGCATGTCTTTCGATGACGCGCTGAAAGACGCGCAGGAAAAGGGCTTTGCCGAGGCAAGCCCCGCCGCCGATATAGAGGGTATCGACGCCTGCCGCAAAATCTGCATCCTTGCTTCCCTTGCATTCGGCAGGCATATATATCCCGACAGCGTGCCGACCGAGGGCATTACCGGGGTAACGCTGAGCGATGTCGGCTTGGCAGCAAGCGGCGGATATAAAATCAAGCTGCTCGGCCGCGCTGTAAAGAGTACGGGCGGCAAGGTGGCCTGCTATGTGGGCCCGCACCTGATTGGCGAGAATAATCTGCTTTCCAATGTCGAGGGCGTTTTCAACGGCATAGTCGTGCACGGAAACGCGATAGGCAGTGTGATGTTCTACGGCGCGGGAGCCGGAAAGCTCCCCACGGCTAGCGCGGTGGTCGCCGACATAATCGACGCTTCCAAGCACTTCAGGGCAAGGAAGCAGATTGACTGGCTTGAATCTGACTCAAATACCATTTTTGACCCTGCAAATCTTGAAAACCGCTGGTACATAAGGTGCAAGGCGGACCTTTCGTCAGCGGAAGAGCTCTTCGGAAACATCGTTGCGCTCGGCGGTGAGGCGAGCGAAATCGCCTTCATAACCGAAAAACTGAGCAGGTCGGCGCTGGAAGCACGGCTTAAAGACCTTGCCCCCCTCTCCGTTTTCAGAGTTCTGGACTAATTTGAAACCAACGGGGGCTGATCTCCCGGGGAAATTTATGGAGGAATCATATGGCATTGATTGTACAGAAATTCGGCGGCTCCTCCGTAGCCGACGCTGAAAAGATAAGGCGCGTTGCGGGCATAATCGCCGACACCTACTGCGAGGGCCACGACGTCGTCGTCGTGCTTTCAGCACAGGGAGACACGACAGACGAGCTCATTGAGAAGGCCCGCGAAATAAACCCGAAGCCTTCAAAACGCGAGCTTGATATGCTCCTGTCCACAGGAGAGCAGATTTCCATCTCGCTGTGCGCTATGGCGCTTGAAAAGCTGGGGCTGCCCGTCATATCCCTGACCGGCTGGCAGGTAGGAATAAAAACCAACTCAAACTACGGCAATGCAAGGATAAAAAGCGTCGGCACCGAGCGTCTTCGCATGGAGCTTGACCAGCGGAAAATTGTCATCGTCGCAGGCTTCCAGGGCACCAACAAGTTCGACGACATTACAACCCTTGGAAGGGGCGGCTCAGACACCACGGCGGTAGCACTTGCAGCTGCGTTGCACGCTGACCTCTGTCAAATATACACGGACGTCGAGGGCGTCTACACCGCGGACCCCCGGATTATTCCCTCGGCAATAAAGCTAGACGAAATCACCTTCGATGAAATGCTTGAGCTAGCTTCCCTCGGCGCGCAGGTCCTGCACAACCGCTCGGTCGAAATGGCGAAAAGGTACGGAGTCAATCTTGAGGTGCTCTCGAGCTATGTCAGAAAGCCGGGCACCAAAGTTAAGGAGGTCACCAATATGGAAGATACGAAAATCAGCGGCGTTGCCAAAGACAGCGATATTGCGAGAATCGCCCTTATAGGGCTTAAGGATGAACCAGGCACAGCGTTCAAAATATTCAGGGTGCTCGCCAAGAGCAATATAAACGTGGACATTATCCTCCAGTCCGTCGGCGGCGACGACACCAAGGAAATCAGCTTCACCGTCGCCAAGGCCGACATGGACGCCGCCGTCCAGGCGCTCAACGAAAACAAGGCCGTACTGGGCTTTAAGGACATTGACGTAAGCGACAAGTTCTGCAAGATAAGCATTGTCGGCGCGGGTATGATAAAGAGCCCCGGTATCGCTGCGAGGATGTTTGAAGCTCTATATGAAGCCAACGTCAACATCCATATGATTTCAACCAGCGAAATCAAAATTTCGGTGCTCATCGACGTCGAGCACGCCGAGATGGCGATGCAGTCAATCCATAAAAAATTCTTCGGTGTTTAACAAAAAAAGAAAAGGGCGACGGTTTATCCGTCGTCCCTTGTTTATGTGCCCGTTTTCCAGCGCAAAAATGCCCGACCTCGCGGGCGTCACACTGTTTTCTCAGCCTGCAAAGACTTAAGGGCTTTGTGGGTTTTTTATTTCATCTTCTCCTGCTTGACCTTTTTGTCTATAACGTGGCGTGAAGCCAGCTCCGCGTTAATCTCGTCCGGAGTTATTCCGGCTTCCGCCATGAGCACCATGAGGTGGTAGACAAGGTCCGCGATTTCGTAAACCGTCTCTTTTTTATCGCGCTTCATTGCGGCGATGACAACCTCGCAGCTTTCCTCGCCTATCTTCTTGAGGATTTTCTCAAGCCCCTTTTCAAAGAGATAAGAGGTGTAGCTGTCCTCGCGGGGGCTATCCTTTCGCCCGCGTATGAGCTCGTAAAGCCCCTCGTAAGTGAAAGTCTCCCCGCCCTCAAAAACCGTGTTGAAAAAGCAGCTCTCGCTGCCTGTGTGGCAGGCCGGCCCCTCCTTGTCGACGCTTATAAGCAGGGTGTCGCCGTCGCAGTCGGCCTTAATTGAAACCACCTTCTGGACGTTTCCGCTCGTTTCGCCCTTGCGCCAGAGCTCGCCGCGGCTTCTCGACCAGAAGCAGCAGCGTCCCTCCTCCATAGTTAAGCGAAGGCTCTCTTCGTTCATATAGGCCATCATCAGGACCTTTCCGGTTCTATAGTCCTGCACTATCGCGGGAATCAGGCCCTTTTCGTCAAATTTAAGCTCCATATGCCCTCCTATAAGCGGACGTTCACGCCGTTTACGGCAAGATACTCCTTAAGCTCCCTGATATTTACCTGCTTTGTGTGGAAGATTCCCGCGGCTAGGCCGGCGTCTATCCTGTCGTACTTAAAAAGCTCCAAAAAGTCCTCCATCTTTCCGGCGCCGCCGCTGGCGACTATCGGTATCGTCACAACCTCGCCTATCGCGCGGAGCATTTCCATGTCAAAGCCGCCGCGTACGCCGTCGGTGTCTATGGAGTTTAGGACGATCTCGCCCGCGCCGCGCTCCTCCCCGCGACGAGCCCACTCGATGGCGTCGATGCCGGTATCCTCCCTGCCGCCCTTGGCAAAGACGCGGAAGGAGCCGCCGACGCGCTTAACGTCCATACTCAGCACCACACACTGGTCGCCGTAGCGCTTGGCCGCCGCGCTGATGAGCGAGGGGTCTTTTATAGCGCCGCTGTTTACGCTCACCTTGTCCGCCCCGCATTTTAAGACCCGGTCGAAGTCGTCAAGGCTGCTAATCCCGCCGCCGACCGTGAGCGGTATGAAGATTTCCGAGGCCACGGCGCGCAAAATGTCCGTGAACAGCGCCCTGCCCTCCACGCTTGCCGTTATGTCGTAGAAGACAAGCTCGTCGGCGCCCGACTCGTTATAGTAGCGCGCGAGCACCACGGGGTCCGCCATGTCCTGTATGTTTTCAAACTTTACACCCTTGACCACCCTGCCGTTTCGCACGTCCAGGCAGGGGATTATCCTCTTTGCGACCAAACTATTCACCCCCGAATTCGGAAATAACGGCCCGAATATCGAGCTTGCCCGTATAAAGCGACTTGCCGAGTATGGCTCCCCAGACGCCGATGTCACGCAGTTTTTTCAGCTCCTCCATGGAGCTAATGCCGCCGCTGGCTATGATGCTCAAGCCGATTTTGCTTAAGTTTTCGTACGCGCCGATGTTTGTGCCGGAAGACGCCCCGTCGCAGGCGATGTCGGTGTAGATTACCGTCTGAACGCCCACGTCTTTTAGCCTTAGGCACAGCTCGAAAGCCTCCACCCTGCTCGTCTCAAGCCAGCCGTCCGTCGCGACTAACCCATCTCGGGCGTCGACTCCGACCGCTATATGTTTTCCATACTTCCTTGCCATTTCAGCGGTAAAGCCGAAGTCCTTAACGGCCATGCTGCCAAGTATCACGCGCTCGGCGCCCGCCTCAAGATAGGTCGCGATGCGCTCCTCTGTCCTGATTCCGCCGCCGACTTCGACCTTGAGTCCGCTGTCTTTGATGATCTCAATAATGGTGTCAAGGTTACCCGGTTTACCCTCCTTCGCCCCGTCAAGGTCGACAAGGTGCAGACTCCTCGCCCCCGCCGCCTTAAATTCAAGCGCGGTCTGAAGCGGCCTTAAGCCGTAAACCGTCATTTTGTCATAATCGCCCTGAAAAAGGCGCACAACCTTTCCCTCTCGCAGGTCAATCGCAGGTAAAATCTCCATGTGAACCTCCAAAGCTTGTCACGCATACCGGCCTGTAAATCTCATGCCTTGTTACTTCCATTTGCTGGCAGCAAGCCGTGTTGACTATAGCTCGGCAAAGCCGCGCAGGAGCTTAAGCCCCGCCTCGCCGCTCTTCTCCGGGTGAAACTGGGCGCCGTATGTGAGGCCCGAGCGCACAAGGCCCGTAACGGGCGCATCGTATTCCGAGAGCGCGAGTGTGCTTTCTTCACAGTTTTTTGCGTAGTAGCTGTGCACGTAGTAAACCCACTCGCCGCTTTTAAAATATCTGAAAATCGGGTCGTCCCTGAGGACATAGAGCCTGTTCCAGCCCATATGAGGGACCTTTAAATCGGGGTTTATGTCCGCGGCAAGCGAGGCGATGACTCCCTCTATGAGCCGTAATCCCTCGTGCTCGCCGTATTCGTAGCTTTTCTCAAATAGAAGCTGCATCCCGAGGCAGATACCAAGCAGTGGTTTTAGTCCCGCCTGCTCCCTTATGGTTTCGACAAGCCCGGTCTCTTTGAGCTTTGCCATCGCGTCCCCGAAGGCTCCGACGCCGGGCAATATAATCTTCTCCGACGCCTCAATCTCCTCCTTTTTGCTCGTCACAAGACAGTCAAGGCCGAGAAACTTAAGGCTTGAGGAGAGCGAAAAGAGGTTCCCGACGCCGTAGTCAATAATCGCTATCACAGAAGGACCCCCTTGGTCGAGGGAAGGCCCCCGGAGGTCTCGCGCAGTGCGTCGCGAAGCGCCCTGCCGAGCGCCTTGAACATGGCTTCGATGATGTGGTGGCTGTTTTTGCCCGCAAGCTTAAGTATGTGCAGGGTGCAGGACAGGCTCCTTGCGAGCGCGAACATGAACTCCTCGACAAGCTCGGTGTCAAAATTGCCGACCTTCTCCGCCGGAATATCCGCGTTAAAGGACAAAAAGGGCCGTCCGCTTATGTCCAGTGCGACGAGCACGAGCGCCTCGTCCATAGGCAGAATTATGCTCCCGTAGCGGTTTATCGCGAACTTTTCGCCCAGAGCTCCCCGTATCGCCTGGCCGAGCACTATGCCGACGTCCTCAACCGTGTGGTGGTAGTCGACCTCGGTGTCGCCCTTGCAGCCGACAGTCAAATCAAAGCCCCCGTGGAAGGCAAGGAGGGTCAGCATATGGTTTAAAAAACCGCAGCCGGTGTCAACATCGGAACTGCCGCTTCCGTCGAGATTTATCGTGAGCTTAATGTCGGTTTCCGCGGTTTTTCTTATTACAGTTTTCGTCCGCACCTTAAGTGCCCTCCTTTAAAATCGCGCCGAGCGCGTCTATAAGCGCGTCCATCTCCATGTCGCTGCCCACGGTGATTCTGACGTAATCTTCTATCCTCTCGCCGCCAAAATGCCGCACGAGTATGCCCCGCTCGCGCAGTTTCAGGTACAAATCCGCGCCTTTGAGCTTCGGGTGCTTTGCAAAGAGGAAGTTTGCCCTGCTCTCGGTCATCTCAAAACCGAGAGCCCGAAGCTCCCTCGCGCTTTTCTCGCGCGTTGCGATAATCTTTGAGCAGCAGTCCGAAAAATACTGCCTGTCCAGAACCGACGCCGCGCCCGCAATTTGCGATATGCGGTTTATGTTGTAGGGGTTGAAGCTGAACTTAATCCGGTTTAGGTCCGCAATAAGCTCCCTGCTTCCCGCCGCGAAGGCGACGCGCCCCCCGGCGAGGTTCCGGCTCTTTGAGAATGTGTGCACGACAAGGAGGTTGCTTAGCTCGTTTATATACCGAATACAGCTTTTTGCGCCGAAATCGACGTAAGCCTCGTCCACGACCACGAGCCTATCGGGCTTCTCTTTCGCGAGGGCCGCAATATCCCGGGGGTCCAGAGCTATGCCCGTCGGTGCGTTGGGGTTTGCTATAAATATCGTCTCCTCAAGGCCGCGGTAGTCGTCAAGGCAAATCGTAAAATCCCCGCGCAGGGGCACAATTTTGGCGCTGACGCCGTAAAGCTGCGCCCAGACCTTATAGAAACCGTAGCTTATGTCGGCAAAGGCCGCTCCCTTGGGGCAGAGCGCCTGGAAGATGAAGGCTAAAAGCTCGTCGCTGCCGTTTCCTGCTATAAGCTGCTCCGCTTTGAGGCCGTTAACCTCCGCTATCGCGGCTATAAGCTCCCTGCAATCGGGGTCGGGATAGAGCCTGAGAGTCTCCCATTTGCCCTCAAGCGCCTCGAGCACCCTCGGCGAGGGCGGGTAGGGGCTTTCGTTTGTGTTGAGTTTAATAAATTTGCCTACCTGCGGCTGCTCGCCCGGCGTGTAGGGCTTTAGCGTGTTTAAACGGGGGTCCAGAAAAATGCTCATACTCTCCTCCATGTCCTCGGACGGCGCTATATTTCCTCGTCGCGGAACCTGCTCTCTATGCTCCTTGCGTGGGCCTCAAGCCCCTCGCGCCTGGCAAAATCCGCAACCCGCTCGCTGACCTGTGCGAGCGACTCCTTGGTGTAGTAGATAAAGCTCGTACGCTTAACAAAGCTGTCGACCCCGAGAGGGCTTGCAAACCTCGCGGTGCCGCTCGTCGGCAGCGTGTGGTTCGTGCCCGCAAAGTAGTCGCCCAGCGCCTCGGGCGAGTACCCGCCGAGGAAGACGCAGCCCGCGTTTTTCACAAGCGGGAGGTACTTCATCGGCTCCTCGACGCAAATCTCGATGTGCTCCGGCGCTATGTCGTTTGCAATCTCGATAGCCTCCTCAATGCCGCCGCAAACGAAGATGCCGCCCTGCTCTTTTATGCTCTTTCGCGCAATTGCGGCGCGCGGCAGAGTCTCAAGCTGGCGCTCGACCTCGGACTGCACCCTTTCGGCAAGGCGCAGGCTGTCAGTAATTAAAATCGCGCTTGCAAGCACGTCGTGCTCCGCCTGGGAGAGGAGGTCGGATGCGATATTCACTGGGTCTGCCTTCCCGTCCGCGATAATGAGTATCTCGCTCGGACCGGCTATCATGTCTATGTCCACAAGCCCGAAAACCTGCCGCTTTGCCGAGGCGACGTAGCGGTTTCCGGGGCCTACGATTTTGTCAACCTTAGGGATAGTCTCGGTCCCGTAGGCAAGTGCCGCTACGGCCTGCGCCCCGCCGACCTTGTATATCCTGTCCACACCCGCTACCTTCGCCGCGGCTAAAACCTCAGGCTGAACTTTCCCGTCCTTGTTTGGCGGAGTGACCATGATAATCTCGGTTACCCCGGCGATAACCGCGGGGATTGCGCTCATAAGCACGGTCGAGGGGTAGCTCGCCGTGCCGCCCGGCACGTAAAGCCCCACCCTTTCAAGAGGTGTGACCTTTTGCCCTAGCATGCTGCCGTTTCCGCAGGACATGGAAAAGCCCATTCTCACCTGCTTTTCGTGGAAGGCGCGTATATTCTCAGCGGCCTGCCTGAGCGTTTCGAGGAAGTACTCCCCGACTTCAAGCACGGCGCTTTCAATCTCCTCTCCGGAAACAAGAAGGGTGCTCAGCCTGCAGCCCTCAAAACGCAGCGTATATTCATAGAGCGCAGCATCGCCGCGGGTAGCTACGTCATTTATTATTTCACTTACGTCGGCGTCCGCCTGTATGCGCCCGCGCCTGAAGACCTCGCCGTTATATTTTTGAATCTTAATCATTTGTCACGACCCCCAGACTGTCGCGCAGCTCATTTATCTCCGCGCTTTTAAACTGGTAAACCACCTTGTTTGCGATAAGCCTCGCGCTTATGGGCATTATCTCGGCAATCACGGTCAAATCGTTGTCGCGCAACGTCTTTCCCGACTCCACAATGTCCACGATGACGTCGGAGAGACCCAGAAGAGGGGCCAGTTCAATGCTGCCGTTAAGCTTTATTATGTCAACCTCTCTTCCGAGAGAGGCGTAGTAGCGCTCGGCTATGTTTGTAAACTTCGATGCAACCCGGAGCACGGAGGAGCCGTCGTCCTCAAAACCCTTTTTCGCGGCGACGCACATTCTGCATCTGCCGATTTTGAGGTCCAAAAGCTCGTAGACGTCGGGTCTGTCCTCCTCCAGAATGTCCTTTCCGACAATCCCTAGATCGGCCGCGCCGTGCTCGACATAGATAGCGACGTCGCTCGGCTTAACGAGGAAGTATCGCACGCCCGCAGACTCGCTTTCAATCACGAGCTTTCGGCCCATGTCCGAGAGGCTCCCGCCGCCGTAGCACGCGCGGGTAAGGAGCTCGTGCGCCTGCTCGCCCAGCCTACCTTTTGGCAACGCGATATTCAGCATTTCCCTCACCTCCCGCAAAACTCGTCGAGATAGACGGCAAAGCCGATGGCGCCGCCTTTTTGACCCATTTTTTTCATCATGTTGTCGTACTCTCCGCCTGAGAGGACGATACGGCTCTTGCCCTGCAGGTAGCCGCAAAGCAAAAGCCCGCTGTAATAGTCCTCGTCACCTCGAATTGAGAAGTCTATAAGCACAGATAGGTCGTCAAGCCCGTCGATTGCCCGCTCAATCTCCTCGACCGCCCGCTCCATCTCGGCGTTGCGGCAGAGGCCCCTCGCTTCCCGCAGCGCTTCGGTGGCGGGCCCCGAGAGCATTGCGGCCTTCTCAAGCAGCGCCGTGCCCTCCTGTGATAGCCCTGCCGCCCCTGCCGTTTCCCTCAGGCCGTGGGGGTTCTTGGCGGCGATGTTCTCATACAGCGCGCCGCGGAGCTGCGACGGAATGCGCAGGCTTCGCATGAGCCCGGAGAGATAGCGCACGTGGCTGAGCGAAAGGCGGAAAGGCGCTTCCGCAAGCCTTAAGCTCTCGTAGGCAAGGCGCACGACCTCGCTTGTCTCGCTCCTGCCGACCTTTCCGAGGCACTCCAGCCCCATCTGCCTTATTTCGCTGAAGTTCCTGCCCGTTGCGTTCGGGCGGTATACATTTTCAATGTAGTAGAGCTTTTTCAGCCCCCCGTTTACGCTTACGTTTTTTGCTATGCTGAGCGTCACGTCGGGCTTTAGCGCCATCAAACGGCCGTCAAGGTCGTTAAAGGTAATAAGCTGCTCGTTTTTGAGAAAACTCTGGTTTTCAAGATAGAAGCGGTACTCCTCAAAGCGGCTCGGATGGTATCGGCGGTAGCCCCGCTCCTCGAACAGAGCGCGAAGCCTTAGGGTCGTAAGTTCGCCGGACGATAATACTTCAAGCAGACTCTCCATAGGCCCCTCCGTTATGATTTATCGTGCTAAAGTGGTAACATGTTAAACCGATTATAACACAAATAGTTACAAATTACCATTCAAATTCCAGACGTAATTTTAAAAATTTCTCCATCATTTTTGGCGGAAATGCACAAACGGGCGGCGCTATGCGCCGCCCACACGGATGGGGTAAGCCTTCGTTTCCCGCGAAGCGCCGGTGAATATATGTTACTCTATTTGCTCGCGGGTTACGTCGTTTATCCACTTTTTAGAACGGAAGCGAAGTATGCTTGCGGTAAGTTTGAATATTTCCTCGGCGCAGATGCACAAGTAGACAACTGTGATGCCTGCCTTGAGCACCAGGCCGGATATGGCCGCGGCGGGCAGGGCCAGGAAGTACAGTCCCACAAGGTCGATAATCATTACCGCCCTGACGTCGCCGCCGCCGCGCAGTATTCCTATTATTATCGTAAAGTTTAGCGTTCGTATCGGGACGTTAACACACAGAATCGTTATCATGGTGGTGGCTATGTCCCTTGCGTCCATCGAGAGCTTAAACAGCGGGTATATCACCGGCCCTAACAGGAAGGTGCGGACCATGAAGAACAGCACCGCCGCGACAAGTCCCGTTAAAAAGCCCATCAAAGCAAGCGACACGCCGGCATCGTAAACTCTGTCCCGGCGGCCTGCGCCTATCTCGCGTCCGATTATCACCGAGGCAGCGGAGCCAACGGCAAAGACGGTCGTTGTGAATATGCGCTCGAGGTTTCCCGCAATAGTAAAGGCCGCGAGTATCTGAGTGCTGCCCTCCATGTGGCCCATTATTACCGGGTACAGGGAGGTGCCGAGGCTCCAGAGCGCCTCATTGAGAATAACAGGCGAGGCGTACTTGAAAAAGTCGCCTACGATTATCTTGCCCGGGCAGAGGACAAGCTTCGGCACGAGCGGAAGGCGCTTGCTTCTCATAGCGTAAATTGAAACTATAATAACTTCTACAACGCGCGAAAGCAAAGTGGCAAGGGCCGCTCCGGCCACACCCAGGGCGGGCAGGCCCAGTTTTCCGAATATGAGCACCCAGTTTAGAAACACGTTTATGCCGGCAGAGGTGCTCAGCACGAGGACGCCGAGCTTTGTGTTTTCCATGCTGCGCTGTGTGGCTATGTAGACGCCGCTTATCGAACTGAACACATATGAAAATCCGACGATTCTCGCGTAATCGCAGCCGAGGGGTATCAGCTCCTGATTGTCGGTTATTAAGCTGAGAACCTTTTCCGGATACATGGCCATAGCGACCGAGACTATGAGGCAGAAGCTTGCCGAGACGTATATGCCAATGCCCATTATGCGGTTAATCGTCCTGGCGTCGCCCTTGCCCCAGTACTGTGAAACCATGACGCTCACTCCGCCCTGTGCGCCAAAGGTTATTAGCATAACAATAAAAAACGGAGTGTTCGCCATCGTGACCGCCGCAAGAAACTCCTCCCCGAGCACTCCGACCATGAAGGTGTCGGCAAGCGCGACCATCTGGGTTATCATGTTCTGCAATATTATGGGAATCATCAGCAGAAAAGCGGTCTTATAAAAGCCCTTAGGCTGTCTTATTGCAGCTAGCATTATATATCTAAATCCTTTCAATCAATCCAATAAAAAATGTTATTTGCCCAGAACACCGTACAGCTCGTTTTTCGCCTCGGCAAAGGCACTTACAAAGGCCTCCGCCTCTTCCATGGTATTTTGAGCGGACAGGCTCACGCGCAAAGCCCCGTCAATTTCACCGCTTGAAAGGCCCATGGCCTCAAGCACGTGGCTGCGCCTGCCCTTCTTGCAGGCCGAACCCTTCGACACGCAGATTCCCCGCATGTCAAGCCAGTTTAAGAGCACCTCGCTTTTGTATCCGGGCAGGGACAGGCAGAGGATATGCGGAGCCGCGGCGGAGCCCAGAATCTTCGCCTCAGGAAGTCGGACGCGAAGCTGCGCCCGTATATAGTCCCTTATTTTCGACATCTCGGCGATGTCGCGCTCGCGGCTTTTAAGGCCCTGCTCAACCGCCGCACCGAAGCCCGCGATGAGCGGCACGGACTCGGTGCCCGCACGGAGGCCGGACTCCTGCCCTCCGCCGAAGCTCCTCGGCAAAAGGCGCAGCCCCTTTCTGACATAAAGGGCCCCTACCCCCTTCGGGCCGTGTATCTTGTGGGCGCTTAGCGTCAAAAGGTCGGCGCCAAGTGATTTTACAGTAAAGGGGATTTTCAAAAAGCCTTGAACCGCGTCCGTGTGCAAAAGCGCCTGCGACTTTCTGCGCCTTAGCATCTTAGACACCTCGGCCACTGGCAAAACGGAGCCCACCTCGTTGTTCACAAGCATGAGAGATACGAGCACGGTGTCCTCTCTCAGCGCGCTTTCAAAGGCCGAAACCGGTATGTCCCCGTGCCTGTCCGGTTTTATATACTCAACCTCAAAGCCCTGGCGCTCAAGCTCCGCCATGCACTTTAAAACCGCGTCATGCTCTATGGCCGTGGTGAGGATGTGCCCTCCCCGGCGCTTCATATTCTCCGCCGCGGATATGATGGCCAGATTGTCCGCCTCGGTGCCGCCGGAGGTAAAGTAAATCGTTTCGGGCTGCGCCCCAATCGCGGCGGCAACAGTTTTTCTGGCTGTGCCTATGATTTCACGAGCCTCCCTGCCGAGGGCGTGTGAAGACGAGGGGTTTCCGTAGCTTTCGGTCATTGCAAGGTAAACCGCCCTCGCCGCCTCGTCCGAAACCTTCGTCGTCGCTGCGTTGTCAAAATATATCATCTTACGCCCTCCTTTCCCGACTTGTGAAGCTCTTGCTTTTCATGTATAATAGCGGAATAACTATAATTATTCTCTCTTTGAGAGACCTATACTATTATTGGTTGACCTCTCCCGGGGCAAACCTATAGGCACGCAAACGAACAGAGTAAACGAAACTTATAATATACTAATTTTATCGGCATTTCAAGGGGGAACCCGTTTATGAAATTCAGCTTCATAACGCTAGGCTGCAAGGTCAACCAGTTTGAAAGCCAGGCCATGGCCTCGCTTTTGGAAGAGCGCGGGCACAGCCTTGCAGAAAAGGGCGAGATAGCGGACGCATATATAATAAATACCTGCGCGGTGACCGCCGAAAGCTCGAGAAAATCCCGTCAGGCGGTGCGCCACGCGATGAGCGAAAACCCGAACGCAATCACCGCAGTCTGCGGCTGCTGGGCGCAGATTAGCCCCGAGGAGGCCGCCTCCCTGGGCGCGGAGCTTATTTTCGGCAGCTCCGACAGGCTGGAGCTTGTAAAGGCAATAGAAAGGGCCTATGAGGACCGCAGAACCATTAGAAGCATTGACGACCCGATGGGCAGGCGTGAGTTTGAGCTGCTGCCGGCAGGCTCGGGAATCGGCCGCACTCGCGCAATGCTCAAAATACAGGACGGCTGCCAGAACTTCTGCGCCTACTGCATCATCCCCTATGCACGCGGGCCAGTGCGCAGCCTTAGCCCCGATGAGGCGGTTTCACAGGCTATCGGTTTGCAGAATAGGGGCTACCGCGAGCTTGTAATCACCGGAATTGAAATCTCCTCCTACGGGCGCGACTTGGACAATGTAAATCTTACCGACATAACCGAGAAAATCTGCCTTGCTGTGCCAAACATGCGCGTCCGCCTCGGCTCGCTTGAGCCGCGGACCGTTACCGGGGACTTCTGCAAAAGGCTCTCCGAACTTCCAAATCTCTGCCCGCACTTTCACCTTTCGCTCCAGAGCGGCTCGGCGGCGACTCTGCGCCGCATGGGCAGGCGCTACACGCCGGACGAGTTTTACGCAGGCGTTTTGCTGCTGCGAAAGTATTTCCCGAACTGCGGCATAACCACCGACCTCATAGTAGGTTTCCCGGGCGAAACCGAGGAAGAATTTGAAGAGACTCTTCAATTCATCGAAAAATGTGCCTTTTCATCCATGCACGTCTTCCCCTATTCCAGGCGCCCGGGCACGAGGGCGGCCTCAATGGAGGGCCAGCTCCCCAGAAGCGTCAAAAAGGAGAGGTCGGCCAAAGTCGCTGAGCTTGCCCGGCGCATGAAAAACGAGTTTCTGAGCGCGCAGATAGGCCTCACTGCAAACGTGCTCATCGAATCTGCGAAGGACGGGCTTGCGACGGGCTTTACCGGCAACTATTGCGAGGTCTGCGTACGCGGCAATCCTGCACGCAACGAAACCGTATCCGTTAAAATTACCGGGAAAAACGGCGACATGCTTATGGGAGAGCTTGTATAACTCAGATTTTTGAAACCGTAAACAGGCTTTCTTTCAAAATCTTGGTTGACAGCGCTTTAGCACTGTAATATAATACGAAGATAAACACAGTTAATTATGTATTGGAGGTCTTACTTTATGACAAGCAAAAGAGTTTATAACTTCTCCGCCGGGCCGTCCATGCTCCCTCTCGAAGTGCTCGAGAAAGCGGGCTCCGAGATTACCAACTACAGGGGCTCGGGAATGTCGGTAATGGAGATGAGTCATCGAAGTAAGGTCTTCCTCGAGATATTCGAAGAGGTCAAAGCCGATGTAAAACGCATATTGAAGGTCCCTGACAATTACCACATCCTGTTTTTGCAGGGCGGCGCCTCGCTGCAGTTTGCCATGGCGCCCATGAACCTCATAAGCAAAACGGGCAAGGCGGACTACGCGATAACCGGCAACTTTTCAAAGCTCGCCTACAAGGAAGGAATAAAGTATGGCACCTGCAATATAGCCGCGACGACCGAAGCATCGGGCCATACATATATCCCCTCGCAGTCCGAGCTTAAGCTCGACAAAGACGCTTCCTACTTCTACTACTGTGCAAACAACACCATATACGGCACCGAGTGGAAGTACATCCCCGACACCGGGGACGTTCCCATAGTTTGCGACATGTCCTCGAACATTATTTCGAAACCCGTGGATGTGTCAAAATACGGCATTATCTTCGCGGGGGCGCAGAAGAATATGGCCCCGGCGGGCGTCACGCTCGTCATAGTGCGCGACGATCTTCTGGGCATGGAGCTCCCCTATACGCCAATCATGATGAGCTACAAGACCATGGTTGAGAAGGACTCCATGCACAACACTCCTCCCTGCTACAACATTTACATGCTCGGCCTTGTGCTCAAGTGGATTGACAGCAAGGGCGGCCTTGAGGGCATGGAGAAGATAAGGACCGAAAGGGCGAAGATACTCTACGATTTCCTCGAAGAGAGCAAGCTATTCAAATCGCCCGTGCGCCCCGATTCGCGTTCCGACATGAATATACCATTCATCACCGGCGACGAGGCGCTCGACAAGCAGTTTATCAAGGAAGCGGAGGCTCATGGTTTTGTGAACCTTGCAGGGCACCGCACCGTCGGCGGCATGCGCGCTTCCATCTACAACGCCATGCCCATCGAGGGCGTAAAGGCTCTCGTCGAATTTATGAAGGAATTTGAGCGCAAAAACAAATAAAGGAGCGTTTTCAATGTATACGGTTAAAACCTTAAACAAGATAGCCGAAATAGGCACGCAGCGGCTTGGCTGCAGCCTGTTCTGTATAGATGACTGCTGCGAAAATCCCGACGCGATACTCGTCCGCTCAGCGAAGGTTGACCCCTGCTCCCTGGGCGATAAGCTTCTGTGCATAGCCCGTGCGGGCGCCGGCGTCAACAACATCCCGCTCGACGCCTGCACCGAAAAGGGCATAGTGGTCTTCAACTCCCCCGGCGCCAACTCCGGCGGCGTCAAGGAGCTTGTGATAGCCTCTTTAATCATCGCCTCCCGCGACATTATAGGCGGCATAGAGTGGGTAAGGGGCATAGCGGACAAGGGCGACGAGGTCCCCGCGCTGGTCGAGAAGGGCAAGAGTGCCTTTGCAGGGCCCGAGATTTTCGGCAAGACGCTCGGCATAATAGGGCTCGGGGCGATAGGCGCGAAGGTCGCGCAGGACGCCTATGCCCTCGGCATGAAGGTCATGGGCTACGACCCATTCCTCTCTGAAACAGTGCGCATGATGCTCGCGGGGAAGGCGACTTTTGTAGAGGACGTAAGCGAAATCTACAAAAACTGCCACTACATCACCCTGCACCTTCCCTATACCGAGGCTACAAAGAATATCATAAACGCCGAAACCATCTCGATGATGATGGACGGGGTGAGGATTATTAACCTCGCCAGGGGTGAGCTCGTCAACGACGACGACATGCTCGCGGCCATCGAAAGCGGCAAGGTCGCCCGCTATGTGACCGACTTCCCAAACGCCAAGACCGCAAACGCAAAGGGCGTAATCCCAATTCCGCACCTCGGCGCATCCACCCCCGAGAGCGAGGACAACTGCGCGATAATGGCTGCCGACGAGATAAGGGAATATATCGTAAACGGCAACATCATAAATTCCGTAAACTTCCCCAGCGTATCGATGGAGCGCAGCGGGGAGTGCCGCCTTGTTATACTGCGCAGGAACATTGACGGAATGCAGTCTGCCTTCCTCGACGCTATCAAGGCGGAGGGGCTCGCCGCTGTGGGTACCGCCGACAAGTCCAAGGGCAATACCGCTGCAACGATAATCGACCTTGGCGGCAGGGCAGGCGAGAGCCTTATAAGCAAGATTTCCGCAATCGACGGAGTTATCCGCGTAAGGGCGATATAAAGCATAAGACGGATATAGTTCGGGCGTACCGCTGCGCGGTACGCCCTTTTTTAGATACTATTCGCTCTTGCCGGCGCCCATTTTAAGCCGCGCTTCGTCCAGGTTTCTTATATTGACGTCCATCTCCCTGAAGGGTATCCATATGCCGTTTTTGTCAAACGCCTCCTTGATAATCTCGTTTAGCTCAAAGTAGATGGTCCAGTGGTCCTCGGACTTGCACCAGGCGCGCAGGACAAAGGTGAGGCTCCCCTCCTCAATGGAGAACAGTCTAACAAAAATCTCCTCGTCCTTATCGACCAGCGGGTGTTCCATGGCGGCCTCGGTGAGTATCTTCTTTACAAGTTTTACGTCGGAGTTGTAGGCTACACTGAACTTCATATCAAGCCGCCTTTTGGTCGTGTTTGAATAGTTAATGACCACCTGATTCGACAGGCTGCCGTTCGGAATGACAACCGTGTTGTTGCCGATGGTTCTAATGGTCGTGTAGATTATGCCTATGTTGACTACGGTGCCCGCCTTGCCGTCTGCGGTCTCGATATAGTCCCCAATCCTGATGGTCTTGAAAAATATGATAAGCACACCGCCGGCAAGGTTGCTCAGGCTCCCCTGCAGGGCAAGGCCGATTGCAAGCCCGAAGGAGCCTATAAGCGTGATTATCGAAGCCGTAGGCACGCCCAGAACCGCCGCCGCGGTGAAAATAATCAGGGCCTTGAGGACAATGGAGGCCAGGTTATTCACAAAGTTTGCGACACTCTTGTCAAACTTGTTGAAAATCTTGGCTTTGGCAAACATCGCAGCGATATTTTTTACGAGCCAGAAACCGACAACTATAATAATTGCCGCGCCGAAAAGGCGCATTACCGCGCTGACCGCCGCTTCCGAGATGTTCGCTTTCAGGTATTCTATCAGTTCGGACATTTCCTTCCTCCGCTTCTAGCTAACGGCTACCTAGCCGGCAGCGTAATCATAATATATTTTCCCCATTTAAATACAAGGAAAGAGCTGAAAAGGCCAATATTTAAGCACATATCGCCCGGAAAGGGCGGTAAATGCCAAAAATAGCCGCTGTTGCGGCTATTTTAGCATACAATACTAAGGCTTTTCAACCGAATACCGGTTAAATGGCAATTTTCCGTGCGGCAAAACGTATGCGTGAGATAAGAGGCAGGACGATTAGCACCGCAACCCCTATCTGAACCAGATTTCCCGGCACGGAGGCCAGGGGGGCTATCCAGTTTCCGTAGATTATGCCCTCCGCTATGTAGTAGCCCAATATTTTTATAGCGCAGGCGAGAGCAAGCGCCGGTATAGCGGCTGCAAGGCCCTTGCGCTTTTCCGTTACCGCACCGACCACATAGGCGACCACCGCAAGCGTGAAAGGCGCCCACAGAAGCCAGCCGCCCGTAATGTCGAACAGCGCCATGCCGACCCCGCCAGCGAGCGCCCCGTACTTTTTCCCGAAAACAAGGGCAATAATAAAGAGCGGGACGTTCCCAAGGTGCACCAGTCCCCCGTTTGCCGCTATCGGCAGGCGTATGTTCACAAAGGCTGTGCAGAGATATACAAGGGCGATAAAAAGTGCCCCGAACACAATTTTCTTTGTAAGTTGAGATCTCTCGGTTTTCATAATACGCTCCTTTCACAATTTGACAATTACATGTCTGCTCTCTATAATAAAATGATGTATTGAGCAATCTTTTAAACAATTGAGCTTGCAGGAAAAGGTTCCCGGGCCTTTTTCTTGCGAGGGGTCCGCGATATTGCGGGTACTATACCAGCATAACTGACATTATGAAAATCCCCAGTTTACTATTATTTTTTGGGGCCAGTTTGAGAGGACGCTGTATGGACACGGTCTTGTTTGATTTGGACGGCACCCTGCTCCCCCTGAGAAACGAAAGCTTCATCAGGGCCTATTTTGACGCCTTCCTCAAAAGGTTCTCTTATCTTAATTTTAGACCTCAGGTCTTGATGAAGGCCGTATGGAGCGGCACCGAGGCCATGATGAAAAACGAGGGCGAGAGACTGAACCGCGAGGTTTTCTGGGAGGCTTTCTCCTCCGTTCTGGGTGCGGATATGCGCCCTTACGAGGGCGAGTTTGAAAGTTTCTACAAAAACGAGTTTAACTCCGTCCGCTCGGTCGTGTCTCCCGAACCGCTTGCAAAGGAGTGCGTAAAGGAGCTAAAGCGCCGGGGCTATACCGTAGTGCTCGCGACAAACCCCATCTTCCCCGCCGTCGCAACCATAGCGCGCATTGAGTGGGCGGGGCTTGACAAAGGCGACTTTGCGCTTATA
Source organism: Clostridiales bacterium (assembly GCA_012838345.1). Classification (GTDB taxonomy): domain Bacteria; phylum Bacillota; class Clostridia; order Oscillospirales; family Oscillospiraceae; genus DUPK01. The sequence continues at coordinate 76,187 of DUPK01000006.1, read as the reverse complement.
ACGACCTACGAAAACTCGTGCTTTTGTAAGCCGAACCCCAGGTATTTTACCGACGTACTGGAGCGCATCGGGAAAACACCGCGGGACTGCATTATGATAGGAAACGACGCCGAGGAGGACGGGGCGGCGGCGAAACTGGGCATACCCGTCTACCTTCTCGGCGAGTGTATAATCGAAACTGAGGAGCACAGAGCGGATTGCTTTGAGCGACTCAGCTTTGAGGATTTGAAAAATCTTATACACACTCTGCCTATACTAAATAGAAACGGAGAAATCGAGTATGAAGTTTAAAATGATACACGAAAACTACAACGTGAAAAACCTCGAAGAATCACTGAAGTTCTACGAAAAGGCGCTGGGCCATACCGAAAAAAGGCGTATCACCGCCCCCGACGGCTCATTCACCATTGTCTATCTCGGCAATGACACGACGGACTTTGAGCTCGAGCTTACCGAGCTGCGCGACCACAAAGAGCCCTACGACCTCGGAGAGGGCGAGTTTCACCTCGCATTCCGCACGGACGATTTTGAGGCTGCAAAGAAGCTGCACGGGGAGATGGGCTGCATCTGCTATGAAAACCCCTCGATGGGCATATACTTCATACAGGACCCGGACGGCTACTGGCTGGAAATCCTGCCACCGGAAAAATAGGGGCCGAAGGGGCACAGGCAAAAACTTTCCAGTAATATTAAGCCCTTCCAAAAAATATTTATTTATAAGGTCTTGTTATTTTCGCTTTGCTGTGCTATCATCGTCTTGTATTCATATAAATCTTTGAACTCACGTCTCTGTAAGTTGTTGTTCTTTGATGATTTACATGAGTATGTGAGTTTTTTGTTTTTTATGGATACGAATTTTTGATGGAGGTACCAGGATGAACAGAGGTACAGTAAAATGGTTTAACTCAGAAAAAGGCTACGGCTTCATAGCCAACGACGACGGCGGCGAGGACGTTTTCGTCCACTTTTCCGCGATTAATGCGGAGGGTTACAAAACCCTGACAGAGGGGCAGAAGGTCGTCTTTGAAGTCGAGACCGACCCCAGAAACGCGGGCAAGCTGCGCGCGGTAAATGTCAGCATCGCATAGTCAAGCGCCCAAAAAACACTTTTTAAGTTCGTGCCGTAAAAATCAAGCTAAAATGGTTTGGCTAAGTTGCCATTTTTACTTCATATACTGACCGTGTTTTTTCGCAGAGCGGGTTTTTCCGCTCTGTGTTTTTTTACCCGTCTGTCGCCGGCACTCTGCCTCTTTTGCCCTTAAATGCATACACAGGGTTTTTGAATATTCTTTCTGTCGCTGGCTAATAATACATCTTGAAATCGGACGAAAAGGGGGGTGTGATATGGACAATTGTAAAAATGATAACCAGAATAGACAGAATAACAAGAACAGTCAGAACAATAAGAACAATAACCAGAATAATCAGAGCAATCAGAACAATAAGAAGAACAATCAAAATAATCAGAGCAGCAGATAGAGTTCTAGCTTTAATTGATGAATACAAAAGATAGCCGTTCTACAGCAAAACTGTAGAACGGCTATCTTTTAAGTTCTTCTTTTTTGGGTATTACGGGCACAAAATGCCCGGAGCGTCGAAGACGCTTTTGTGGAATGGGTACAGCTAGGTTTATATCGTCCTCAGTCCTTAAGAGAGGGTGTTTCTATTTCAGGAAGCCGGGCGGCTCAAAGCCGTGAAATGCGCATATCTTCTGTCGGGACTTCGTTAAGCATTGAGAAAGAGTGCGCGGTTTTGTGCATTCCTTGATTATTTTCATAAATCTCCGTATAATCTTCGTATAGACGAAAGCGGGATAGGTATTTGCACGAGGATGACTATCTTATGGCGGCGGCGCGCCGGACGCACAGGCGGTCCGCGTTAGCTTCTGCGGAGCCACCAGGGCAAACTCCTGAAATACACGCATATACTCTAGCAGTTTGCGGACGGGGTTGAGAGATACGGAAAAGATTTTTTCAAAGAACAAGGACAATAAAGAGCAGATGCAGGTTTCCCCGGAGCATAAAACCTGCTGTATTTTTGGTGCCGGAGATTACGGCGAAATAGATTTCGGAGCCATGGATGACTGCCTTATTATAGCCGCCGACGCGGGCTATAATGAGCTAAAAAGGCGCGGCATAAAGCCCGACCTTGTCGTCGGCGACTTCGATTCGCTCGGCTCGCCCCCCGAGGGTGTGGAAATCTTAAGGCACCCCGTCATGAAAGACGAGACGGACACTCACCTTGCCGTCGACGAGGGCCTCAGGCGCGGCTGCACTCTCTTTAAAATCTACGGCGCCCTGGGCGGCAGGCTCGACCACACGATAGGCAACATACAGCTTTTAACGCGCCTGGCCAACCGCGGCGTACCCGGCTTTATTTTCGGCAATGGCGTTACGCTCACGGCAATAAGGGAGAGCACCTTACGCTTTGAAGCCGGCTACGAGGGTATAGTTTCCGTTTTCAGCGCCGGGGAGCTGGCGGAGGGCGTCACGCTTAGAGGGCTAAAATACCCTCTGTTTGATGCGGTAATAACAAATGATATTACCATAGGCGTCAGCAACGAGTTCACCGGACCGGAGGCTTTTATAAGCGTTAAAAAGGGCGTTTTGCTCGTCTCCTGGCTCGGCAATCCCGACAAGCCTCTGCCGGAGATATGCTTTTAACGCAGAAAAGGTTGAAAACGCTGTGCGTTTTCAACCTTTTCTGCGCCTGGGCACGTACTATTACATGAAGGAGGCTTTAATCATTAGTAATGTGCTGCGGGGCCCTATGGCATTTCGGCCAAGGGCGTCCCGCAGTATTCTTGTTTTACTCTATGGGCGGGCAGGGACAGATTTCCTCGGACTCTTCAACAACCGTCTCTTTCAGGGTGTTGATGCCGCCGGGCTTAATGCAGTGGCATGCGACAAAGTGCCCGGGGCTTACTTCTAGCAGAGGAGGCGTGCCCTTTCTGCATCCCTCGGTGACATAGTTGCAGCGCTTGGCAAAGCGGCACTCGTCCGGAGGATCAATCGGGGAAGTCACTTCGCCGCGGAGCTTGATATGGTGCGGATTTGCACCGACCTCGGGAATCAAAATCGCGCTGAGCAGCGCCTGGGTGTAAGGATGCATGGGATTTTCAAAGAGCACCTCGGAGGGCGCCTTCTCGACCACCTGACCCAGATACATTACCATTATATCGTCGGCAAAGTAGTTGACAACGGAGAGGTCATGTGTGATGAACATGTAGGTTAAACCCATTTCATGCTGCAGCTCGCGCAGAAGGTTGAGAATCTGCGCCTGAATAGAAACGTCCAGAGCGGAAACGGGCTCGTCGCAGACAATGAACTTGGGTTGCAGCGACAGGGCTCGCGCAATGCCGATACGCTGGCGGCGTCCGCCGTCGAGCTCATGCGGATAGGCATTGATAAGGCGCTCGTCAATACCGACGATTTTCATCAGCTCAAGAACGCGATTTTCTATGTCAGTCTCTGTTGCGTTGGGAATGATATTGTTGAACTTGATAGGCTCGGCGATGAGTTCAAGAACCGTTCTTCTGGGGTTGATTGAAGAATACGGGTCCTGGAAAATAATCTGCATATCCTTGCGAAGCTTCTTCAGCTCCCTGCGCTTGGCGCTGCAGATGTCTGTTCCCTCAAACAGCACCTCACCTTCCGTCGGCTCAATCAGGCGCAGAATGCAGCGGCCGAGTGTAGACTTTCCGCAACCGGATTCGCCGACGACACCGAGGGTTTTGCCTCGCTCAATGGTGAAGCTCACGCCGTCAACGGCGTGGACAGTGCCTCTCGGGGTCTTGAAGTATTTCTTTAAGTCACGAACTTCCATTAATTTATCCATGTCGCCACCCCTCAATGCTAAAGCCCGGCTCCTCATATCTTGAGCAGGCTACAGAATGCGTGTCGCTAACACGGCGCAGCTCCGGAATATTTGCCCGGCAAGCGTCCGTTGCATAGCGGCAACGGTCTGCAAACGCGCAGCCGGGAGGCAATCTTGTGGGATCCGGCATGAGGCCCGGGATGGGCTTTAGCGGCGCATGCCTGTTGTTTATCTTCGGCAGGGAGTTAAACAGGCCCTCAGTGTACGGATGCATGGTCCTGTTGAACACATCCTCCAATGTGCCGTATTCGACGATGCGGCCTGCATAGAGAACTGCCACTTCATCGCACATCTTTGCCACAACACCGAGATCGTGCGTAATCATAACAAGTGCGGTGTCGCACTTCTCCTTCAGGTCGTTCATCATGGAAAGGACCTGAGCCTGTATTGTCACGTCCAGAGCAGTCGTCGGCTCATCCGCAATCAGCACACTGGGGTTGCAGGCCAGTGCAACGGCAATGACCACGCGCTGCTTCATTCCGCCGGAGAACTGGTGGGGATAATCGCCGGCACGCTCACCGGGTATGCCGACCAGCTCCAGCATTTCAACAGCTCGCTTCATGGCCTCATGCTTACCGACGTGCTCGTGCAGACGAACACTTTCCGCTATTTGCTCACCCACGGTCATAACTGGGTTAAGAGAAGTCATGGGGTCCTGGAATATCATCGAAATATCTTTGCCGCGGATTTTCTCAAGCTGATGCGGCTTCATGCTCAGCATATCCTTGCCGCAAACAGTGATTTTTCCATTCTTAATAACTCCGGGAGGGTCGGGAACGAGGTTCATAATTGCAAGAGCCGTAGTGGTTTTGCCTGCTCCGGTCTCGCCGACAAGACCTATGGCCCTCCGCTTTTTCAGTTTGAAACTGACGCCGTTAACGGCCTCGACAACGGACTTCTTTAAGACATAGTGTACAACAAGGTCTTCGACCTCAAGCACGACATCGTCGTTCGAAACAACGGCCTGCTCCTTGCCTGCCGTATCAACTGTTTTAATACTCATATCTTCACCCTCATTTTTTCAGCTTCGGATCCAGCGCATCGCGCAGCCCGTCACCCAAAAGCGCGCAGGCAAAGGCCATCAGCATAATGAACAGGCCCGGGTAAGTGCAAAGATGCGGCGCGTAATTGATGAAGTTGCGGCTGCCGGAAATCAGAGCACCCCACTCAGGCTTGGGCGCGGCAATACCAAAGCCAAGGAAGCTAAGCCCGGCCGCGGCAAGGATAGAGGTGGCCATTCTGGCGGTTGCGGTAACAATCAGCGGAGAGAGGCTGTTTGGAAGCACCTGAGTGAAGATGATGCGGAACTCGGACATGCCTATCGCGCGTGCGGATTCCACATATTCGTTACTCTTGGTGGTTAGCACCGAGGCTCTTGCCATGCGGATAAAGCCGGCAATATTGGTAACGCCGACGGCTATCAGCAGATTTAACAGGTTTGGCCCGAGAATGGTGACGATAACCATACCAAGCAAAATACCGGGAATTGACGACATTATGTCCGATATGCGCATTATCAGGTTATCCACCCAGCCGCCGAAATAGCCGGCAATTGAGCCGAGGAAGGTGCCGATAATCACACCGATAGCGACAGCCCCGAATGCAACTGCAAGTGAGTAACGGGAGCCGTAAATAATTCTTTTGGCTAGGTCACGGCCCATTTCATCCGTTCCGAAGATATGCTCCGAAGATGGAGGAGAAAACCTGTTTTTGGAGTCTATGGTGTATATCTCTTCATAACTGATAAACAGGAAGGAATAAATCATCAGGAGAACCATGATGATAAGAATAATCAATCCTATAACCGCACCGGGGTTAGTGCGCAGACGCTTCCAAACCGCGAGTGCGCGGTTCTCTTTCTCATACTGGCGCGAAACCGCCTGTTGAGCTGTAACTTTACTGCTCATGCCTCCACCCTCCTCTTTTTCTTTCGAGCATAGGCAGACCTGATGCGCGGGTCAATAGCGGCGTAAACGAGGTCGACTATGAGAAGGATGATTGTGTACATGGTGGCTGTCAGGATAACGCAGCCGCAGGCCATTATGGTATCGCGGCGACTGATGGCCTCGACCAGCAGGTAGCCGACGCCGGGCCAGGAGTACACAGCCTCAATGACGGCGGAGCCGCCCAGAGTCATGCCCAGCATCATACCGATCTGAGTGATAATGGGAATCCATGCATTGCCGAGCTCATGCTTATATGTAACTCTGCGCTCGGGCACGCCCTTCGCGCGGGCGGTGCGTAGGAAGTCCTGACGGGAAACGTCGAGTATTGAAGATCTCGTCTGGCGGGTAATCGACGCCATCATGGCAAAACCGTTGGCTACTACGGGCAGAACATAGGACTTCCATGTCCCGTCGTAGGCGGCGGGGAACATCTTAAGCTTCATAGAGAAGTATATCAGCAGCATCAGGCCCAGCCAGAAGTTGGGCATGGAAAGGCCAAGCATGGCGATTGCCGTCGTAATGTTATCCCATATCGTGCCGGCATGCTTCGCCGCAAATATACCCGCCGGTATCGCAAGCGCCACGCCGAGTATGAGAGAATAGATGGAAAGACGCAGGGTAAAGGGGAATCTGATTTTATACTGCTCCCAGACGGAGAGATTTGAAACCTGAGACCTCCCCAAATCCCCATGTAAAAGGTTCCAGATATATTTACCATACCGCACAATCAATGGCTTATCCAAATCGTACTTGGCACGCAGAATCTGGATGTCTTCTTCGGTCATCTGGTCCGTAATCATCGTGTCGGTGATCTCGCCCGGTGCCAAGTCTATCAGCCAAAAGATGATGAAGCTGACGCAAAGGAGAATTGGAATAAGCAACGCTATACGGATAGCGCAGTATCTCAGCATTAAATACAACGCCCTTTCTTATTGCATATGCAAGTTGTGGATTGGGCGGCGACATATATGGTCAAAGCCGCGTATGCCGCCGCCCCGCTTCTTAGATTTTCAGATGAAGTTCAGATTGAGGCGTATACAGTTTCGCTAATAAGTGTTGCTTAATCCTGCTTGAGCCAGTAAGCCATGGAGTAGTCGTGGTTGTTGGTCGGATAGTAGACTGCTCCGCCGGCGCCTTTCTGGGCACCGATGTACAGAGCCATGTGGAAGGTGCCGAGATAGGGCATATCGTCGTAAACAATCTCCTGAATCTGGTAGTAGATCTTCTGGCGCTCTTCTCCGTCCGGAGTTGCGGCAGCCTTGTCAATCAGCTCGATAACTTCGGGGTTGTCATAGCAGGCCTTATTGGAGTTGGAAGGAGTGAAGTAGCTCTTGCAGGAGCTTCCGAGCGGAGTCCATACGCCGGAGCCTACGATGATGTCGCAGTCGTTGCTATCATAAGCGGTTATAGCAGCCATGGTGGGGCCGTCAACCTTGCGGACCTCGGCGTTGATGCCGACAGCGCGGAGCTGGGCCATAAGTACCTCGGCGCTCTTGATGGTGTGCGCCATGCCGGCAACGAGTTCAATCTTCTCGCCGTTATAAACGCTCTTTTCCAGATACTCTTTTGCCTTATCCAGATCCTGCTCAATCAGCTTAAGATTTCTGTTCTTGTAAGCGGTGTTGTTGCCCCAGAACGCGCCACTGTCAACAACCTTGCCGTAGCCGTCAAGCGCGATGTCCACGATGGCCTGTCTGTCTATAGCGTAGGCAACAGCCATGCGGAAGTTCTTGTCGCCGGTTATCGGCCTTTTCATGTTGAAGGCTATATAGTTGCAGTTGTCCATTACGTAGGAATAGAGTTCGAAGTTGGGGTTATTCTCATACTGCGGGACATATATGCTGGGCAGGTCGGCAAAGGTGAACTCGCCGTTCTCAAGCATGATAAGGCGGGCGGTCTCCTCTGCGATGTAGCGCAGTACGAACTTCTTGGTTATAGGCTTCTCGCCCCAGTAATCGGCATTTGCAACGAGGGTAATGCTGTCGTTGGGTACAAAGTTGTCCATTTTGAAAGGACCGGTGCCAACCCAGGCGCCCTGATCGGGATTCTTGTCATATTCATCGCGGTTCATTATTGAGGCATAGGGAGTTGAAACATCGAAGATGAAGTCAACGTTGGGGCTCTTCAGGGTGATGTTGATTTCATAGTCGCTAACTACCTCATAGCTATCAACCTGGCCGAGGCGGTCAAACATTGAGGTGCCCTGGGCGGCTTTAGCCCTGTCGATAGTGAAGGCTACGTCGTCAGCTGTGAACGTCTCGCCGTTGTGGTACTTTACGCCTTCGCGGAGCTTGAAGTTGTAGTTAACGTTATCATCGCTGCTCCACTCGGTAGCAAGGCAGGGTACGTACTTGCCGTCAACCGTATAGTGTACAAGCGTGTCGTAGAGCAGGTGTGAATAGATACCCTGCTGGCTGCTCTGTGCGCCGGGGTTAAACGGGTCGATTATTGCGACCTTGTCGGCTATGTACAGGTTTATCTGGTCATGATACTGGGGTTCCTGGGGGGCAGGTGTTGTGCCGGCCTCGGTGGGTTTTGCACTTGGCGCGGGAGTGCTGGTGGGCGTAGTTCCGCCGGAGCACGCGGCCAGAAGTCCAACGCAGAGAACTACACAAAGGACCATGCAGACAATCTTTTTCATTTTTGTTCCTCCTTTTATAATTTTAGAACTAAAATCGCCTGACGAACTTGGGTCTTGCCAATGTTTACACTTTCCGAGTTCGATGAAGACTAGCTCGATGAGCCAAACACCTATCTCGGCCTTTTCCTTACCGTCACCCCCTTTACCAGCTTTTTCCACACCCCAAAGAATAAACCGTCGGAAATCCGGGAGATTTTTGTCTTTATGATTCTCGCGTAGGATAGGCTGCTCCGGTGGGCTTGCCAAAAACGAGGTGTTATACTAGCTATAGTGGTCTGAACACAATTTATATCGGCTTAAGCCTCGAATCTTACCAGTCGAGACCGGCCGCTGCGCGGACTTTCTTAGCGGTTTCGGTGTAGGTGCCGTACTTGTATTCCTCAAGCGCGCGAACAAGCTCGGGGTCCGTGTTCTCCTGGCGTGGCAGGGGAACATCCTGCTCCGTGCAGAGTATCTTCTGCACTTTCTTTATATCGACATTGTGAGTGGTTGTGCCGTCCTTCACGCAAACCGCCGCGGCAACTCCGGCAGCCTGACCTGTACCGACGCACTGAGGGATAAGGGTTACGCCGCTGATAGTGTCGGCGTCGGCGGAGAGGTGACGGCCGGGGCAGAGCAGGTTTTCAACCTTCTGCGGCAGCATTATGCGGTAGGGTATCTCAATCGGAGCCCCGTCGTTTACCATGGGTATAACGCTGTGCCAGGCAATGACGTCGTCGAACTTGGCTCCGGTGGCTATATCGAGTCTTGTGTAGACATGCTCTCCGACCAGGCGGCGTGAGCTGCGGCAACCAAGCTGGGGCGCTATGTCGTATATGTAGGCGTTCTTGCCGTAAGGCATATTCTTTCGGCAGAACTCAACCAGCTTGCGGATGGAATTTCTGACTGTAAACTCAGTGTAACGTATGTCGTCAAGATTGCTGCAGTCGCGGTTGGGCAGCCAGTTGTTCCACCAGACGATTTCGTTGCTGCCGGCAGGGAAGAAGCCGGTTAGGTAGCCTGCAATCTTGTTCAGATTCTGCCTGAAGGCCGCGGCCTCGGCGGGGTTGTCTTTTGCCCAGCGGGCAAAGGCCTCAAAGTCGACGCCTCCCATTCTCCATACCAGGGCGGTCATACCTCCGCGGTTCTCCCTGACATCCTCGGTTCGGGGAATGCCGGCTTCCCAGGGGCAGCCGGCTTGAGAGAAGATGTCGCCGTCGCCTGTCGCGTCGATGACGACTTTTGCAAAGATAGCCTGGCGGCCTTCCTTGGACTCGAAGACGACGCCCTTTATTGTGTTTCCGTCCATGATGGGCCTTGTTCCCCAGGCGTGGAGTAACACTTTGATATTGGGCTGCTCCTGAATCATCGCGTCAAATTCAAGCTTCAGCTGAGTGGGCTCATAATACGGCGCGCGAATCAGATAGGGATTGTTTTTATCGGGCGCAACGCAGCCGTGTATCAAAGACCAGCGCTCAAGCTTGAACGCGTCCTTCTCCCCTACCTCCTCGCGCTCGGGTGATATGTAGGAGTCGGGTGCGTTCTTGTCAAGGCGGACGAACCACTCCTCCTGAATGCCACGGACACAGTTGAAGTTCTGCCAGCTCAGCGCCGGAATCATGAGAACGTAACCACCGGTCACATCTCCTCCAAAGTAGCCGTAGCGCTCCATCAAAATAACCTTTTCACAGCCGGCACGGGCCGCAGCCAGGGCTGCACTGTGGCCAGCGCTGCCGCCACCTACGACAAGCACGTCACATTCATCGTAAATGGGCAGCTCGCTTGCGGGTTCCAAATATGTTCTAGCCACTCGAACACCTTCCTTTTGCCTTATTTTATACTAAACGCACGGTTTCTGCAATTGCTAAGTTTTCCATTTGAGAAGAAACCTGCGTTTATTCATTTAGTCAATGAAACAATAAGCGGGAATATGCCGGAAACTTAATATAAATTTAATAATACAGCAAAAAATCGTAAGCACTTTCCGGGAAATGCTAATTTCCTTTTATAGCCTCGCAGTCCTGAAAAAGCAAGGAGAAACGCCCTTTTAAAACTGTATCTTGGTCACAATGTCCCATCTTGCAAAATATATCTTGCAAAATCTAGATATTAATACAATACCATGCTTTTTGAGAAATTCAATATCTCTTAATATTTTTTGTTGAATATGCTGATGGTTTTTTTTGTGAGCTTAGCGCTTGCTTTATTCACTCAGTAGTGATATTATATCTTGCAAGAAATAATCATGAAAAGGGTGGATAAATGTCGGCTATTAAGAAAAGCTCCTTAGTTGATCAGGTGTATCAGAAGCTAAGGACTGAAATTATCATGTTAAAACGCCCCATGGGAAGCAAGCTAAATGTCAACGATTTGCAGGAGGAGCTCGGGGTTAGCTGTACCCCCATACGAGAGGCTATCAACAGGCTTCAGCAGGAGGGCCTTGTCATATACGAAAACAACGTAGGTGCGCATGTGCTCTTGCTCAGGGAGCACGACGTGCTTGAAATTCAGCAGCTTGCGGTGACGCTCCACTGTGCCGCCGCCAGGCTCGCCATGGAAAACGGGGACAGGAAACTTATCGCCGCCGAGCTTGAGAAGCATCTTATGGACTACAAAACCGCCCGGAACATCCAGAGCGAGGTAATGGCTATCAACCGCTTCCTCGGAACATTTTACCACAACTGCGGGAACCAGCGCCTCGACAAAAGCATGATTTCCATACAGGGGCAGCAGCTCCTGCTTCGTTATATATACGCCGGCTGCATTCCCGAGCGGGGCAAGCTGAAGGACGACTACCAGAGAATGCTCGACGCGGTGCTCAGGGGTGATACGGAGAGCCTTTGTACCGCCATCCGGGAAAACGCCGACAAGGCTACGCCTGTCCTGCTTGAATTTGTAAGTCAGTACCAGGTCCCGGACAGCGGCGAAGAGAGAGCCTCCGGCAGGGACAGGAGCCGCCGCAGATCTGGCTGAGCAAGGAGTATGCCCGGCTTATAAATTTGACTAAATCAATAGTGTTGCCCGGAAAAATGGCGGCGGATGCGTATGCATCCGCCGCCATTGCGTTACGGCATTCAGCGCTTTTCGCGCCCTGTTCCGCATCGTGGGGACCGCTTTGCCACAGATCCCGGGTATTAAGCTTCAGCTCCTTTTGTATATCGTCCCCGGCACTGCCTTGTCTATGAACAGGATGCCGTCCAGATGGTCGATTTCATGGCAGAGCACACGGGCAAGCCCGAAGGCGCCCTCCACTTTTATCCGCTTGCCGCGCTCGTCCAGGGCCTTAACCACAATCTTCTCAGGCCGCTTGACTATACCGTAAACGCCGGGTATGCTCAGGCAGCCCTCAATCCCGTGGTTCTCTCCGTGTGCTTCTGTGATAACGGGATTAATAAGCTTCAGAAGCGTTCCGCCGTACTCAACCACTATAAGTCGCCTCGGCACTCCAACCTGTATTGCCGCAAGCCCCGAGCCCCTCATCTCCCGCATCGTATCGACCATGTCGTCAAGAAGGGCTCTTACACCGTCATCTACCCGTGCCAGCTCTATAGACCTCGCCCTCAGTATGCTCTGCCGCACCCTTGCCGGCGCCGATTTCGGTTTAAAGTGTACGTTGCCCCGGGGCGTGTGTCCCTTTGCATATATTAAATCCTCATATTTGTACTTCCTCAGGTGACGCAAAGCCATATGTCTTTCTCCTCGGCTGTTTTTCTTCAGGCAGGGCTTAGCCACTTTTACGAAATACCGCTTGCCCGCAGGCCTTTGGCGTAAAAGCATTAGGCTAATCGCCCGACTTAAGCCTGCTTCCTACATCATATGCGGCATTTTTTTGGCGGTACCGCGTTTTCCCGGGGCGGTTTAGGGCAAGGCTTTGTTGACAGGCGGGGGCTGCGGCGCTACAATGGTAGCAATTAGGAGTTTTTCAGGGCTTTTTAATCTGATTTTAATTTTACCCAAATTGTGCTTTAAGTGTTTTCTGTTAATATTTCCTCAGCAGGCCGCCGGGGACGCCGAAGGAAAGTCGCGGCGGGGCGGCAAGAGGCGCAGGAAGACTATGAAATTAACAGAAAACGGAGGAAAAGCAAATGGCTACTTTGGAACAAGTTGAAAGACTGAGGGAAAAAGCTGCGGTCAGCTTTGAGGACGCCAAAGCGGCGCTCGACGCCTGTAATGACGATTTGCTCGAGGCCATAATCTGGCTTGAAAGGCAGGGCAAGATTAAGCCCCCCGCTTCCGGCGGCTACTACAGCAGCAAGAACGCGGGCGGGAGCGAAAAAGAAAACGCACATGAGGAAAACGCGCGGAGAGAGCGCCAGGGCGAGAGCTTCTCAGACATGATGAAGCGCTTCGGCGGCTTCTGCGCTAGACTGGTCAACAAGGGAAACACCAACTACTTTGAAGTGAAAAAGGGCGGGAAGCTGATTATCTCCGTTCCCGTGACCGTCCTTGTGTTATCCCTGATATTTGCATTCTGGGTAGTGCTGCCGCTGCTCGTTCTCGGTCTGTTCCTCGGCTGCCGCTACCACTTCCGCGGCGAGGACTTGGGGCGCGACTCCGTAAACAGGGTGATGGACACGGCCTCCGACACGGCTGAGAACATCAAAAGGTCCTTTAACTCCGAAAAATAAAACTGAGGAGCCCGGGCGGTTCCTTAAGCAAGTCAGGCGGGGTTTTGAATGAGCGCTAAAATACTTCTTATAGAGGACGAGGAGAAGCTTGCACGCTTTGTAGAGCTGGAGCTCTGCTATGAGGGCTATGGCGTCACAAAGGCTTTTAACGGCAGGGAAGGTCTGGAGCTCGCCCTTTCGGGGAACTTCGACCTTATCCTGCTCGATATTCTGCTCCCCGAGCTGAACGGTATGGAGGTCCTGCGGCGCCTGCGCCGCAGCTCCAATGTGCCGGTCATCATGCTCACAGCGAGGGACAGCGTCGCGGATAAGGTCTCAGGGCTCGACCTCGGCGCTGACGACTACATCACAAAACCCTTCGCCATAGAGGAGCTTTTGGCCCGAATCCGCACGGCTTTGAGGAAGGTAAGCCTCCCTGAAGACGAAGTGCTCACCGCCCTGAGCCTCAGGCTTGACCCCAAGCGCCGTTCTGTGACCGTCGGGAATAAGCCGGTCGAGCTTACAAAGCGCGAATTTGACCTTCTGCATTACCTGCTTAAGAACAAGGGGCTTGTCGTTTCAAGGGAGGCCCTGCTTGAAAACGTCTGGGATTTTGACTTTGACGGCGGCACCAACACCGTCGACGTATACGTGCGCTTCCTTCGGACGAAAATCGACGAGGTATTCAACATCAAGCTGATTCACACCGTTCGCGGAGTGGGATATGTGATAAAGGATGAGTAATAAGAGACAAAAACCGCCGGAGCCCTTTGGAGACAGGTTCCGGTTTTCGATAGTATATAAGCTGAGCCTGAAGCTTTTCTTCAGGCTTATCGGCATTTTTCTGACTTTGGATATTATGGTGTGCATTCTGGCCGCAGGCGCTTTCATAGTCCACAGCGAGAAGCAGGCGGCGGCCGCCTTTGAAATCGTTTCGGAGACGGGTGTGCCGGATGAAATCTCAAGCGAGTGGCTTACGCTCTCAGGCCTTAGCGTAAGCGAGCTTGACCGCGCTCCGAGGGGCTTTTTCCTCCCCGAACGGGTCAGGCGGCAGTTTGTCGAGCCGACGGCCTTTGCCGCAAGGAGATTTGAGGTTGGATTGGGCAAAGGCTCGCCCCCGCTAGAGCGGCTTAAGAGCCTTAGTTATATAATCGAGCTTGAGCACTACGGCGGGGCGGTTAGGATAGCCGCCTCGGCCAAAACCTTTCTCGATATATTCATTGACGTTTTTATCGGCCTTCTAATTGTGGAGCTAATAATCCTGTTCTCAAAGGTCTTTGAGGACGCACGGCTTGTAAGGCGCACGCTAAAGCCCATCTACGAGCTTGAAATGGCCGCCCAAACCCTGAACAAGGTCGGCAGCAGGCTCGACCCGGGCGAAATGGAAAGCCTTGCGGGTACGCTTGAGGGCATAAACGCGGCGCGGCTCGACACCCGCATCAAGATTGAGGAAACGCAGGAAGAGCTAAAGGGGCTTGCAAGAGCCATAAACGGCATGCTCGACAGGATAAGCGAGTCTTACAGGGCGCAGGTACGCTTTGTCTCCGACGCCTCGCACGAGCTCAGGACCCCCATATCCGTAATTCAGGGCTATGCAAACCTGCTTGACCGCTGGGGTAAAAACGACGAAAAAACCCTGCAGGAGTCGATAACCGCAATAAAGGAAGAGGCCGCGAACATGAAGGAGCTGGTCGAGCAGCTTCTCTTCCTTGCGCGCGGGGACAACAACAGCATCATACTAAACCTTGAGGACTTCTCGCTCTCGGAGCTCTCCAGAGAGGTGGCGGGCGAAATGCAGATGATAGACGGCGCGCACAACTACCATCTGAAACTCTCGGAGACCAGGGTTTCCGCGGACAGGGCGCTCATTAAGCAGGCACTCAGAATACTCGTGGACAACGCGATAAAGTACACGCCGAGCGGCGGGAACATCACATTCTCCACGGAGCAGGACGGCGAGCACTCCAAAGTCTCGGTCCAGGACGACGGTATAGGGATATGCCCCGAGGCGGTTCCCAGGATTTTCGACAGGTTCTACCGAACCGACGAGTCGCGCGCGAGGGCGACGGGCGGCGCGGGGCTGGGGCTTTCAATCGCAAGGTGGATTACCCTGCGCCACGGCGGGCATGTGGAGGTTCTAAGCCGCGAGGGGATTGGCACAAGGATAACGCTTATTCTCCCCGCCGCAAAGCACAGTGAAAGCACCGCTCTTCAGAAAGCGTAGTTTAGTAAGGGCGCGAGATTAAGACAGCGTGTTTATTAAATGAAAACGCCCCGGTTTCCCGGGGCGTTTTTGCGTCTATTTACTTCCGAACGGGCAGACTTTTACGCAGATTCCACAGACCGCGCCGCGGCCTATCTTCATAAAATGCTCGCGCATGTAGCTGTTACAGGCTTCCGCGTCGAAGATTTCCTCCCTCTCCATACCCTCCCGCCACGGTGTACCCTTTATGGCCCCGGCGGGGCAGGCCTTCACGCACAAATCGCAGTCCCCGCAGGAAAAGTCAACGGGCAAATCCGCAGCCGGCAGCGGGCAGTCGGTAAAGAGGGTTCCCAGGCGCACTCGCGGCCCCCTTTCCCTGTGGATAAACAGCGCGCTCTTGCCTACCGTTCCGAGCCCAGCCAGAACCGCTGCCTTTTTGTGGGAGTAAAGCCCCCTGTGGGCTCTCTCGCCCCCTTTCGGCGGTATGGACTGCGAAGCCGCGACCGGCATATAGCGCCAGCCCTCGCTCTGAAGGAGAAGCCCCGTTTTGAGTATCAGGCGATCGATGCAGGCGTTGACCGTGCGGTAGTGGTGAAAGTATGGGAAAGTGGGGGCGTCCTTTATTTCGTCAATTACGGTATCCGAGAGGGGCAAAACCAGGGAGACGGCGTACTTAAGCCCCGCCGGCCCGTCCGAGACCTCACAAAAGCCTACGTCGCAGGCGCCCTCGCTCAAAAGAAGATTTATTATACGCTCAGCAATAGTCATTGAAGTCTAACCCCGCTGCTTCTACTAAGCTTCTCACCGCGTTTTCGCCTATTACAACAACCGTCTCCTCGTGGGTAAAGTCCGTTATGTTCTCGTCAAAGAGGATATTTGCCTGGGCCGGGAACTCGTCGTCGCCGTCCCAGAAGAGTATCTGCACCGGCATACACTCGAAAGCCCTGGCCTCAAAGCCGGCATCAGAGTATTTAATCCTCTTGTAGCCGAGCTTTTCCCCGGCCTCAATCAGAAGCTCCTTCCTGCCCTCAAAGGCCCTGGCAAAGGGCATGAGAATCAGCTTTTTAAACGCGGGGTCAAATGGTGCGCAGCGCTTTACGTCGCGAAAGGGAACAAAGCGGCCGCTGTTTACGGGCCTTTTCGCGGAAAAGTAGAAAAGATGATAAATTGAGAGCACCGTCTGGTAACTTAATTTCCTATCCGGCTTTTCTACGTCGCGCACCCGCCCGTCCTCACGGCTTATCATGTAGAGCCTTCCGAAGCTCTCAATCGGCAGGTCGCCGTCATCGCTATAGCCGGGAAGCCCCAAAGCCTCGTAGCGCTCTTTATAATCGAAAGTCAGCGATTTTTCCCGCCACTGCTCGATAAGCAGCTCGTAATTGTCTTTCCTCATGGTCCTCTCCTTTCACCGCGCCCTGTTTTTGAACGGTTCCATTTTGCACCAGTATTTCTAAAGCCCTAAAGGGGAATTTTCGTCAGCGGGTACTCCCCGGTGACGGGGTTTTTGTCCTTGTAGTCCACGAAGACCGCGCAGGGCTCGGAGTAGAGGCGGGCTATGCCCCTTCTCCCCTTTCCGCTCTTTAGGCCCTTTTTGAGCCTTTTAAGCTCCGGGTCCTCCACCCTGAGGGCGAGGGGAATCTGGCCCGACGCGTTCGTCGAAAGATAGTCGCAGACGAGCATATCTCTTAAGGTTATTCTATCAATTTCTTCTTTTTCACCGAAATAATCTAAAACAAGCTCCACAAGGGCGTCGAGGGAGAGCCCCGCTTTTTCGCCGTCTTCAATCTGCCCGCCGAAGGCCGTAAACAGCTCAAACGGAGCCGCCCCGGTCCTTTCAAAGATATAGGCAAGCGCCCTGCGAAAGCGCCCGCTGTTGTAGAGCTTATTGAGCGCCCGCTCCGTCCTGCGAAGGAGCGCGATGTCACACGCGGAAAGCCATGGAGTCTCAAGCACCTCGTAGGGCGGGTCCTCGCTGAAGCGGCCGGGGTATTTCTGAGGATTTCCGTGCATTGCCGAGCCACGAAGGAGCTTTAGAAAGCCGAGCTGCAGCATGTGCGCCCCAAGCTCGTAGGCACCGTTAAAGCTCTCTGCAAAGCTCTCTAAATCCTCGTAAGGCAGCCCCGCGATTAAATCCACATGGACGTGTATGTTGCCCGTTTCCACAAGCCTTTTTATGCTGCTTTTAAGGCGCTCTATATCGGTTTTGCGGCTCACCGCCGCAAGCGTTTTCCCGTTTAGGCTCTGTATGCCGATTTCAAACTGAATGAGTCCCCCAGGAGCTCCTGTGAGGAGTTCTAAGGTTTCCTCGTCTAGAAGGTCGCCCGCTATCTCGAAGTGAAAGCACACGCCCTCGGGTATTTTTGCACCGTAGTTTTCAATAATGAAGGCGAAAAGCTCCGCCGCCCGCTTTCTGTTCGCGTTGAAGGTGCGGTCGACCAGCTTCACGGTCCGCGCCCCGCTGCCCGCTAGCAGGAGAATATCCTGTTTTGCCCTCTCAATGTCAAAAAAGCGCGGCTTTCCGCAGCCTGAAAGGCAGAAGGCGCAGGAAAAGGGGCAGCCGCGGCTCGTTTCAAGATAGGCGAGCCTGTTTTCGAGCCTTTCAAAATACTTCTCCGAGTAGGGGTTCGGCGGGTCCTCGTCGGAGAAATGCGGCTCAGCTATATAAAGCCCGTCGTCCCTGCGGTAACTTACACCCGGTATTCCTTCGGCGCTCCCGCCGCGGACAATTGCGCCGAGCAGCATGGCAAAAGGCCGCTCCCCCTCGCCGGAAATTACATAATCCACAAGGGGCTCGTCACTTAAAATCTCCCGCGCGCTGAAACTTACCTCCGGGCCGCCGAGGATTATCACGGTGTCCGGGCACTCGCTTTTTATGATGGGGATGAGCTTTCTTACGGTGCGGATATTCCATATATAGCAGGAAAAGCCGAGCACGCGGGGCTCATGCTCCAGAATCCTTTGTAAAATCACATCAAGGTCTTCATTTACGTTCCCCTCGACGACCTCTGCGCTTATTCCCTCATCGCAGTACCTCTCCACCCCCGCGAGAAGGCACCACGGGGCGAGCGCGGAGTGTATATACTGCGAGTTTAAGGCGCAGATTAGGGCGGTGAATTTCCGCTCCATCATTGTCCCCCCTTTAGGCCGCACCCTCATATCTTAAGGGGAAGCGCCGGTGTAGGCACTCCCCCTTCACAGTTTTCAGTTGCCGTCTTCTATGCTTATTTCGTTGAACTTATCCGTCAGGTCCTTTGTGTGGAGGGCGCTCTTATTCTCTCCGGACACGTCAAGCACGATACCGCCCCTGTGCAGCATTATGAGGCGGTCGCCGTAGCCGATTGCGTACTTGAGGTTGTGCGTCACCATGAGCGTCGTGAGGTTTTTCTCCTTAACGAGGCGGTCGGTCAGCTCCATCACGGTTTCCGAGGAGCGCGGGTCGAGCGCCGCGGTGTGCTCGTCAAGTATCAGCAGGTCGAGCGGCGTCATCGTGCATATGAGAAGCGCGAGCGCCTGTCTCTGCCCGCCGGAGAGGCTTGCCACGGGCAGGTGGATTTTATCCTCGAGCCCGAGCCGTAAAAGCTCCAGACGCGAGCGGTAGTAGTCGACGCGCTTTTTGTTAACCCCGCGGCTAAGGCCGTAGGATAAGCCCTTGTTGTCCGCAAGCGCCATGTTCTCAAGTATCGTAAGCTCCGGGCAGGTGCCCTTAGAGGGGTCCTGAAACACGCGGCCTATAAACTTTGAGCGCTGGTGCTCCTTGAGCCTCATTATGTCCCGGCCGCCTATCGTAATCTCGCCGCTGTCGGCGGGAACGCTCCCGCAGAGCAGGTTCAGCATCGTGGTCTTGCCCGAGCCGTTGCTGCCGACCACCGCGACGAACTGATTTTTCGGGATTTCGAGATTGAAGTCGGTAAAGAGAACAACCTCGTTCACGGAGCCGGGGTTGAAGGTTTTTTTTATGTGCCTTAGCCCGACAAAGCCGGTATCACAGTTAATTTGAGTGGCCATTTTGCTTTTTCCTCCTGCCGAGCATATCGTTTGTCACCAACGCTATGGTGAAGATGACCGCCATAAGAAGCTTCAGGTAGTTTGTCGGGAGCCCAAGCTGCATGGCGATAACAAGGCAGGCCTTATATAGAATCGAGCCGAATATGACTGCCGTTGTGGCCTTTACAAAGCGGGCCTTGCGGAAGATGTTCGTACCTATTATAACCGCGGCGAGCGCCATAACCACCATTCCGGTGCCGCTCTGTATGTTCGCCGACTCCGCCTGCTGCGCAAGCACGCTGCCCGCAAGGGCGGTGCAGCCGTTTCCGATGGCAAGGCCTATTATCTTCATCGTGCCCGGGTCCCGCCCTAATGAAATTACATACTGCGGGTTGTCGCCCGCCGAGCGAAGCAAAAGGCCCGACTTTGTCCTGAGGTAGAGATCTAAAAGCAGCTTTACGACCACGCAGACGAGGGCGACGAGTATAAGCACGCGCCATACCCGCAAATCTCCCTTGAAAAGCGCCGCTATGCCCGAATTGAAGATTGTGGCCTTATTGTAAAACTGCACAACGGCGCTGCCGCCGGTTATCACGAGGTTTACGCTCCACATGGAAATCATCACCAGTATTCCCGAAAGCAAATCGGTTATGCGGAGCCTGACGTGCAGAAGCCCCGTCACGCAGCCGGCGGCGGCCCCGCAGATAAAGGCTATCAGCAAGGCGCACCAGGGGTTTACCCCGGCCCTGATGAGCGCGGCGGTCACACAGGCTCCGAGCGGGAAGGTGCCGTCGACGGAGAGGTCGGGCAAATCCAGAACCCTATAGGTTATGTAGACACCGACCGCCATGATGCCGTAGATAAAGCCCTCCTCCAGCACGTTTCTGATTAATCCGATGACAATATCCATGTGGGGTTTACCAGCTTTCCTTCTGTTATTTCGCAGCCTCCACCGCTGTCGCCTGAGCGTACTCGGCGGGCAGAGTAAGGCCAAAGCCCTCTAAAACGTCCTTGTTGTAAACGGGGGCAAAGTCCTTGACCAGATATACAGGCATTTCCGAAGCCTTCGCCTCGCCCTTTAAAATCTTCGCGGCCATCAGACCCGTCTCCCTGCCAAGCGCGATATAGTCTATGCTCTGGGACGCAAGACAGCCGTTTTTCACCTGCTCCTCCTCCGAGCCGAACACGGGGATGCCCCCCAAGTTTGCGGCGTTTAATAGGAGCGAGAGATTGTTTACCACATTATTATCGGTGAAATTGTTGATGCAGTCAACACCTTTTGCGACAAGGGCCTGGGCGCCGGCAGCGACCTCGGAGGCGTTTGTAACACCAATCTCTACGATTTCAAAGCCGTGCTTGGGTGCTATTTCCTTTATCTCGCCGAGCTGGGAGACGGAGTTCGGCTCGCTTGTCGTGTAGAGGATTCCGATTTTCGTAGCTTCCGGCAGGAAGGCCCGAATCATTTTGACCTGCTCTTCAAGCGGGAGCACATCGGAGGAGCCTGTGCAGTTTGTGCCCGGGGCTTCAAGCGATTTGACTATTCCCGCGGAGACGGGGTCGGAAACGGCGGTGAACACAACGGGGATGTCGGTGTCCTTCGCGGAGCTGTATGCCGACATCGCGGCGGGAGTCGCTATGGCCATGATGAGGTCATATTTCTTTGTCACCATGTTCTTCGCAATGAGGTCTGCGTTTGTTGTCTCGCCCTGAGCGTTCTGGAAGTCAATCTTTATATTATCCCCGTCGATAAAGCCCGCTTCCTCAAGGCCCAGCTTAAAGCCCGTGTAGCAGTTATCGAGCGAGGGGTGGGGTGCGTATTGAATGACGCCGATTTTATAGCTCTGCTCGGCGGGGGCTTCGGGTGTGCTATCCGGTGAAGACGTGGGCGTTGCCGCCGGAGCTGATGAACAGGCGGCAAGGCCCAGTATAAGCAATAGAGCGGTTATGATTGACACAAATTTCTTCATTTTAAATTCCCTCCTGATAATTTTGATTAATTTGGTTTTAATTGATTTGTTTGCTCCTAAATCAGTCATGTAGCTTTTGTTCCGCCACCAGCCGTCAATCATAAAACCAACTCCTTCCCGAGCGAAATTCAGCGACCCAAACGGGTAACAAAAAAGCCCTTGCCCCCGTAAAACAGGGACAAGAGCGTTAACTCCTGCGGTACCACCCAAATTGGCATAAAATGCCCGCTTATTCCGCACAGCCATCACTGTGCGCTTCCTTGATAACGGGTGAAGCTCCCGGCAACTACTACTCGGCGAAGAGCCTTTCGCTTTGCCCTCATAAGTCCATTCAGCACACCGCATTTTACCGCTTTTCACCGACCGCGGCTCTCTTTGAAAATGACATGAATGCCTACTACTCTTAATCATCGGTTTAGGGTCGCTATTCTGTTGCCGCATATTATACAGTAACAGTTTATGATTTGTCAAGCCGGTATGCGACATATTTTAGCTTGAAAATAAATCGCTTAAATGTTATTGTTAAATTGTGCTTCTGTCAAGCCTTTCCACCCCTTAGTAAGAGCGCAGGGTTTAAAGGCGTATCAAACCAAAAATGATTTAGAAAGGGTGTTTGTTATGAGCGAAGGAAAGTACGGTAAGTATATAATTCAGGAGCTTCAGGCTCCCACAAACTCCTGGTCACCCGAGTTTCAGAAAATGTACGAGAAGTTTTCAGACCGCATACTCTGGCTTGATGGCAACGTAGTGCCGGGAGCCGTCCAGATGAACACGGCCTGGTACTATGCCGTACCCGAAAGGGACCCCGTTTTTGAGGAGCATACGCACGATTACAATGAGATTATCGGCTTCTTCGGCAGCGATCCCAGCGACAAGTATAACTTAAACGCCGAAATTGAAATAACCATAGACGGCGAGGTACATACGCTTACGAAAAGCACCATCATCTGGGTCCCGGCGGGCCTGCCCCACGCGCGAATCAGCATCAAAAGAGTGGATAAACCGATTTTCCATTTCTCGGTGCTCATAGGGCCCGAATATATCGGCGGGGCTTATAAATAATCGCTCAAGGGCAACGCTTCATAAAAGAGAAATATTAATCGAAAGCCCCGTCCGCTTTTGCGGCCGGGGCTTAAATAATGTGAGGGCGCCCTCCAAAGAGGAGGAGAGGGGGGATTAGCGCCTTACACCGAGAATGTGCACATATCTGATGTCAGACCAGTCGTAGCTGTTTAAAGGCCTCGAATCGGAGTCGATTGTGTGGGTCGAAACCAGAATATTGCTCAGGTCGGGCACCGGGCCGGTCTTAACTACAAAGAGTGTGTGCCTGAAACTTTCTCCGCCGAATTTAAGCTGAATAAAATCGCCCGGCTTTATATCCCGTACTGAAACCTCCTCGGCAAAGGGGCCAGGCCCTTTGTTTTTCGTGATAAACGAGTAAAGGAATTCGACTCCCGTCCAGGAGGGGCTTCGGTTTGAAACGCTTACATAATACCATCCCAGCACCGGAGTGTAGTTCATTACCGCGTCTCCGCTGAAGATGCACTGGGACACAAAATTGGTGCAGTCGCCGCCTATCTTGTCGAAGTTGTAGTAGGCGGGGTTTCTTCCGTATGCCCATTTGCGGGCGTACGAGACTGCTTTCTCCCGGTTATAGGGCGCTACGCGCATCGCCTCTCCTCCTCTATAACCACTATATGTGTATCTAAGGAGGATGTTACTCTTTCATATGCGCCGTATCAGTCTCTGTGCAGGAAGCTCTCGACAATGAAGCGGGGGCGCTTTTTCGTCTCAAGATATATTTTGCCAACGTATTCGCCGACGACGCCGAGCGATGTGAGGATAAGCCCGCCGACCGCCCAGATGGAGAAGGAAATCCATACGAAACCCGTCGCTGCACCGGTAAGGATGCGCACAAACGCGGCCACCAGTATTATAAAGGCGGCTAAGAGCATTAAAACACCGAGCGTAAAAATAAGGCGCATCGGCTTTGCCGAAAGCGAGGTTATGCCCTCGATTGCAAATGCCAGCATTTTCTTAAGGGGATACTTGCTCTCGCCGGCAAAGCGCTCGCCGCGCTCATAGGTGACTATGTCAGTTTTAAAGCCCAGCATGGGGATTATGCCGCGCAAAAACAGGTTCGTCTCCCCAAACTCCGAGAGCGCCAAGAGCGCGCGGCGGCTCAGCAGCCTGTAGTCGGCGTGGTTGAAAACAACCTCGCCGCCCATGCCCCGGATGAGCTTATAGAAGCTCTCGGCGGTGAACCTTTTGAAGAAGCTGTCCTTTTCGCGGCTGCTGCGCACCCCGTAGACAACGTCGCAGCCCTCAAGGTAGCAGTCCACCATCTCGTCGATTGCGTCAATATCGTCCTGAAGGTCCGCGTCCATGGATATGGTCATGTCGGCAAGGTCCTTAACGCTCATAAGCCCTGCGAGCAGAGCGTTCTGATGCCCCCTGTTCCGGCTTAAGTTCACGCCGGAAAACAGGCTGTCCCTCTCGTGGAGCTCGCGGATTATTTCCCAGGTCTTATCCCTTGAGCCGTCGTTTACCAGCACAACGCGGCTGTTTTCGGCTATCTTACCGGCACTTATCAGCGTGCGCATTTTTTCGGAAATGCGCCTGGAGGTCTCCGGCAGCACCTCCTCCTCGTTATAGCAGGGTATCACCACAAAAAGCCTGTTTTCCATAGCAGCGCTCCTTATATTTATTAAGTACAGTATACGCTTTTTGACAAGGGTATGCAAGCGCCTGCAGATTGTCTGAGTGCCAAGGCAGAGAATCTGACGAAATTATTTTTTGATATTTTTTTGCACTAAATTTAGTAAAATCGTATTATTTTACCCTTTATTCGTAATTTTTTAATATTCTTTATATTGAAAAGTTCAATGAGTTAGCATAAAATATGGTTATACTATATGTTAGCTATTTCCTCCCAAATGTAGGGAGGACCGAAAGGACCAGTTTCCGCTATGGTGAATATAGTCCTGGTCGAGCCGGAAATCCCCATGAACACGGGCAACATAGCCAGAACCTGCGCTGCGACCGGCAGCGTCCTGCATCTTATAAAGCCCCTGGGCTTTGAAATTTCGGACAGGGCCGTAAAGCGCGCCGGCCTCGACTACTGGCACCTCGTTGACATACGGGTGTACGAAAACCTTGATGATTTTTTCATGAAAAACGGCGATGGCAACATCTGGCTTGCAAGCACAAAAGCGCCGCTCATATACAGCGACGCCTCGTTCACGGACGGGGCTTATCTCATCTTTGGAAAGGAAACCGCGGGACTTTCCGAGTCACTGCGCGAAAAGTACCGCGAGCGCTGCATACGCCTTCCGATGGTCGGCGGGGCGCGGAGCCTGAACCTTGCCAATTCCGTCGCCGTCATATGCTACGAGGCGCTTCGCCAGCAGGGTTTTCCCAATCTGCAGCTCTATGGCGAAATGGTCGATAGCAACCTAAGTAATACCAAATAGTAACAATAAGTACAGAACGAGGAGACATCGTGATGAATTCCAACAAGAAAACCGTGAGGGACATTGACGTAAGCGGTAAAAAAATTCTTCTTCGATGTGATTTCAATGTACCGCTTGACAAGAAAACCGGTGAGATTTCAGACGAGATTCGTATAGTGGCCTCCCTTCCCACAATCAATTATCTCCTTGACAATGGCGCCTCAGTCATAGCCTGCTCGCACCTCGGCCGCCCCAAGGGGGAGTGGCGGGAGGATTTGTCACTTAGGCCCGTTGCAAAACGGCTCTCCGAGCGCCTGGGCAGACCGGTGAAGTTTGCAAAGGACGTAATAGGCGACGAGGCTCTGAGCCTTGCCGCGGCCTTGAAACCGGGCGAGATAATGCTGCTTGAAAACTTACGCTTCCATAAGGAGGAGGAGAAGAACGCCCCGGAGTTTGCCCGGAAGCTCGCCTCTATGGCGGACATCTTCGTCTCCGACTCCTTCGGTACCGTACACCGCGCCCACGCCTCGACTGAGGGTGTCGCGCACTTCCTGCCCGCGGTTTGCGGCCTGCTGCTCGCCAGAGAGCTTGCGGCCCTCGGCGGCGCTCTGGACAATCCGAAGCACCCCTTCGTAACCGTCCTCGGCGGCTCGAAGGTCAGTGACAAGCTTGGAGTTATAAGAAACCTGCTCACCAGGGCTGATACTATTCTTATTGGCGGCGGAATGGCCTACACCTTCCTCAAAGCGCAAGGCAAGGAGATAGGAAAATCCATCTGCGAGGACGAGCAGATCCCCTATGCCCTTGAGATGCTGGAGGCCGCCGCAAACAACGGCGTCTCGCTGCTGCTCCCCGTCGACACCGTGGTCGCACCCGAGTTTTCGGCGGAGGCCGAGCCCGCGCTCGTATCCAGCGACGCGATACCAGATGACCAGCTCGGCCTTGACATAGGCCCGATGACGGCGGAAATCTTCGCCGGGGCAATCAAGGAGGCGGGAACCGTCGTGTGGAACGGTCCCATGGGCGTTTTCGAGTTCCCCGCTTTCGCCGCCGGCACCATCGCCGTTGCGAAAGCCATGGCGGAATCCTCTGCCTATACCATTGTCGGCGGCGGAGACAGCGCCGCTGCGGTAAATCAGTTCGGCTTTGCCGATAAGATGTCCCATGTTTCAACCGGGGGCGGCGCCTCCCTGGAGTTCCTGGAGGGTAAAGAGCTGCCGGGAGTAGCTTGTCTGCTCGACAGATAAAAGGAGGGCTTTAATGAATAGAAAATACAGAAAAACTGTAATCGCAGGCAACTGGAAAATGAACATGCTCCCGTCGGAGGTCAAACCCTATGCCGACACTCTGAGGGCCCTGGCCGGCAAAACAAAGCACTGCGAGGTTGTAATCTGTGCTCCCTTTGTCATGCTGCCTCAGCTTATAAAGGCCTTGCGCGACTGCCGCATAGCCGTGGGGGCTCAGAATGTGAGCGACAAGGATTCCGGCGCATACACCGGCGAGGTTTCGGCAAATCAACTGCGCGACCTCGGGGTAAAATACGTTATTATCGGCCACAGTGAGCGCCGCAGCTATTTTGGCGAGACCGACGAGATGGTGCGCGCCAAGGTCACGGCCGCCATCGGCGCCGGCCTTATTCCCATAATCTGCGTCGGCGAGACGCTTGAGCAGCGCGAGATGGGAGTAACCAAGGACCTTATTTCCATGCAGGTAAAACTTGCCCTCAGCGCCGTTCCCCCAGAGAAAATGCGCCGCGTCATATTCGCCTACGAGCCTGTCTGGGCCATAGGCACCGGCAAAACCGCCTCCGCGGAGGAGGCAGGCGAGGTCTGTTCACATATTAGGGCCATCATCCGCAGCCTGTACGGGGCAAGGATAGCGCGGGCAGTCACCATACAGTACGGAGGCTCCATGAACAAGGACAACGCCGCGCAGCTTCTTTCCATGCCCGACATCGACGGCGGCCTTATAGGCGGCGCGTCGCTGGACCCTGAGCATTTCGCCGCAATCATAGAGGCCGCGAACCAGTGACGCCCCTTTTTTGAGTCAAATTGGAGGAATAAAATGAAGGTTCCTACTACGCTGATCATACTCGACGGGTTTGCCATAGACTCACCCCACGCTGGCAACGCAATAGCGGCCGCAAACACTCCGGTTATCGACGAGCTGCTAAAAAACTATCCCAATTCGCTTCTCTCGACCAGCGGAAAGGACGTCGGGCTCCCCGACGGAACTATGGGCAACAGCGAGGTCGGCCACATGAACATAGGCGCGGGCAGGATAGTCTACCAGAGCCTGCTGCGCATAACAAACTCTGTCGACGACGGCTCCTTCTTTGAAAACGAGGCCTATATTTCCGCAATAGACGAGGCGGTTTCAAAGGGCGCCGCGGTGCATCTTTTTATCCTCCTGTCCGATGTGGGCGTGCACAGCGACACTTACCACCTCTGGGCGGCGCTTGAGCTGTGCAGAAGGCGCGGGGCCAAGCAGGTGTATGTGCACTGCTTCACCGACGGCAGGGACTCCCTGCCGACAAGCGGCGAGGGTTACATGAGAACCTGCGCCCTGAAATGCAGCGAATACGGCGCGAAAATTGCTACGGTCATGGGTCGCTTTTACGCGATGGACCGCGACAAGCGCTGGGACAGGACGCAGAGGGCTTACGACGCCCTTGTTTTCGGCGAGGGCACTCTTTCAGACGACCCGGTCAAGGCCGTTCTGGAATCCTATGAAAAGGGCATAACCGACGAGTTTATCGAGCCAATCATAGTCACGCCCGAGGGCCTAGTAAAGCCGGCCGATACTGTAATTCACTTAAACTTCCGGCCCGACAGGGCAAGACAGCTTACACGTGCCTTCGTGGACGAGGATTTTAACGGCTTTGAGCGCCGGGGCGGATACTTTAAGGTCAACTACGTCTGCACCGCCCAGTACGACGAGAAAATGCCGAACGTGACTGTCGCCTTCCCGCCCGAGGTGCCGAAAAACACCTTCGGCGAGTTTATAAGCCGCCTCGGCATGACTCAGCTTCGCATAGCCGAAACCGAAAAGTACGCCCATGTTACCTTCTTCTTCAACGGCGGGGTGGAAAAGCCCTACAAGGGCGAGGACCGGGTGCTTATCCCCTCCTCCCGCGAGTTTGCAACTTATGACAAAATCCCCGAAATGAAGGCCTACGAGGTATGCGAGGAGGCCTGCAACCGTATACAAAGCGGCAGGTACGACGCCGTAATAATGAATTTTGCCAACTGCGACATGGTAGGACACACGGGAGTATTTGAAGCGGCCGTAAAAGCGGTCGAAGTGGTGGACGAGTGCCTCGGACAGGTCCTGGAGGCGGTCCGCGGGATGGGCGGCATAGCGCTTGTCACCGCCGACCACGGCAACGCCGACAGGATGCTGACAAAAGACGGTTCGGTCTGCACTTCCCATACGCTAAATCCCGTGCCCTTTATCGTTTGCGGGGCCGACGTAAGGCTCAGAAACGGCAGGCTCTCCGATATTATCCCCACGATGCTCGAGCTGATGGGCCTTGAAAAACCGCCCGAGATGACCGGCGAGAGCTTAATTTTGAAGGAATAAGGCCTATTTTGGTTTTTCATATTCTATATCGACTAATATGAATTAATAGGAGGCAGTATTATGAAGGAATACCTTGAGATTGTTGACGTACTGGCAAGGGAAATCCTAGACTCGCGCGGAAATCCTACGGTTGAAGTTGAGGTCGCGCTCGACGACGGCACGGTGGGGCTTGCCGCTGTTCCCTCAGGCGCGTCCACCGGAATGTACGAGGCCTGTGAGCTGCGCGACGGGGACAAGAGCCGCTACCTCGGAAAAGGCGTTTTGAAGGCCGTTGAAAACGTAAACACGGAGATTGCCGACGCCCTAATAGGCTTAAACGCCATGGACCAGCCCTCGATAGACAAAATTCTTATTGAGCTTGACGGCAGCGCCAACAAGTCAAGGCTCGGCGCAAACGCCATCCTCGGCGTGTCGCTGGCCTGCGCGAAGGCCGCGGCGCAGTCGCTCGGAATGCCTCTTTACAACTATATCGGCGGGGTTAACGCCAAGGTCCTGCCGGTGCCGATGATGAACGTCCTAAACGGCGGCGCCCATGCCTCCAACAACGTCGACATCCAGGAATTCATGATAATGCCCGTTTCCGCGCCCAACTTCCGCGAGGCGCTGCGCATGTGCTCCGAGGTCTTCCATACGCTTAAGAAGGTCGCGCCCTCCACGGGCGTCGGCGACGAGGGCGGCTACGCCCCGAACCTAGCCGAAGACGAGGTGGCGCTGAAGGCCCTTGTCAACGCCATCGAAATCGCCGGCTACAAGCCGGGCGAGGACTTTAAAATTGCCATAGACGCCGCGGCCTCCGAGTGGTATGTGAATGAGGACGGCGGCTACTACCTGATGCCGAAGTCCAAAAAGAAGCTCTCCCGCACCGAAATGGTTGAGATGTGGGGTAATTTTGCGGACAAATACCCCATCATCTCGCTTGAAGACGGCATGGCCGAGGACGACTGGGAGGGCTGGAAGAACCTTACGGACTCCCTCGGCGGCAAAATCCAGCTTGTCGGCGACGACCTATTCGTGACAAACGTCGAGCGCCTCGGCAAGGGCATTGAGCTGGGTGTGGCCAACTCCATTCTCATAAAGCTCAACCAGATAGGCACGCTGACCGAGACGCTCAATACCATACAGATGGCAAACCGCGCAGGCTACACCGCCGTTATCTCACACCGTAGCGGCGAGACCGAGGATACGACTATAGCCGACGTCGCGGTCGCCATGAACGCAGGCCAGATTAAGACCGGCGCTCCATCGAGAAGCGACCGCGTTGCGAAGTACAACAGGCTCCTTCGCATCGAGGAAGAGCTCTTCGATGTCGCCGAATATCCCGGCATGAAGGCGTTTTTCAGCATCAGATAGGATATATAACCTAAAATTTTCCAAAAATTTTCTAAATTGTTGTATAAAAAAGCTCTCTGCCGTCAAAAATGTCGGCAGAGAGCTTTTTTGGAGGTAAATCTATCCATGAAAAACAGATCCGTTCGCAAGTTTTTTGCTGATAAGGGCTTCTACATAGCCCTTATCCTGTGCCTCGCCATCATCGGCGTCGGCACCTGGGCTGTAGTTGAGTTCACCGACGTGGGACAGAGAGTTACGGCGCAATTGCCTGAAACCGGGGAGGACGTGTTCAATCCCCAGACCCCCGCAATTACCCCCGCCCCCAACGTAGGTGAGAACCCCGAATCCAACCTGGAGGAAAACCCCGAGAGCAATCGGGGCGAGGAGCCTATTACGACCCAGACACCCGCTCCGAAGCAGGAAGCAAAACCCACGCCCAAGAGCTTTATGTGGCCTGTCTCCGGCGATATTACAATGCCCTATTCCGTAGACGCGCTGATATATAACCCGACCATGTCAGACTGGCGCACACACCCGGGCATTGACATCGCCACCGACCTCGGCACCGCCGTCTCCGCAATAGCTGACGGAACCGTTATCGGCATTGAAAAGGACGGAATGAGCGGGACAACGGTCACCATAGAACACGGCGGCAACCTCGTGAGCGTCTACTCAAACCTTGACACCGACCTGCTCGTGAGCGTGGGCGACACGGTTGAGATGGGCGACCTCATAGGCAGGGTTGGCGAGACCTCGATAAGCGAGGCGGGACGGGAGCCGCACCTGCACCTGGAGATGACATTAAACGGCAATAGCGTCAACCCCCTTGACTACCTGCCCAATTAAAGAAAGGCCAAGAAATTGGCTCAAAATCAACCCAAGGCAGCTTCGGGAGCGGAGCTGCCCTTATTTTTTCGACATTTTTGCTCTTTGGGCTTAATTTTTTGCGTTTCAGGGGCTAAAATAGTAATTGGCCTTATTTGACTACGGGAGGCGGGGTCTGATGAAAAAGGACCGGAGAGCACAGCACGAGCTCAACTACTTGAAAAAACTCTTACCGAAGCTCAAGCACCAGGCCGCTCAGACCAAAAGCGGCAAGCTATGGCATCTTGAGTCGGTCGTCAGAAAGAAGCTCAAGGATTTAAGGACCCTGTCCGGACTGGGCCTTGGCGACTACCGCGGGCTTTACGACGGCTATGTAGAGCTGCTCGGAGAGGTCTCGGAGCGGCTTTTGGAGCATTACAACAAGACAAACAAAACGGAATACAAATTCGAGGAGATTGTCCCGGGGAACTTCAAGTCCTATTTAAACTCGGGCATTATCTCCGTGCTTGTGACAAACCACATCCCCAAAATTGTCGCCGAACAGTTCAGCCGACTTCTGCCTGAAAATCCCAAGGACTTCTATCCCGAGGCAAGGAAAATAAAGCGGCGCTTCTTCCTGCACCTCGGAGACACGAACACGGGCAAGACCTATAACGCCCTGCAGCGCCTAAAGCAGAGCGGAAACGGGCTTTATCTCGCGCCGCTTAGAATACTCGCCCTTGAAAACTTTGAGCGCTTAAACAGCGAGGGCGTCCGCTGCAACCTGCTCACCGGAGAGGAGGAGATAAGGGTGGACGGGGCGAGCCATTCAAGCTGCACCGTCGAAAAGGCCGATATAGACAGGTTATACGAGGTCGCCATAATAGACGAGGTGCAGCTTCTCGCGGACCTGCAGCGCGGCGACGCCTGGACCAGGGCAATACTCGGCCTCCGCTGCCCGGAAATACACCTGTGCGGCGCGCTGAGCGCCAAAGAGCAGCTTATCAGGATGATAGGAGACTGCGGGGACGAACTTGAAATCCGCGAGTACTCCCGCCTTGTCCCGCTCAAAGTTGAGAGAAGGAACGTAAGGCCAGACGACGTGCAAAAGGGCGACGCCCTGGTGGCCTTCTCAAAACGGCGGGTGCTTGAGCTCTCCAGATACTTCGGGGAGCGCGGGATTACAAACAGCGTCATCTACGGCGACCTGCCCCCGGAGGTGAGAAGAATGCAGTACTCGGCCTTTGTCAGTGGGGAAAACCAGATTCTCATATCCACCGACGCAATTGGAATGGGCGTAAACTTACCCATCAGGAGGATTGTTTTCACCGATATTAAGAAGTTTGACGGCGAGGAGGTCCGCTTCCTCAGCTCGCAGGAGGTAAAGCAGATTGCAGGCAGGGCGGGTCGCATAGGCATTTACGAGGTCGGCTACGTCGCCTGCATGGACGAGGACATCTCATTTATCGAAGACATGCTCCGCACTCAGGACGACGAAATCGAAAAGGCGGTCGTCGGACCCGGCGAGGCGATTCTCGACATAGGCATTTTGCCGCTCAAGGAGAAGCTTGCGCTCTGGAGCACGAGGGAAGAGGCCCTCAATTACTACCGCAAAAAGGACGTCAGGGACTATATTCTGATTCTGGACAGCCTAAAGCCCTACAAGCTCCCCGAGGCGCTAGAGTGGAAGCTGATGAGCCTGCCCTTCGACGTTAACAGCGAGGAGCTTTTGGAGCAGTTTATCACTTACGTGGAGGAAATTTTTGTCCTGAAGAGGGACAGGCTCTCAAGGCCGACCCTCAACTCCTTCGGCCTTTCGGAGTACGAGGAGTACTACCAGAAGGTAAATCTGTACTATTCGTTCTCCAAGGCACTCAATCTCGACTTTGACGAGGAGTGGGTCTACGAGGAGAGAAAGCAAATCAGCTCCGACATAAATAATCTGCTTTAAATTATTGATATTTTCACCCAAGAAGCATCGGCACATAAGCGTTATGTGTATGGAAGTAAACAGGACAAAGCAATAGCTGAGTAAACTTAATGGGCCGCTCAAAGTGAGCAGCCCATTCGATTTTAAGCTCATTGTCATAAATATGCCCGAGCGCTTTCTGGCCGGCAAATCCAATCCTTTGCCGCGGCTTTTATAGTGCGGCTAACTCCCGTAACTACCCGCGGCGCTACCTCTCGGAAAGGCTGCTGAAAAAGGCGCGGGTGCGCTCGCTCTTCGGGTTTCCGAAGACCTCCTCGGCGGTGCCCTCCTCCTCGATAAGGCCGTCCGCCATAAATATGACCTTGTCGGCGACGTTCCGCGCAAACTCCATCTCGTGCGTGACGACTATCATGGTGCTGTCCGAGGATTTAAGGCTGCGTATTACCTTTAGCACCTCTCCTGTCAGCTCCGGGTCAAGCGCGCTCGTCGGCTCGTCGAAGCAGAGTATCTCCGGCGAGAGGGCGAGTGCCCTTGCTATCGCGACACGCTGCTGCTGACCGCCTGAGAGCTGGTAGGGGTAAGAATTTACCTTGTCGGCAAGGCCGACGCGCGAGATAAGCGCCAGCGCCCTGCTCTCAATCTCCCCCATAATCTCCCTGCGCCTGCTTTTAAAGTCCGGCCTTTCCTTTGCAAGAAGCTCCATTGCGAGGCTTACGTTCCGTAGCACGTTGTACTGCGGGAAAAGGTTAAAGGACTGGAAAACCAGCCCGAAGTGCAAGCGCTTTTTCCGCAGCTCCTTCTCGTTATGGATGGACTCGTCCTCCGCGTCAAACAGCATTTCCCCGTTAACGAGAATCTGCCCGGCGTCGGGCCGTTCCAGAAAATTGAGGCAGCGCAGCAAGGTCGTCTTGCCGCTACCGGAGCTGCCGATTATCGCGAGCACCTCGCCCTTTTCCATTGTAAATCCAACGCCCCTCAGGACCTCGTTGTTCCCGAAGGATTTGCGTATGTTTCTAACTTCCAGTATAGGCATAGTTTAACCTCTGAAATAGTCGAGCTTCCGCTCGATAAATCCGAACAGCAGCGTCAAAACCCCGCAGAAGGCGAGGAAGAATACGCCCGTATAAAATAGCGGCCAGATGAGGCCAACGGTCGTGAACTCCTCCGCAATCCACAGTATCTCCTGCACGGCGATGACGCGGGCAAGAGAGGTGTCTTTCACGAGCGTGATAATCTCGTTGCCCATCGGCGGTATTATGCGCTTTACCACCTGCAGGAGCACAACTTTGAAAAATATCTGCGGCCCCGTCATGCCCAGAACCTGTCCCGCCTCGTACTGGCCGACCGCTATGCTCTCTATGCCGCCCCTGTAAATCTCTGAAAAATACGCGGCGTAATTGATTATAAACGCAACGAGCGCCGAGAACATGCGCGGGTCGATGGGAATCCCCAGCACCCTGTTCGGCATCGTGACGTCGAACAGGAGCCCCGGCACGTACATGACTACAAAAAGCTGGAGCATCAGGGGCGTACCCCTGATGACCCAGACAAAGGTCCTTGTCAGCCATTTAAGCGGCCAGAAGCGCGACATGGAACCGAATGCTATAATAAGCCCCAGCGGGATGGCAAAGAGCAGTGTTACCGCGAAAATCACGCAGTTTTCCGCAAAACCCTGCAGGAGCACTTTTGTTACCGTTTGGAATGACATTTTAGACCGCCTTTATAGTATCCTAAAACAAATAAAAAAAACCGTTCGGGCAAAATGCGCCCCGCTGCGGGTGCGCTTTAAACAGCGCGCCAAATAGGGCGATATTTCCATGTGAGAAAAAAGGCCGGAACAATCCGATTCCGCAGCGCGGAACCGGATTGTTGTCGCCCATTAAAGACTTATTTTACAAGCAGCAAATCCTGGAGCTTATACTTCTCGGCTATTGCCTTTAGCGTGCCGTCTGCCGCGAGCTCCTGTATGGCTTCGTTGAACTTCTTGAGGGTCTCGGGGCTGTTTTTGCGGAAGGCTATGCCGTACTCCTCCTCGGCAAAGTCGACTGTCTCGACCACTTTGAGCTTCGCGTAGTCGGTGCCCTCGCCTATGGAGCCGATGGTCATTACATAGTCCACAACGCCGATGTCGGCCGTGCCCGCCGCAACCTCCATGAGCACCTTGGCCTGGGTGTCAACCGCGGTGTACTTTGCGTCCTTAAAAGCCTCGTCCGTCTGCACCACGCTCTCGCCGGCGGACTTCTTCTCTGCCACGACAGCGGCTCCGGCGATGTTGGCAATGTCCGAATACTTTTCAAGGTTTTCGGCCTTGACCACCATTACCTGCTTGTTCATCAGATAGGGGATGGAAATGTCCATGTTCTGGGCGCGCTCTTCGGTAATCGTCATGCCGTTCCAGACGCAGTCTATGGTCTTGGCCGCAAGCTCGTTCTCCTTGGCGGACCACTGGATGACCTGGAACTTCGGCTTAAGGCCCAGCTTGTCGCAGACAGCCTCGGCAAACTCGGTCTCAAAACCGACAAGCTCGCCGTTTTCGTCCTTATAGTTCATCGGGGCAAAAAGCGTAATTCCTATTACAAGCTCGCCCTTGTCCTTTATGTACTCGAAATCTTCCTTCGGCTTCTTCTCACACCCGGCAAACACAGCCACACACATGAGAGCGGCCAGTAAAAAAGCAGCTAATCTTTTCATTTCATCAATCTCCTGTTATTACATTTTTTAGCGCTTTACTTTGCTAATACGGCGCAGTCGGAGATATAATAACATTTTTTATCGGGTTTAGCAATATCATTTCAGACAATTCGGGCGGATTTGCGAATGATTTTTTTGATTATTCAATGCAAATTAGCGCTTTATCGTGCTAAGCCGGCCGTGCAAAGGGGGTCCGCCGGTGAATGCGGCAAGGCGCAAAAACTATATTACAGCGCTTGCGTGCCTTGTGACGTGGCAACCCATGTTCACAACGCAGGGCAGCCCCGCTATATGGGTGGGCGCAAACTCTATGTTGACCGCGAGCGCCGTACACTTTCCGCCGTAGCCCTGCGGCCCTATTCCGAGACTGTTGATTTTTTCCAGGGCCTTTTTCTCCATCTCCGCGTAAAAGGGGTCGGGGTGGCGCTCGTCCACGGGGCGCAGTATGGCCCTCTTTGCAATCAGCGCCGCCTGCTCTATCGTGCCGCCGAGCCCCACGCCCAGAATCATCGGCGGACAGGGGTTGGAGCCTGCCTTAGCCGCAGTTTCGGTTATGAAATCAATTATCTCCTCCTTCGTCGAGGAGGGGAGGAACATTCTCATTGCGCTCATGTTCTCGCTGCCGAAGCCCTTTGGTGCAACGGTCAGACGAATGCGGTCGCCCTCAACGAGGCTTAAATGCAAAACTGCAGGGGTATTGTCACCAGTATTCTCACGGCGCAGGGGATCTTTGACCACCGAAAGTCGAAGCAGCCCGTCCACATAGCCGCGGCGTACTCCCTCGTTCACGGCCTCCGAGAACAGCCCGCCCCTTATATAGACCTCCTGCCCTATCTCGGCAAAAACCACCGCCATCCCTGTGTCCTGACAGATGGGTACGCCGGCCTTCGCCGCATACTTGAAATTCTCAACAATGTCCTGCAGGGCGCCCGCCCCCGCCTCGGAGGTCTCGGTCTCCCAGCAGGATTCAAGCATGATGCCAATATCCGGAGAGAGGATGGTGTTGGCTCTGACGCAGAGCCTTGCGACCGTCTCAGCTATGGTCTCAAAACTTACTTCGCGCATATCCTTGACCGCCTTTAAAATAGAATTCAATCGACAAAACTAGTTCTCTTTCGTTGTCTTTCGCTATTTACATTTTATGGTAATTGCTGTATATTTTAGTTACAGCTTATCCAATGGCATTGAGGGGGGCGCCATGCGCCGCTTTCAATCCGCCGCAGCTAGTGGCGGTTCATATCTTTATCCCACAACCCCATTTTGGCGGATCGCTCGGACGATCCGCACTTTTTTTGTGCCTGTACGATGGAGGGTTTACCTCAGGTCCATATGGCAAGAGTTAAGGGCGCCATGAAGCTCATGGCGCCCCTTAGGTCTTCGTCATTTGCCGCGGCGGCGCGAGCCGCTCCTCCGGTCAGAGTACAGCTTCGTGCCGGCCATCTTGCTGTCGGAATCCTGCAGGAACCTTCTCAGCTTATCCTCAAAGGAGACCTCTTGCGAAGGGGCTGTGGCCTCTGTCTGGGCCGCCGGCGCCAATACAGGCGCCGCTTTCACAGCGTGCTGACTTCTTACCGGCGACTGAGAGGCGCGCAGTTCAGGTCTTGGCTGCTCATTGGCTTTTTTTATGGACAGGTTTATCCTGCCGTTTTCGTCAATGCCAATCACCTTTACCTTGACCGTCTGCCCTTGAGCCAAGTGATCACTTACATTCTGCACATAGGGGTAGGCAATCTCGGATATGTGCACAAGACCCGACTTGCCTGAAGGAAAGGTCACGAAAGCCCCGAATTTTGTTATTCCGGTGACCTTGCCTTCCAGAATAGCCCCCACTTCCAAATCCATATAGAATAAACTTCCTCCCTTAAGTATAACCCTTTGTATGTTTTTCAGTTGCTTACGTCGTAGAAAATAATCTCGCCGGGCATTGCAAGGCCCAGTTTCGTGCGGGCGACCTCTTTGATTGTCTCAATCTCGTCGCTGTGCTCGATACTGTGCTCAAGCGCGGCGTTTTGCTCTTTCTTTTCCGCCACTTCTTTAATTAGCGCCTGTTTTGCCGATTCGGCTGCTTCGATTTTCGCGCTGAGCGAAATCAGCGTCACCACCGCGTAGCCTATTGCGGTGAGTACGACCAGCTTCGTAATAATACTTGCCTTCTTCGTTTTCAAAGCGCTCCTCCTTTGTATAGCGAGACCGTGCATCAAAACGTCCAGAGGGTATAAATCTCTTGGTACTTATTCTAAACCATTTTTTCAAATATTTAAATACCCTTTTTAATGTTTCCTTAAAAAAATTAATAAATTTCACGGAAATCACAAAGGGAAGGCACAGGCATCTGAACATAAACTGTATTAAGTCCGCGAACTTCTCAAGCAGCCACATCGCGGGAGCGCTCAAAGTGAGAAAGTAGAAGGCGCCCCCCAAAAAGGCGAAGGCGAACATAAAAAGGCGAAATCCCCGTTGCGAAGCCCCGGCACCGAAGAAAAAAAGGCAGGCGGCGGCAAGCACCCAGTACAGTGCGTCAAAAAGCGCGGTCAGGTGCAGGGCATTAAGGCGCCGCCGCGCTATCCGAAAAAGGTCGTAGACTATCCCCAGTGCAAAGCCGAGACCGACCGAAAGGGCGGCTTCAATAAGCTGGTAGGACGGAGAAATATCCATATTTTAATCACTGCTTACTACTTAAACAGCCGTGCCCAGAAGCCACCCTTCTCCCGCTGCCTAGCCTCGTAAGTCATGGATTCGACCTCGCCTTCCAAAACAAGCTCCCCTCCGTCAAGGCTGAGCTTTTCGATTTGCAGATCCTCCCCCTTGACTATGAGCATGCCGCTGAACGTCGACAGGACAACCTCGCGCTCATCAAAGCTCTCCACATCCTCAACACCGGATACGGACAGCCTGCGTCTGCCCTCGAGGATCAGGTTGTGGGGCTGCTCGGTTTTTTTATATTTTTCTTCGTATGCCATCATATACACCCTTTCCATGAGATTTGTACAAGTATATTTGTCCCTCTCCCAAATTATGCCGGCGCCCGTTGAAAGAACAATAAGCTGTATAAAGGAATAAATTTCCGCACAAGATATTGGCATACCAGTGTTAAATGTAAGTTGCTGGAATCAATAAAAAGTGTTTATATCGCGTATAATTGTAATTATTTGCCTGATTATTTGAAATTTTATACAGCCCGAAGTTGCAAAAAATTATGTCCAGTTTGTAAAAAAACTGTTACTAAACCGTCATTTTGCTTGACGTAAGCCAATTTTTGATGTATTGTTTTGTTCACAAAGTTCGGATGGAGCCGCAGGCCCCAGTTCGGACTCTTTCATTTGAAATTTTTTTGCAGGATTTTCCATCCGGCAGCTTCCAGAAGGGAGAAACTTCGATATGGACACTAAATCGCAAGACGGACTTAACGGAAGTCCCGGGAAAGTGCCCCAGCGAAAAAGAACCCTTTCAAGAAAGCTCAGTAATATAAAACTTATAAGCTATAAAAAGCCGAAAAATAAAAAATTTAGCCTTTTTAAACTTAAAAATCCGAAGTTTACTAAGCTAAAGCTGAGCCTTGAAAAACTTAAGAATTTTAAGGTCAAACCAAAGTTACTTTTGCAATATAGATTTGCTTGCGTCGTACTTCTGTTTGCCCTGTCCGCTCTTTTTATAGCGGCGGGCATTAACCCGACCACTTCGGTTATCTTCAACGGCGAGCTCGTCGGCGTTGTCGAGTCCCCCGAAATAGTCAGAGAAGCTCTGAAAGCCGCAGAGGCAAAGGCCTCCGAAATCCTCGGCTATAAATACTGCATTTCGGAGGGCATCTCCTACAGGCGGGGCGTAACCGCCAAAAACCTCGACACGATTGAGCTTTCAAACGCCATACTTGAGCATTTGGATTGCATCGAGCAGCTCTATGTGCTTACGGTTAACGGCGAGTATATAGGCGGTACGGAAAACCGCAAGGATATTGAAGATTTGCTCGCCTCCATCCTGGAGCGCAACATGTCTCCCACCGCGCTTTCGGCCAGCTTTGCCGAGTCCACCGCGATAA
This sequence comes from Clostridiales bacterium, assembly GCA_012838345.1. Lineage (GTDB taxonomy): Bacteria > Bacillota > Clostridia > Oscillospirales > Oscillospiraceae > DUPK01. The sequence goes on along the minus strand of DUPK01000006.1, from coordinate 37,160 downwards.
AGCAGGTGTTCGTCCCCAAGGGCTCGCTCCACGGCCTTGCGGAGATGAGACAGATTCTCAACACCAAGAACAGCGACGGGAAGTATATTCTTAACATAAAAACCGTCGAGGAAGTGGAGTACACGGCCCCCCTCGCCTACCCCGTTCAGTACATAAGCGACGACACCATGTATGAGGGCGAGTACAAGGTGCTAAATGAAGGCGCAAACGGTCAGATAAAGGTTGTCGAGCGCCTGACCCTCCTGTCCGGAAACGAGATTGACAGCGTCGTGAGCGAAACTGACGTGCTTGAGGAGCCCGTAACGGCGGTAATCGCAGTCGGCACCCTTCCGCGCCACGCCTCCAAGGGCTATTACATCTGGCCGACCGACGGCGTTATCACCTCTGGATTCGGCTACCGCGATATTGGCATCGGTTCAAGCTACCACCGTGGACTTGATATTGGAGTGCCCTACATGGCCCCCATATACGCAGCGGACGGCGGGATCGTCATCACCTCGGGCTATTACGGCGAGTACGGCAATCTGGTGGAGATACTGCACGACAACGGCGATATTACTGCCTATGCCCACTGCACGGAGCTTTATGTCTCGTACGGGGATAAGGTTGCCCAGGGCGATATAATCGCCGCAGCGGGAGACACCGGGCTTTCGGACGGCGTACACCTCCACTTTGAGATTCACAGGTGGGGCGTCGAGCGTGTCGACCCCTTGGACTACCTGCCGCCGAGATAAAATTAGAGAATAATTACCCCCGCTCTTAGCCGCGCAAAGCGGCTGAAAGCGGGGGTTGTTTATATATCCGCACGCAAAGAACGGCCGGCGCTGAGCTTACCGTCGGCCGTTTTTGCTTTTCCGGCCTTTTTCCCTTTTGGGAATGGGGCCGTTTTTTATTTAGTTTGGCAAGGAAGACATGGACTTCTATGCAGGAAAACGCCCCGGCGCATATATCGTCGCGCGCTCATCCGGCAGATAGCGTTTCAGTCCGCTTGCGCACGGCACACTATCATATAAAGCCGCTATACGCTTGCCTGGAAAATAAAGAAGCCGTCCTGAACCGAAAACCTGTATACGCCGCCGTGCTTTTCGACGATGTACGCCATGCTCTTTGTCCCAAAGCCGTGGCCCTCCCCTTTTGAAATCGGAAGGCCGTCGTGGAACCTTGGCTCCGTCTGGCAGATGTTTCGAATGTCAATGCACAGCTTGTTGTTCTTGGAAAACAGGCGCAGGCGGACTATGCGTTTTTCGATTTTGGGTATGTCTTTTGCGGCCTGCACCGCGTTTTCCAGGGCGTTTGACAAAAGTGAGCAGAGCTCGGTGTCGCTGATGGCAAGTGTGTCGGGCAGTATCGCATCAATCGTGAGCGTAATTCCTAAATTCTTCGCTTTCGCGGAAAAAGAGGATAAAATCAGATTCACGGTCTCGTTTTCGCAAAAGCGTATGGGGGTTATCGCGTCGATGTCGGACTGTGCGGTGCTCAGATAATCTTTTATCTCCTCTATTTGCCCCTTTGACGCCAGGGCCTGCAAAAGGGCGAGATGGTGGCGCATATCGTGCCGATAGGCCGCGGCATTCTGCTGCATCTGCCGGAGCGATTCAATCTCCGTCCGCGCCATCCTGAACTGCGCATCGAGCATATCCCGCTCCCTTTCGAGACCGGATTGCTTTTGGGCCTGGGCGTAGTAGAGGATTATAAACACAAAATAGAAGATTGAGACTATCGAGGGCATGAACTGTACCGCCCATCTCGTGCCCCTGTAAAGGACGTCGGTGTAGATGGTGGTAACATAATCGAATATGTAGTAGAAAAACGGCACCCCGCCCAGCAGCAGGCAGGTTCCGCGCGATTTCTCCATAAGCTGCCGGACGGATACGGCCACATATTTTTTAAGGAGAAAATAGAAAAGAAATACGGCCGCAATATAAACGACGTGGTCCGCCAAATCGCTGCGCAGCGCTCCTGCCATGAGGAAGCCCACCCAGCGCGGCGCCTGGCAGCAGAGATAGGCTAAAAGAATGCTTACGGCGGATATAAGCCAGCTTCTTTTATAGTATAGGACGAAAATAAAAACAAGCGGCAGGTGGGTAATCACAGGATAGAGCTTTGATGTCAGCTCAATACCGAATAGCCACCAGCAGAGGGCCTGCACCAAAAGAAAAATTGCACAGATTATACCAAGGCTCAGATTATTTTTCCGCGTCGTATCTATTCCGGCAAATAGGGCGGACACCGCAACGCCAAAAATCAGGGAAAATCCAAACCGTATTAGCCCCGTCACCGTTACAAGCATTTAAAGCGCTACCTCCATTAATTCTCCCATCTGGTACTTTAAGTACTGCTGCTTTAACTCCTTAACCCTGCCCTGTGCAATGGGTATGGAGGAGAGCGTGCGCAGCCTCATCTGGTGGTTTTCAATGGTGTCCACATACTCCATATTGACCAAATATGAGCGGTGCGGCTTGAAAAAGCAGCCAAACTTCATCAGCTTGTCGCAGGCTGAGGCAAAAGGCTCGGTACATTCGATTACCTTGCCCGAGCGCAGGTGATAGAACACGTTCCTGCCGATGACCTCTGCAAAGACCAGGTTGGAGACAAGTATCCTCTGAATCCCCTCGTTGCTTTTTACTACAATCGCGTCCTCGTCCTTTTCCGCTTTTATTTTCTCCAGCAGCTCGTCAAAGGTGATGAAGAGCTTTTCCTTCGTTATAGGTTTGAGTATGTAGTTTACGGCCTTCACCGAATAGCTTTCCAGGGCGTATTCGGGCGACGAGGTGAAAAATACAATCGGGGCCGTCTTGTCGAAGCGGCGGATTTCCTTTGCCACCTCAATACCCGTAAAGCCGGGCATAATGATGTCAAGACAATATATATCAAAGCTCTTTCCCTTCTCCAGGGCCGAGACAAGCTCAACCCCATTCGGAAAGACCTCGAAATTGCAGTTTAGATTTCGCGACGCCCTGTACAAGTCCACGAGCTGTGTAAAATTCGCAAGCTCGTCGGCATTGTCATCGCAAAGCGCAATTCGCAGCATAGGTTTCCTCCGCTTCTTGTGTCTTCCAAACCCAGTTTAACACAGAGGCAGGGCGCAAAATATGTTTCATGCAGAAAAAACGGTGTTTCATGCAAAAAACGGTCGCTGCGAGTAAAAATTTGCTAAATTTTCGGCAGCAGCAAAAGAAAAATAATTTGAAGAAGCGTCTTGCTAAGCTTAGTAGCTATGCTTTGCTTAATGCCCGCAAGCAGCCGATAACGGCGCGGGCGGCATAGCGCCGGGCTTAGCATCGCGCAGCACAAAATCTTACCCGCGGCTTTCCCGTCTGCAAGAAGATAAACGGCTCCGCCACGGGCGTGATTCCGCTGTACTCACTCGCGCAATAGGCACAGCGTTCCGCTAAGATTTTGTCATATAACCATATTTCATGCGAAAAAGGCGCTGACTAAAAGGTAAAGCGTCGGGAAAGGCGACGGAGGCCTCTTCCGCCCCTTCCCAGAAAGATATTTGGAGGTTGATTGCCATGCTGCCGGCTTCTATCGCAATCATCGCAATTGTTGCTCTCGTTGTCCTGTGGGTTATATCTACGCACCGGAGGCTAGCCATACTTGATGAGCATATCGGCAGCGCAATGAACCAGCTCGGGTTGCAGCTTTCCTGCCGCTTTGACTGCCTGATGTCTCTTTTGGAGCTTATAAAGGGCTATTCCCAGTACGAGAGCGAGGCTCTGATTAAGACGGTTAGTTTCAGAAGAAGCGCAATCTCGGCAAAAGCGATGCCAGTAGACGTGCTGCGTCAGGAGGCGCTGATTTCCGAAGCCTTGGGCTGGATTAAGATGATAACGAAGGAGTACCCCGAACTGCGGGCTAACCCGGACTACATAAAAGCGATGGACGCGATTGAAACCTTTGACGGCATGGTGCGCACAAGCCGCCTGATTTACAATGACAGCGTCGCCAGGTTAAACCGCGAGATACGCTCGTTCCCGGTCTCTCTGGTTGCCGAGATGTTCGGGTTTCGCCAGAGAGAATATCTTGAGCTTAAAGACGTGGCGGACTTGTGAGTTTATGCAAGCTTATTATCCGTCAAACGGCCAATTTAACTGCCACGGAATTAGCGACAGAAGTAAATCGGAAAAAATTCAGCAAAAATACAAGGGCGGAAACCGCAAAGGTCTCCACCCTTTTTCTATTGGCATTTTTCGCCTTGCTTTCCAAAAGCCTGCGCTTCTCCGTTAGTTTTCAAAGGCTTTGGCAGCTTCTTTAAGGACGCTCATAATTTTTATATTCTGCGGGCAATGGTTCTCGCAGCTTCCGCACTCTATGCAGTCCGAGGCCTTCCCCCTGCCGCCTTTTGTCATCATGTTGTAGCGCCTTACGTTGGCTTCAAGGTTCTGATAAGTATTGTAGTCGTTCAAAAGCGAGATTATCCTCGGGATATTTATGTTCTGCGGGCAATTGGGAGTACAGTACTTGCAGAAAGTACAGGGAATGGTCGGAATTTTCCTTATCTCCTCTAGCACTTCGGCAATGACCCTGCGCTCGGCATCGGTGAGCGGCTCGAAATTGTCGAAGGTGTCCATATTCTCTTTAAGCTGCTCTATATTCGACATGCCCGAGAGCACAATATCCACCATGGGCAGCGAGCCTACAAAGCGCAGCGCCCAGGAGGCTATGTTTTTATCCGGGGCCGCGCTCAGGAAAATATCCCTTATATTCTCAGGCATGGCGGAAAGCGCCCCGCCACGCACGGGCTCCATGACCGTCACGGGCTTTCCGTGCTTTTCGGCGACCTCGTAGCAAAGGCGCGACTGCACCTCCTTGTCCTCCCAGTCTGCATAGTTGATTTGGAGCTGGACAAACTCCATCTCGGGGTGCTTTGTGAGTATCTCGTCAAGGTGCTCGGCGCTTGAGTGGAAGGAAAAGCCTATGCTCCTCGCAAGTCCCTTTTCCTTCAGGGCCTTGACATAGCCCCAGGCGTCAAACTCGTCCACCTTCTTTGCGGTGCGCCTGTCTATGCCGTGTATGAGGTAGCGGTCAAAGTAGCCTGCCCGGGTGCGCTCAAGCTGTGTGTTGAAAACTTCCTCCATCTCCTCCTTCTTCTCTATGTCCATCATTGGGAGCTTGGATGCGAGGAAAAAGCTGTCGCGGGGATGGCGCGCAACGAGCAGCTCGCCCACCGCTTTTTCGCTCTCGCCTTCGTGGTACATGAACGCGGTGTCGAAGTATTTAAACCCCCGCTCAAGGAAGAGGTCTATCATTTCGGCAACCTGCTTTTTGTCGATGTCCGCATCGTTGCCGCCTTTCACCCTCGGAAGGCGCATTAATCCGAAGCCAAGTTTCTTAATGCTGGAGTCCATAGTCTAAGCTCCTTTCTTAATTGTGCTAAATTAAAAATACCCGTCGTCGAAACGGTATATGTTATCGCCGTCACCCGCCCGGGCAGATAAGACACCGGCCTTTCACCGGAGCTGAGGCTGCGGCGCACATGTCCGGTGCGATGTATTTATTATAGCATATTATCCTGTCGTCTGTCGACGTTTTAATTTCGGTTAATAAGCATAAAGCACACGGCTTTCCGTAATCAGTTCCGCCCCAGCGTTGACTTCCATATAATAACATGCTAACATGCTTATCTAATACCACAGCTAGTTTTTGCCTGATAAGGGGGTGGGAAGCTCATGGAGGATGCATTTACGCTCATATACATAGCTGCTTCTATATTTTTCATTTCCCATTTGCTTATAAGAAGCAAAAGATACTTCGTTAGAAAGAGCGTTTCGGGCGAGGTGCTTTTAAAAATCCGGCCGTCCGGACTGAGATTTCTTGAACCCGCTTTGTATCTTCTGCTGTTGATTGTCCCTGCCGTCTGGGTCTTCAGTCGGTTTGAACCGGAAACGATGCTATATATTTGGATTAAGATGTGGCTGTTATTAAATTCGCATATATTAATTACGATAGTTTTCGTATTATTCCCGACAAAAGTATGTGAGAACGGAATAATCGACTCATATAACTATGTCTCCTGGAACTCTGCTATAAGCTACAGCAGAAAAAGCGATACATATGTGGTATTGGAGCTGGATAAACTGCATAAATTAAGCCTAAAATTAAAGCTCAGGCATCCCGTGGAGTACAGGGATAAGGTCGATGCGATTTTAAGCGAGCGCGTCAGAGTTGAGCAGGCCTGACCGGGCATGCCTGCGAGCCAGGCTATTTAGCCTCCGGCAGATTTGTCCCAGAAGAAAATTTGATGAGCACTCTTGACAAAGCCGCCGCAATGAATTAGAATCTAAGAATCAAAACGGCAAAGGCGCTGTTTAGTTAGCAGAGCCTTGCCGTTTTTTGTTTTTGTGGCATATTAAAATTAAGTGAATATTCAAAGGCAATGATAAAGAGAAGTAGCCTGGGAAATCGCTTACAGTGAGTGCGGGACAGTGGAAACCGCGCAGTGGAGCCCTTGTGAATAACACTTTGGAGCCGCAACCCGAAAGCCTTTCGGCAAGTAGGCGCGCCGCGAGCCGCACGTTAAAGCGGTGAGCCTCTGATGGGAGGCGAGAGGGACCCTTAGGGTAATATAGGTGGCACCGCGGGCCGGCACAGCTGCTCGTCCTATAGCGGAAGCTGTGCAAATATTACTTTAAGGGGTATTTTTATGTGTTCAATTATGGGTTATTGTGGAGAGAGCATATCTCTATCAGAATTCAAAGAGCATTTTGACCGCACAAAATCAAGAGGGCCGGACGCTAGCAGGATTGCTAGGACCGGTTGCGGCCTACTGGGCTTCCACCGCCTTGCGATTATGGACCTGAGCGAAAGCGGAATGCAGCCCTTCGAGCTTGGCGGGAACTACGTCGTCTGCAACGGCGAGCTCTACGGCTTCCGTCCCGTGCGTGAGGAGCTCAAGAAAAAGGGCTACGTTTTCAGCAGCGAGTCCGACTGCGAGATTATCCTGCCTCTCTACTTGGAGTACGGCTTAAAAATGTTTGAAAAGCTCGACGCCGAGTTTGCGATGATTATCTACGACTCGAAAAGGAATTCCTATGTCGCGGCGCGCGACCCGATAGGAATAAGGCCGCTTTTCTACGGCTACGATTCAAGCGGCGGCATCCTTTTTGCAAGCGAAGCGAAGAACCTCGTCGGCCTTACGGATAAGGTCATGCCCTTCCCGCCCGGGCACTACTACTGCGACGGCGAATTTGTCTGCTACTGCGACATTGCAAAAGTCGACGCAATATGTTACGATGACCTTGACACAATATGCAAAAATATCCGCGAGAAGCTGACAGCGGGCATCGTAAAGAGGCTTGACGCGGACGCGCCGCTCGGCTTTCTTCTCAGCGGCGGGCTCGACAGCTCGCTTGTCTGCTCTGTCGCCGCAAAGGAGCTTCAAAAGCCGATACGCACCTTCTCAATCGGCATGAGCGGCGACGCAATAGATTTAAAATACGCAAGGGAAGTCGCAGAGTATATCAAGAGCGAGCACTGCGAGGTAATAATGTCAAGGGACGAGGTTCTGAGCGAGCTTGAAACCGTGATAAGCGCGCTCGGCACCTACGACATTACGACCATCAGGGCTAGCATAGGCATGTATCTTGTGTGCAAATATATAAGAGAGCACACGGACGTTCGCGTGCTGCTCACCGGCGAGATTTCTGACGAGCTTTTCGGCTACAAGTACACCGATTTTGCGCCGAGCCCCGAGGAGTTCCTGAAGGAGGCTCAAAAGCGACTGCGCGAGCTCTATGCCTACGACGTTCTGCGCGCCGACCGTTGCATTTCGGTAAACTCAATCGAGGCGCGCGTGCCCTTCGGCGACCTCGACTTTGTAAAATACGTCATGTCAGTGGACCCGGCGAAGAAAATGAACGTCTACAACAAGGGAAAATACCTTTTGAGGCGCGCATTTGAGGGCGACTATCTCCCCCACAACATTCTGTACCGCGAAAAGGCGGCCTTCAGCGACGCCGTGGGCCACTCTATGGTCGACCACCTCAAAGCCTACGCCGAAAGCCTTTACAGCGATGCGGAATTTGAGGAAAAACGGGAAAAATATACTTTTGCAAAGCCCTTTACCAAAGAGTCTCTGCTCTACCGCGAAATTTTTGAAAAATTCTACCCCGGCCAGGCTGAGATGGTCCCGGACTTCTGGATGCCGAACAGGACCTGGGAGGGCTGCAACGTAAACGACCCCTCCGCCCGGGTGCTCTCAAACTACGGCGCGAGCGGGCTATAGCCGGGGCTTGTCTGAGAGGCGTTTTGTGTCCCTCCGTGTGAAAAATTATTGAGGATGTTGCTCGTATGAAGGACGGATTTATAAAAGTGGCGGCCGGCTCCGTGAAAACCACGGTGGCCGACATTGCGGCGAACCTTTCGGAGATTAAAAAGCGAATAGAGCAGGCGGATAAGAAGGGCGTCAACCTCCTTGTCCTGCCCGAGCTTAGCCTTACGGGCTACACCTGCGGCGACCTTTTTTACTCCGAGGTGCTGCTTGATTCGGCGAGAGAGGCTCTTTGTGAACTCGCCGAATTTACCGCGGACAAGTACCCGCTTGTGCTCGTCGGTCTGCCCTTAAGACACGGGCACAGGCTCTTTAACTGCGCCGCCGCTTTGCACGATGGCGAGATTAAGGCGATTGTCCCCAAAACCCACCTGCCGAACTACTCGGAGTTTTACGAAAAGCGGCAGTTCGCTTCCGCGAACTCCCTCGGCGGGAACACCACTGTAAATATCGGCGGACGTGCGGTCCCTTTCGGCAGGCATTTAATCTTCCGACACGAAAGCCTTGAAAACTATATCTTCGGAGTCGACATATGCGAGGACCTCTGGACACAGAGCCCGCCGAGCGAAGCTCTCTGCCACGCGGGTGCGCTGATTATCGCAAACCTCTCGGCTTCAAACGAGATTGTCGGCAAGGAGGAGTACCGCAGACTCCTTGTTAAGGCTACCTCGGCGCGCCTTATCTGCGGGTATGTCTGCGCAAACGCGGGCCCCGGCGAGTCTACGCAGGACACGGTGTTTTCGCAGCACCATCTGATTTGCGAAAACGGCATACTGCTTGCCGAGAACAATCCCTTTGAGGAAAACGAGCTCCTCATAAGCGAGATTGACGTTGACCGCCTTGCGGGCGAGCGGCACAGATTAAACGCCTACGCCTCAGCCGCGGCCAAAGACACCCTGTCTATTACATTCAATCAGGAAATTAGGGAAACAGCGCTGACGTCGAAAATCAGCCGGACCCCCTTCGTTCCGGCGGACGAAGGTATCGTAAACGAGCGCGCCGAAAAAATACTTGCAATCCAGGCGCATGCCCTCAAAAAGCGCCTTGAGCACACGCGCGCGAAAAAGGCTGTGCTCGGCATATCGGGCGGCCTTGACTCCTGCCTTGCCCTGCTCGTCACAGCAAGGGCGATGGATATGCTCTCGCGGCCGAGGACGGATATATTGGCTGTCACGATGCCCTGCTTCGGTACTACCATGCGCACAAAGTCTAACGCCGAAAGGCTCTGCGCCTGCCTTGGCGTCACGCTCCGGGAAGTAGACATTACGGCGGCGGTGAACCGTCATTTTGAGGACATAGGCCATGATGCAAACGTACACGACGTCACCTTTGAAAACTCGCAGGCGCGCGAGCGCACGCAGGTGCTCATGGACATTGCAAATCAGACCGGCGGCCTTGTCGTCGGAACCGGCGATTTGTCGGAGCTTGCCCTCGGCTGGGCGACCTACAACGGCGACCATATGTCGATGTACGCCGTGAACAGCTCCGTACCCAAAACACTTGTGCGCCACATCGTGCGTTATGTCGCGGGCCGTTCAGACGGGGAGCTTGCGAAGGTGCTGTTTGACATTTTAGACACGCCCGTTTCACCCGAGCTTCTGCCCGCAGGCGACAAGGGAGAAATCAGCCAGAAGACCGAGGACTTGGTAGGTCCTTACGAGCTGCACGACTTTTTCCTTTACTATGCGCTGCGCTTCGGCTTTGCGCCATCCAAGATATACAGGCTTGCAAAATACGCGTTTGCAGGCGCCTACGAGGACAAAACCGTCCTGCGCTGGCTGAAGATCTTTTTTAGGCGCTTTTTCTCCCAACAGTTTAAGCGCTCTTGCATGCCGGACGGCCCGAAGGTCGGCTCGGTTAGCCTCTCGCCCCGCAGCGACTGGAGGATGCCCTCGGACGCCTCCGCAGCTCTTTGGCTCAGCGAGCTAGAAAATTTATAACGCATATAACAAGGCTCCGGAGTCAATCGGACTCCGGAGCCTTTATTTTACCGCTTTATGCGAGATACAGCCGTCAGCCTGTCGCCGTCAAGCACGGAAATCGGCCCGTGGCCTCCGCAGATAATGCAGGGCCTGCCGTTTAATCGCGATATTTCCCCCGCAAGCCTGATTATCTCCTTCCTCATCTCCGTAGCTCTTTTAGAATCTACGTTAACGCTCTTCATGAGATAGGGGGCAAGGGAGTTAAACTGCGCCAGTTCCTCTGAAAAACCGCTGATATTGACCAGCAGGTCACCGGTGAAAATAATTCCCGCCTTTTCCGATACATATATCATCTCGCCGCCGAGGTGCCCTCCGCCGCCCTCCAGAATATCAAAGCTGAGATTGCCCACTGTCATTTGGCCGATTAAAATAAATCCCTCATGCTCTTCAGGCGTGTCGGTGTCGAGTATCTTAAAACGGGACGGGTCCGGCGGCACATAGCCGGATACGATTTGGCTTATTTTGCTGTAGCCGAAGCTAAGCTCGTTATTCTCACGGTAGTCGGGTAGCCCCGCCGCCTGCCTTTTCAGGCTGTCGGCGCTCTTTTTGTTTAGAACAATCTCGGCATCTTCGAGCCTGGAAAGAAGCCCGCAGTGGTCCACGTCGGCATGCGTTATATATATCCTTTTCGGAAGAGGCTCAAAACCGGGCACAAGCCCGTTAAGGAGTTTTTTCATTTCCCCGGCATAAACTGCGTAGCCTGTATCTATCAACACAAGTTCCTCCCCGCTTGTAAACAGGTAGGTATTGCTGCCGCAGGGTGGCTGTATGCTGTATAGGGTCAGCCCCTCTGCCGGCGTCAGCTCCTCTACGGTCGCCTTGAAACTGTCCCCACGGTAATTGCTGACAAAGTAGGCAAAGCGCCGGATGTAGTCAAACACCTTCGAGGCGTTCTCCCCCTCCGCCTGAAGTATCTGAAGTATGCGGTTCGACTCGGCAATAAACCGCATGGTTTTTTCGGTGTCGAGGTCCAGGAGCTTTTGCATTTCGTTTGCAAGGCGGATATAGAACACCGTGTTGTCAAGATTTTCCTCGCTGATTTCGCACTGGATGATGTTAATCTGGTATAGTTCGCTTATCTCATCCAAAAGGGGCTTGACTATGCCTGGGTCTTCGATTAGAAGCCCCATCTTGAAATCCTGATACGGCTCGTCACTCGAGCTGTAATTCAGGTATGAGATGTTAATTCCGTGGCGGTTTAATATCTCCAGCACCGGCAAAAGCGCGCCGGGCCTGTCCGGTATTTTCACGACTACCTCTATTACCCGGGTATCGGCAAGCTTGTCCTTTATATATCCGATTTTAAGAAGCTCTTTTTCAATCCCTTCGAGCGCTTCCCGGGGGGCGGCAACGTCGAGGAAGAGCATATGGAGGTCTACGGCCTTGTTGTAACTGGCCCTGACGATATTTCCCCCGTGCCCCGCTATAATCCTTGAGGCGCGAAGCAGGGCGCCCGATTCATCGGGCATGCTTGTAACATATGATTTCCGCTCCACCGTGTCCTCCCAATATTAGTATTTCAACGCATTTCATAGAATTCACTCTTTACAGGCAGAATTTTTCCCACAGTCATCAAAAGCGATAAGCCGAATTTCTCCGGTTATCGCTTTTAAATGCTTATTCAGTGAGGCTTAAGCTTTACTCCACTATTAGCCCCAGCTCGTTTCTGATAAAGTCCCAAGCCTCTTCCTCGGTGACCTCGCGGCGCTCACGCGCGCCGTCCTTTACGATGGTCAGCGAATTTCCTCTTAAGGATATGTGCCCGTCTTCTCTTTTTACGTTTACTATTCTCTCCCTGGCAAAGGGAGCGTCGGGTCCTGTCGAGCAGTACTCGTTGGCGAAAGTGAAGTCAACATTCTCCCACTGCGCCTGCGAAACCATGAGAACCGGCACCTCGCGCACTTCATCGGGCGGGAGCTCACCGCCCATACCTACCTCGAGCTTGCCCTTTGTAAGGCGCTTCAAGATCCACCAGAACTCGTTTGTCCGCTCAAACCAGAAGGTCTCCCCCTGCACTATCTGGCGGGTTTTGTCCTCGAGCACAACGGAGGCGGGAGGCATCGGTCCGCCGAAGCCTACGTCGCAGAAGAGGTATTTCCCGTCCAGGCGGATAATGTTGCCCCTGTGGCGCACGGGGTTCGGCGTGGGCGTCTCTTCCTTGAGCACACGGCAGGGACAGGAATAAGCGTCGTAACCGAGAGCTTGCAGGAGCAGCACAAAGAGTCCGTTCAGCTCGAAGCAGTACCCTCCCCTCTTGCGGACAACGACCTTTTCAAAAATATCCTTCGGTTTGATTGATATAGGCTTGTGCAGGTCGTAGATGTCCAAGTTCTCAAAAGGAACGGAACACTGATGAGCCATTACCAGCTCGTCCAGATATTCCTTTGTCAGTTGCTTCGGACGCTCCATGCCTATTCTTTCAAGGTAGGCATCGACATCCGGCAGCGGTTCGTAGTACTCTGCAAACATTTTGTGCTATCTCCTTTGTATATCTTTTAATTCTTATTTGCTGGTTTCAAGGAAATCCCTGGTCTCAAACTTTGCCCTGTGGTGTTTGAGGAATCTCGTGAGCACAGGGTAAAGCACGGTGGCGACCAAGCCCGCCGAGAAGCCGTTGTTATAGAGGTTTAGCCCCGCAAGCGGAGACCCGGCGTAGAGCACGACGGAGGAGTGCAGGAAACCCGCAAACATCCCCACCACCGTGCCGAAATAGTCTGTTATCGGCGCAAGCGTGGTGCATAAAAGCCCCGCTATCAGCGGCGCCGGTGCGTTAATAGGCCAGGTGTTGAGGTAGCCTCCCACCATAACACCGGCCATTATTGGAATTATGTTCCTCGGGTTTTTGCCGAAGGCCGAACAGCCCATAATAACGAATAGCGAGCCGAGCGTGGCCCCGTTTAAAACACCGCCCGTAATAAGTATATATGCAAGCCCTATCCCGCCGCAAAGCGCGGTGTTCAGCATTACGGCCGGGGCGCCGAATTTTTCCAGATAATCGTTTGGCAAGTGTCCGCGCGAGAGAACGAGCTTCCTGTAACTGGATAAAACCCTTCGGTCCAGCAGGAAGGGCATCACAAGCAATACCAAAAGCAGCACGAGCAGGTATATCAGCGTCTGATTGTGATACTCCGTCGACCAGTAATAGGCGCTTTCGGGCGCAGCGCCGAAGGCCGTGACTATGGGCACGAGTATCATGGCGAGAAGTCCCGCCGCAAAGCCCGTGTTGTATATGTTCATTCCGTTGTGAATGCGGTAGGTGTAGTTTGCAAGCGGGGGCATCACAAAGCCGATTGCAAGCCCTGCAAACAGAGCCATCAGAAGGTGCTCGGCGCTGGCCCCTTCCCTGAGCGCCATAAAGCCGACCAGGGGGCTGAGCGCCGTGGAAAGAAGCGCCACCTGCGTATGCTTCAGGAAATGCTCCCTGTGACAAAGGGCGTACAGCCAGTTGCCTATTATGATGGGCCATATGTTTACAAAGTTTTTGCCGAACAGGGAAAACCCCGCCATACACCCGATGGTCATTAAAGTCGAGCCTCTTGCCGGCTCGCGGCTGAAGTAAAGCAGGGCTATGCTTATAAGCGTTACGATTGCCGAGTTAATAAGCGCAGCTCCCGGGCCGGCAATTGCAAAATAATCGGTTATCAGCGTACTTTCGGAGGTTATTATTGTTCTAAGTCCCTCTATAATCTCCGAAAAGCTGCTTAAAACGGCTCCGGTAACGAGCAGGAACAGAGAAAAAATAATCAAAACCAAATAAATCAGTCGGGATCCCATGAATCATCTCCTTTAACGACGACCCTATACTCGGGCCCTTAGGCTGAAAATGCCTCCATACCCCGTATGGACAAAGGCTGACGGAAATTCCGAAGGGATTTTTACTTTATAGCTTCTCTATTAGTTTCCAGACGGCGGCAATCACTCAACCCGCCGTACCGCAATCACCCCTTCTTACTCGTACTGCGGCGGCAGACGCCTGAGATAAGCGTCGCTTATCCCGGCTTGAATCTCTAAGCCGTGCGCAGCTAAAAATAAGTCGTCTAAATCCGAGAGTCCCTGATTTTTAAGCTCCGATATGAGTAATGTGCATATGCGCGATATGCACTCTTCCTGCTCTTTGAAAGTTTTCGCGTCAAGGCCAGAGAGCTTTGACAGGGTCAAAAGCTCGGCCGCTATGGGCCCTCCGAGTACAGGCAGCTCGCACAGCCTTCGCCAGGCCCATTTGTAATAGGGCTTATAGACGCGGTTTAATAAAAACACAAGCCCCATCACCTCGTCGCTGAAAAGGGAGAGCACGGTCCTGAATGTCACCCAGTCCTCCCTTTTTATGCAGCGATGGAAGTTGTACTGGCCGGTCTGGGCTATCGCCATACAGCGGGCCGCTATCTTTTTTAGCCTTAGCTGCTCGGGGTAAAAGCGCAGAAGATATTCCCTGACCGCCGTAAATTGTCCCAGGGGGTCTGCAAAAACCTCGCCGTTTACGGAAAGCGCAAGGTTTTCCTGGGGAATAGAGCGCCATTCCTGTAATGTTTTCGGCCCCTCGGGGTAGCCGATAAGGCTTGAGTAGAAATCCCCCACGGTCATAGCGCCGACAAAGGCGCCCATCCCGGAGCGGCGCCTAATCGGCTTATCAAAATGACTATCCAGGAGCTTACGTTTCCATTCGTTGAGCGGCTCGACAAGCCGCCTGTCCTCCTCCGGGACCCACAGGAAGAAGTCAATACCCCAGTCGTGGTCCCGGGAGAGCTCGTCGTCATAGCCGAAGCACTCCGATCCGTTGCCGACAAGCCCCGCGGCTATGCGCGGGTAGTCCTCCGGGAAATCCTCGGTGAGTTTCGCTTTAGCCGTCCGCTCGAAAAATTCGCGGCTCAGCTCCAAAGCGCCGGTCATGGCAGGCTTAGCGGGTACCGCAGCCGCCACCGGGGCAGCCCTCGTCCGGGCAGCAGCCGCCTGCGCAGCCAAAGTCCGGCTCCTCATAGACCACGCTTTTCCTCTCCTCGATGGCCTTGTCGGCGGCGGCGAGGCTTTCAAAGCCGTAAATCCTGATTGTGTTCTCGAGGATGCTCTCGGCGAGGTTCTCGCCCTTGGCCTTAAGCTCGTTTATATGCTCCAAAAGCGCTTCCAGCGTCGTCTCGGAATAGGTCATGAACTCAGCCTTCTGATGTGTCTCGACCGACATCATCTCCTCGGTGTCCTCCGAGCTTCTGAGCTTTTGCCCCGTGCTGACGTTCGGGTACTTTTTATAGCACTGCTCCATCTGCTCGATGAGCATGTCGGAGATTTCGGTAACAAGTGCTTCCTTCTGCTCGGACACCGGCTCGAGCAAATGCTTTATCTCATCATAGTACTCCGGCGCGAGGAGTTTTAGTGCCCTGATGTTCTTCTCGAGTATAAGATTGCGATTGTCCGTGGCTGCGATGTTGAGGTCCGTAAGATAGCTCTCGGCGGCCTTTTCCGACCAGGCCGAAAACTGAGCGAAGCGCATATCGGAGAATATTGTCTTGTCTCCTTCCACAGAGATCCCCTGCAACTGGGCGCTTTGTAAAAGCATATTCCACTCGAGATCTACTATTCTTTCAACCGTCAAATTCATAATATAGCCTCCCAAAATAATAATGTCGCTCCGCTAGACAATGGCACCAAATAGGATTCTATGTGTTTTGGGGCACTGGCACCGGAAACGAAATTTGCAGCGGTACAACGACCCCTGCAATTTTACTTGCATAATAATATCAGACAAGCAGGCAAAAGTAAAGAAAAAAGAGCGGCAATGCCGCTCCTTTTTGTGTAAAATAATGACTAGTCAAGTTCACATTGGGTAAGACCGACCTTCGATATTTCGTAAGGGGTGGTCTGATAGACGTAATAGTTGAGCCAGTTGGAGTATAAAAGCTGCGCCGCCGACCTCCAGAGGCAGACGGGCTTTAACTTCGGGTCGTCGTTCTCAAAATAGTTCTCAGGAACGTCCGTGTTAAGCCCTTTTTTGAGATCGCGGAAGTATTCCTGCGCCAGAGTGTCGGGGTCGTACTCGGGGTGGCCCGTGACGAATATACGGCGATTGTCCACGCTCTTGACCGCGTAAACTCCGGCCTCGTCGGAAATGGCGAGCAGCTCAAGCTCGGGGTGCCTGAGTATGTCCTCGGCCAACACCTCGGTATAGCGGGAGTGCGGGGCGTAAAACTCGTCGTCGAATCCCCGGAAGAAGGGTGAATTCGGCTTGAGCGCCTTGTGCCTGTAGACGCCGGAGAGCTTTTTGGGAAGCGGATACTTCTGTATGCCGTAGTGGTAGTAAAGCCCCGCCTGAGCTCCCCAGCAGATGTGGAAGGTGTTGTGCACGTTTGTTCTCGTCCACTCCATTATGTCACACAGTTCGTCCCAGTAGTCGACCTCCTCAAAATTGAGGTTTTCGACCGGGGCGCCCGTTATTATCATACCGTCGTAGCGCTTTGACTTGACGTCATCAAGCGATACATAGAAGGACTCGAGGTGCTCGGCGCTGGCATTTTTCGACTCGTGGCTGATTGTTCGTAGGAATTCGACCTCAATCTGTAGGGGGGTGTTTGAGAGCTTGCGCAGGAGCTGGACCTCGGTCTGCTCCTTCGTGGGCATCAGATTGAGAATAAGGAGCTTCAGAGGCCTTATGTCCTGATGAATCGCCCGATATTCCGTCATGACAAATATATTCTCGCTTTCAAGTACGGCGCGGGCCGGAAGCTGGTCTGGAATTTTTATGGGCATACATCTTCCCCCTTTTTTGTTTAATCTCAAATGCCGCTTTAATCGCGCATCTTACGTAAACCCTTTTTATTTTTAGCAAAGTCACTCGCGACTTTGCAGGTCATTCTAAAGGGGCGTGCCAAAACACGCCCCTTTTATCTTTAGTTTGGAATTAAAGCTGCTTTGCGGTGTTGATTTTTATACCGGGGCCCATCGTTGAGGCCGTGACGCAGCTCTTTATATACTGACCCTTCGCGGCGGCGGGCTTGGCTCTGATGATGGCGTTTAGAAGGGTGGTATAGTTTTCAAGGAGCTTATCCCTGCCAAAGGACACCTTGCCGATGGGGCAGTGGATTATGTTCGTCTTGTCGAGGCGGTATTCAATCTTACCGGCCTTGACTTCCTCGATTGCCTTAACGATGTCGTTCGTGACCGTGCCGGACTTCGGCGAGGGCATGAGGCCCTTCGGGCCGAGCACCTTGCCGAGGCGGCCGACGACGCCCATCATGTCGGGAGTCGCAACAACAACGTCATAATCGAAGAAGTTTTCGTTTATGATTTTCTGGACCATGTCCTCGGCGCCGGCGTAGTCAGCGCCCGCTTCGAGAGCCTCCTGCTGGCGGCCGTCCTTAACAAAAGCAAGTATCCTCTTGGTTTTGCCCGTGCCGTGCGGGAGAACGACGGCGCCTCTTACCTGCTGGTCGGCATGGCGCGAGTCGACGCCGAGCTTAACGTGGAGCTCGACGGTCTCGTCGAAATTCGCCTTGGCATTCTGTATTACCAAATCAAACGCTTCCGCGGCGTCATAAAGCTTAGTCTTGTCAATGCTCTTTGCTGCTTCCTTGTACTTTTTACCTCTGAACAATTTATTTCCTCCTTAAACTGTGGTGATTCGGAATAATCCTCCCACTGAGCCGACTAGTCGTCGACTACCTCGATGCCCATGCTGCGGGCCGTTCCGGCTACCATGCTGGTGGCGGCCTCTAAATCCGTGGTGTTGAGGTCGGGCATCTTCATCTCTGCGATTTTGCGGACCTCGGAGCGGCTTATCTTTGCGACCTTGTCCTTGTTGGGCACGCCCGAGCCGGACTCGATTCCGCAGGCCTTTTTGAGAAGAACTGCGGCCGGAGGGGTCTTGCAGATAAAGGTAAAGCTGCGGTCTGCATAAATCGTGATGACAACGGGCGTCAAAAGGCCCATATTGTTCTTTGTGCGCTCATTGAATTCCTTTGTGAAGGCTGCGATGTTCACACCGTGCTGGCCGAGTGCGGGACCAACCGGGGGAGCCGGCGTCGCCTTGCCGGCGGGAATCTGCAGTTTAACGTAACCTACTATTTTTTGTGCCACTTTATGTGTACCTCCTAATATGATGTGGTGATATGGCGGCGCGCCCTAAAGCGCGCCTCCCACTGACAGGAAAAACAAACTAAATTCAATTACTTGACGATTTCCACTTGGTCGAGGTCGAGGTCGACGGGCGTTTCTCTTCCGAACATTGAGACAACCACGCGCACGCGTCCCTTCTCCATGTCTATCTCCTCGACCGTACCCAGGAAACCCTCCAGCGGCCCGTCGACAACCTTGACGGTGTCGCCCTCCTCATAACCGACAACGACCTCGCGCTTTTCAACTCCGAGGGCCTGTATCTCCTCCTCGGTGAGGGGGATGGGTTTGCCGTCGGCCCCGACAAAGCCTGTCACACCGCGAACATTGCGGACAAGGTGCCAGCTCTCGTCTGTCATTATCATCTTTACCAGCACGTAGCCCGGAAAAATCTTGTGCTCGGTGATTTTTCCGTTCGGGTCGGACGCATCGACAACCTTTTCGACGGGAACTTTGATGTCAAGAATCATGTCCTGCATTTTACGGTTTTCCGCGGCCTTCGCGATCGTTGCGGATACAGTATTCTCATAACCTGAATATGTGTGTACTACATACCATTTAGCTTCTGACATTTAGGCTCTATCCTTTCCGCACACCGCCGAAAACGGCCGGCAATTTTAACGACCGAGCGAAATTATGGCGTTGACGGTCATCATGGCCAGTTGGTCAAACGCCCAGAGGACGACGGCTGAAATCACTACAACCACAAGCACGACAATGCAGTTGTTTATAAGCTGCGACCTTGAGGTCCATACGACCTTCTTAAGCTCGCTTCTCATCTCTCTGAACCAGCGGGCAATCCTCTTTGCGGTGCGAGAAAAAAAGTTTCCTTCCTTTTTCTTCGCCTTCTTTTTTGACTGTTCTGACTCCGCGGGGGCGTTTACAGGATCGGGCAGTCTTTCTTCGTTAATAGCCATTTGTAGTCCCCCTTATTTTGTTTCGCTGTGCAGCGTGTGCTTGCGGCAGAAGCGGCAGTATTTGCTCAATTCCAGACGATCCGGCGTGTTCTTCTTGTTTTTCATCGTGTTGTAGTTCCTCTGCTTGCACTCCGTGCACCTGAGCGTAATTTTGACTCTCATTTCGTTACGGCACCTCCTTCAAAATTGTACCGGCTATACCGATACCTTGCCTCCCTGTGTGACGCAGAGCTTTTTGGCGCGCGAAATTAAACCTCTCCGCCGACAGGTAGAAGTACTATATCACAATCTCTGTCAAAAGGTCAACATAAATTTTTAAATTAGTTTTGTTTGGCGCCCCTTATCTATAAAAATCCGAAAAACGCAGCCTCAGAGCAGCCTTAAGCCGTTCAAATAGCCCTCGAGAATCAAAGTCGCCGCAACGGCATCCACGGTCTCCTTTCGTTTTTTGGCGTTTTTGCCGGACTCAAAGAGTATCCTGTGCGCGTCTATGGTCGTGCGCCGCTCGTCCCAGAGTATGACCTCGGGCGCGCCGGACGCTATTAGTATCTCCTTGAGCTTTTCGCTTTTCTCCGCGCGCTCGCCCAGGCTGCCGTCCATGTTTTTGGGGTATCCCAGAATTATTTTCTCCACGCCGCGTTCCGTGGCCTCTCTGACGATGCGCTCGGCCAGATGCTCCATACGCGGCTCCTTTATGACGAAGGCCTCGCCGACAAGCGTCTTTGATATATCGGATACCGCAACGCCCGTGCGCACGTCACCGAAGTCAACAGCCATTATCCTGCCCAAATAAGCGCCTCCTTAAATTAATGCCTACCATATTTTAAATTATAACAACTATATATTATATCGTCAAAGCTTTAACCCGGCCTGTCGAAAAAACGTTCTGTCGGAGAAAATTTCTGTCAACCCGTTTGGCTCTTTGATTGAGGAGTTGCCGCCGGATTTATTTTACCCCGGATGGAAAATTTAAAAAATATTTTTCTTTTTGCACGAAAGCGTGCAAATTTTTTATGCCTTTTCGGTATCCCTGGGAGGCGAAAGTTTGAAAAAGAAAATAAGCAATGCGGCGATTATATCAAAGCTGGGTGAGATGGCGCTCGGGCGGGGCAGCGACGCTGTGCGCCTTGCGTTCATGGACCCGGAGAGCGCGGAGGCGTGCCTCGACTCTCTGGATTTGTCCATGCTCTCAGAGATTAAACGCAACTCAAACGGGACGGTGGAGATAAAGCTCCTGAACCGGCTGGACGCCCTGGAGCTGCTTTCAAAGCTTATTAGCGAGGGCGGCTCGCAGTCGGCGGCCGAGGAATTCTTCAGGGCGTTGCAGGGCGCGGCGGAGGCCAAAAACGGACGGTCGAGCGGGATTGAAGATTAAACGCTTCTCAGATAAGCAGCTTGAGGTCCTGACCTGGTGGCTCCCCTCCTCGCCTCATTCAGAATTCGACGCGATTATCTGCGACGGGGCTGTAAGGAGCGGCAAGACGCTCTGCATGGGGCTATCCTTCGTCTGCTGGGCTACCTTTTCGTTCGATAAGCAGCAGTTTGCCCTCTGCGGCAAGACCGTGACATCGCTAAGGCGCAACGTGATAAGCGTCCTGCTCCCTCTGCTGCGGAGCCTCGGCTTTAACTGCACCGAAAAACTATCGCGCAACACAGTGACCATCTCCTTTGGGGGCAGGAGCAACACCTTCTACCTCTTCGGCGGGCGGGACGAGGGGAGCGCGGCGCTTATTCAGGGCGTTACGCTCGCGGGAATTCTGCTCGACGAGGTGGCGCTCATGCCGCGCAGCTTTGTTGAACAGTCGCTCGCCCGCTGCAGCGTGCCGAAAAGCAGGCTATGGTTCAACTGCAACCCCGAGGGGCCCTGGCACTGGTTCTACCGCGAGTGGATTTTGAAGGCGCAGGAGAGAAAGGCGCTGCACCTGCACTTCACGATGGCAGACAACCCCTCGCTGACACGCGAAATCGTCGAGAGGTACGAGCGAATGTACAGCGGAGTTTTCCACAGACGTTTCATCCTCGGCGAGTGGGTGCACGCGGAGGGGCTGGTCTACGACTTCTTCGACGAGAGCTACATAAAAGAGCCGCCGGGAGATAAGTTCGAGCGCTTCGTCATCTCCTGCGACTACGGCACCGTAAACCCCGCCTCCTTCGGGCTCTGGGGCAAACTGGACGGCGTCTGGTACAGGATTAAGGAGTTTTATTACGACTCAAGGCGCGAAAAGCGCCAGAAGACCGACGCCGAGTACCTGCTTGACCTTAAAGCCCTTGCGGGCGGGCGGAAAATCGAGTCCGTGGTGGTCGACCCCTCAGCCGCGAGCTTCATGGAACTTCTGCGGCGCGAGGGCTTTTCGGTTCTGCCCGCTGAAAACGACGTTTTGTCCGGCATACGCATCACAGCAGACCTATTAAAAAGCGGCAAAATCGTCATCAGCCCTTCCTGCGAGGACTCAATCCGCGAGTTCGGGCTCTACTCATGGAGCGAGAGCGCCACCGGCAGGGACGCGCCAAAGAAGGAAAACGACCACGCGATGGACGACATCCGCTACTTCGCCGCAACAATCGCCGCCGAAAGGGAGGATATGTTCTTCGCAACCTTTGTCGAGCGGTAGGACAGGTCTTAGTTTATTTGCTCACCGCCCTGCCGCGCGCGAAAACAGGCCGCAGCCGGCGGCACCTGGGCCATCTGCCCCCGGCTCAAATCCCCGCACGCAAAAGGAGGATTATCTTTTGGGACTTTTCAAAAAGCTTAAGGAGGGCGCGCCGCCGAAGGTGCAGCTTCGAAGCGGCGAGCGGCACCCCTTCGGGATGTTCGACAGCTATGTTCCCCTCCAGACCAACGAAACAAGGCTCTACCGCGCGATACGCGAGGCGGTGCCGATAGTAGACGCCGCCATCATGAAAATCATAAGGCTCACGGGCGGCTTTTCCGTCTCCTGCGAAAACAAAACCGCCGAGCGCGCCATAAACGAGTTCCTGCGCACGGTGGACACCGGGCGCGGGCAAAGGGGCATAGGCTCCTTTCTCGACACCTATCTTGACTCGATGATAACCTGCGGCAGCGCCATAGGCGAAATTGTTCTCAGGGGCGCGAATATCGCCGCGGTTGTCTGCGGGGACGTGTCCGCCATCGAGATAAAGGAGGGCTCAAGTCCGCTCGATTTCACAATTTGTCTGAGAAGCGCGGGCGGCGAGCCGAAGCCCCTGCCCTATCAGGAGCTCTTGCTCTTTACCCCCTTCAATCCCGGACCGGAGCACCCCTACGGGGTTTCACTCTTAAGCTCGATGCCCTTCCTGACCGAAATCCTGCTTAAAATCTTCAGCTCCATAGGCGTAAACTGGGAACGGGCGGGAAACCTACGCTACGCGGTAATCATGAAGCCGCAGGGCGACATTCTGGACCGCGCCTACGCAAGGGAGCGCAGCGAACAGATGGCAAGGGAGTGGGCTGCCGCGATGCAGTCGAGCAAGACGGGCGCGGTGCGCGACTTTGTCGCCGTGGGCGACGTGGACATCAAGGTCATCGGTGCGGACAGCCAGGTGCTCGACAGCGAGGTGCCGGTGCGCCAGATACTCGAGCAGCTCATCGCAAGGACGGGCATTCCGCCGTTCATGCTAGGGCTTAGCTGGTCGTCCACCGAGCGCATGTCCTCGCAGCAGGCGGACATGCTTACAAGCGAGATTACGGCGATTCGCCGCACGCTCACGCCGGTGATTGAGCGCATCTGCTCGCTCTGGCTGAGACTAAACGGCTTTGCCTGCTCCTACAGGGTCGAGTGGGACGACATAAACCTTCAGGATGAAGTCGAGGAGGCCCGAGCGCGGCTCTACGACGCGCAAGCAAAAAAATACCTGTCGGAGATAGAAGAAACGGAAGGTGGTGAGGAAAATGAGGATAACTAAGGGCGCCGTGGCGGAATCGAATGTCGCGCTTAATGAAAAGGAGCTTGAGGAAATCAACAAATTCGCTCGCTCGCCGCTTAAGGAAGAGGACATCTACTGCTTTGCGGTTTTGCTCTGCGACAACGAGGTCGACCGCGACTTTGAGCGCTTTACCGTTCCGGCGCTGATGAAGCTCTCGGAACTTTTCGTCGGCAAAACCGGCATTTTCGACCACAACTGGAGCGCCGGGGGGCAAAAGGCGCGAATATATCGCACGGAGCTTGTGACGGACAGGCATAGGAAGACCCTTTTGGGCGAGCCCTACGCCTACCTTAAGGCCTACGCCTACATGCTGAGAACCGAATCGAACGCCGAGCTCATCGCCGAGATAGAGGGCGGCATCAAGAAGGAGGTAAGCCTCGGCTGCTCCGTCGCAAGGTCCCTGTGCTCGATCTGCGGCGAGGCCGCGGGCAAGTGCTCGCATGAGCGCGGCAAGAAGTACGGCGGCAAGCTCTGTTACTTCGAGCTGCACGAGCCGACGGACGCTTACGAGTGGTCCTTCGTTGCCGTGCCCGCGCAGAAAAATGCGGGGGTTATCAAGCGCTATGACAAGGGCTTTTCCGACCTTCACGAGTTCCTGCTCAAAAGCGGGGGCGAGGGCTTTATTCCTGAGCTTGAGACTTTAAAGCGGCAGTCTGAGCTTGGAAAGCGCTATCTCGAGGGCTTAAGGAGCGAGGTCGTAAAGCTGGGACTCCTGTTCGACGAGAAGTTTGACGCGCAGGCGCTGAAAAGCGCGGCCGAGAAGATGGACGAAAGGGAGCTTACCGCCTTCAAGGCCGCGTTTGGAGCAAGCGTCTCGGAAAAGCTCCCCCTTGTTTGCCAGATTCCCGGCGCGAAGAAGGCGAAGAAAGAGGATTTCGGCAGCGAGTTTATGATCTAAATAAAAACGGAGGTAATGTTATGAGTATTTCATTCGGAGGCATAGGCGAATACGCCGCGACCTTCCACAACAGCGAAGCCTTACCCGCCGCCGCGGGTAAGGCAGTGAAAATCAGCGGAAACGGCGAGGTTTCCGCCTGCTCCGCGGGCGATAATATCGCTGGGGTGTGCATTTCGGCGGGAGCGCAGTTTGCCGCAGTGCAGCTTCGCGGCTTTGTGAAGCTCCCGTACAGCGGTACGGCCCCCACTCTCGGCTTTGTAAAGCTCTCGGCGGACGGAAGCGGCGGGATTAAGGCCGACTCTAACGGCAGGGAATATCTGGTCGTCGAAGTCGACACTTCCGCAAAGACCGCCGGTCTGTTTCTTTAATAGATAAGGAGGATTCTAAGAATGGCTTACAGCTATGACAACCTGCGCCTCGACAAGGGGATGTACAACGAAGCCGGGCTCAGCTTTACCCAGGTGCTTGAAAAGTACGACCCGAGCGAAAATTACGCCGGCACCCCGCTTGAGGACACCGACGCCTTCCAGCGCCAGCTCAAGCGCTTCGACATCAGGGTAAAGGGGCCGAACTCCGACGTGGTGGAGAAGTTCTTCCGCAGCTCCGAATCAGCGGTCCTCTTCCCCGAGTATGTCTCCAGGAGCGTAAAGCAGGGCATGGAGGAGGGTAACATCCTCCCCTCGATAACCGCTTCAATCACCCGCTTTGACGGCATGGATTACCGCTCCATCTATTCGGTGCCGACGGACGACGACAAGGCTCTCAGAAACGTCGAGGAGGGCACGGTTATCCCCCAGACCGAAATCAGAACCAAGGAAAACCTTGTTAAGCTCAACAAGCGCGGTCGCATGTTAGTTGCCTCCTACGAGGCGATAAAGTACCAGCGCCTCGACCTCTTTTCCGTTACCCTGCGCCAGATAGGCCAGCACATTGCGAAGATGCACCTTGAGGACGCGATAAAGGTAATCATAAACGGCGACGGAAACGAAGACAGCGCCGCCGAGAGTTTCACGGTCGGAGACACTACGATAGGCGGCACCGCTGGCACACTTACTTACGACGCGCTTCTCAACTTCTGGGCGCAGTTTGACCCCTACGAGATGAACACCATACTCGTCTCAAACGACATGATGCTAAGGCTTCTCAAGCTCAGCGAGTTCCAGAACCCGCTGACGGGTCTCAATTTCCAGGGCACGGGCACGCTCTCCTCTCCGCTCGGCGCCAAGCTCCTGCGCACCTCCTCGCTCGCCTCCGGAAAGCTCATAGGACTTGACAAGAACTACGCCCTTGAAATGGTCATAGGCGGGGACGTGCTTGTCGAGCACGACAGGCTCATAGACCGCCAGCTCGAGCGCGCGGCGATAACGACAATCTCGGGCTTTGCCAAGCTCTACAACGACGCTGCGAAGGTGCTCAGCCTCGGCGGCTGATTTAAGGCAAAAGGCCCCGATTTTCAGTTACAAAGTCCGACTAGCCAGGACATAGGCTTTATCGCAGGGCCGGCGCGGGCACAGCTGCTCCGACCCTGCGGGTGGAAAAACGCCTGCCGGGACTTAAAGTTTGGGGGCAATGCCCCATTTTAAGGAAGGTGAACCCTTTGGATTACACACATCCGACATATAAGACCGCGCTAAGCCTTTTGAGCATGGACGGCGCCGAGGAGAAACCCGAGCTGCTTGAATACTGCGCCGCCGCCGAGGCCGAGCTTAAATCCCGCCTGCACGAGGGCGTCTCGCCCGAGGACATAGGCAATATATGGAACACCGCCTGCGCGCTCGCCGCGATTTCGATGTACAGGCTGACCCCGGGGGAGCTCAGGTTCAGGGCGGGGAACCTCTCGATAGGCGAAAGGCATCCGGTCCCCGCGCTTCGCGCCCGCGCCGAGGCCCTGCTCGCGCCCTATCTAAAGGACGACGGCTTTGCATTTCTGGGGGTGCGCGGCTGATGGACGCTCTATTTAAGCTCGCCAGGGACTACGGCGAGCCCTGCACCGTCTATTTTGAGGAGGGTTCGGAAGGCTCTTTCGCATCCGCCTTCATAGAGCCGCTCATGGACAGGCGCAGCACACGTATCTGGCGGGAGATGACAGAGCTCGGCGAAATTCCCGGAATGCGCTATATCTACGTCGGCCCGCCGGACCTGCCGCTCAAAGCCGGCTCAAGGATAGTCACCGCAGACAGAGACTATGAGGTCATCTGGGCTGAGAGCTACAAAATGAAAAACAAAACCACTCACTGGGAGGCAGTGCTCAGGCTCAGGGAGGTGCCCGTATGACCTACTCAGAGCTCCTGCCCGCGCTGCGGGACGAGCTTGTCTCCCTCGGCGTGTCGGCGGCGGTGTTTCGCTATGGAGAAAGCGGCGCCCGGCCAAGTTCACCCGTCGCCGCCCTCGGGATAAAATCCTGCTCGCTTGCGGGGGAGGGCTTTGATGTGCTGTTCTCGATTACCCTGCTCTCGCCCCGCTCGTTTGGGCCGGCAGGCTGCGAAACGCTTTTTTCAGAGCTTTCCCGCGCGGCCACCTCGCTCTCCTCCGCCTTTGAAAGCCCGGTGCTCTCCTGCGGGGACACGAGCTTCGACACTAAGACCGACTGCTTTATGTGCAGGGCCACCCTTTCGACCCGCACAGCGAGCTCAAAGGGCGGCGACGAAACGGAGGACGAGGGCATTTTCCTCGACTTTAGCGTTCTGGGGGTGGAGATTTGAAACGTCCTTCAGATTCGCCCGAACGCTGGCCCCGTCTTCCCGCCGCGGGCATGGCCGAAACGGGAGAGATTTTTCTCATAATCCTCCACGCGCCACGCTTGTATCCCGCTGCGGAGAAAGGATGACTTGACAGATGTATGAACTTTATATCTCGTCCGGCCTTGTCTCGGCCGTGGGCAGAGTGGTCGCTCCAAAGGGCGGGGAGTTTAACTACATGACCGCCGATGAGATAAGGGCTTATATAGAGAACGCGGCCAAAGCGCGCTTTCTGGGCGATTTGGTTACGGAGCAGACGAAAAGCGCCGTGCGCAGCTTTGTGGTTGAAAGGCTGCAGTATCTGCTCGCGGAGGGACATTTGGGCTCCTACGGCGCGGTGTCCGTCTCGGTAGACGAGGGAGTGTGCACGGTTTCCTTTGAATTCTCGCTGCCCTCCCGCCCGACTTCGGTCGCCGTAAGCGCGGAGCTTGAGATAAAGGAGGGCACATAGATGAGCGCAGTTTTTGTGGAAGTGGGCGGAGTAAGGCTTGACTGCCTGAGCTTTAAGGCCGTGAGCAGCCGGAAATTCCACCTCGTTGAGTCGATTGGCGAAGCCGCCCCGACGGGTGCTGCGTTCGGGGAAAAGACGCTGACGCTGGAGATAAAGCGCATTCTCACGGGCTCGGAGGGTGAGCTTGGCTTCATCTTCGATCAGCCGCTCACAATCACAGCCGTAAACGGCGAAACAAGGCGCATATATACCAGCTGCCTCGTCGAGGAAATAACGGAAACGCAGAGCGAGGGCAAGGTCACGCAGATAGTGAAGCTGCGCGCACTGGGTCTTATAGAGGACGGTGAGCGGGCATGAACGAGGAGATAATGAACACATCCGAGAGCCCGGATACTCTCTCCGAGCGGGTATCGGAGGCCTTTGAGCGCGACGCGCGGCGCTACACGCCGGACTTTGAGCTTGAATAGCGGCTTTGCCCCGCGGCCTTAGTTCTTGAGATTGAGTGAGCGCCGGCACACACTTGTTTGACGTATACAGCGGCGGGAGAAAACCGTGCTCTTCCCCGCAAGATACGGCGCGCCGCTTGCCTTCAAAGCGGCAGCCCCGGCGCTAAGAAAATTCCCGTTTTGCCGCTGACGGGGATTTATACCGGCTTGCGCCGAGGTCAGCGGCGGAAACGGAGAAACATATGAGCCTTTCACCATTGCGATACAAAAACTTTACCTGGAGCGTAAACCCGCGCTCCTGCGCGCTGATAATGGAAAAAAAGATGGCCCTCACCAAAATTCCCTACGGCGCGGCCATGGCCGAAAACCTCGGCGCCTCGGTTAAGGTGTTCAGGGGCGAGGGCGAGTTTGCGGGCGAGGGCGCCTACGCAGAGTTTCTAAATCTTGCCGAACTCTTCGAGGAGGACACTCCGGGGATTTTAATTCACCCCCTCTTTACCCTGCCGAGCGCCCACTTCGTGAGCCTCACGCTCTTACAAAAGCCGCTGCCGAACTTTGTAGCCTACACATTCGAGTTCTGGGACTCCTCCGCGCTGTCCGCAACCGGACAAAGCCCGCTCTTATCCCGCGGCGAAAACCCGGTTACGCTCATACAAAAAGCTGAGCCCGCTCCGGCCTACCGTACAGTAAGGCAGGGCGAGACGCTCTGGAGTATATCCGCTCTCACTGGAGTTTCGCCCGAGGAGATAGTGTCACTCAACCCGCAGATAAAAAACCCGAATCTCATCCCCGCGGGAACGAGACTTCGGATAAGGTGAGCGCATATGATTGCACGGCTTATTTCGGCTGAGGGCAAGGAATACACCCTGCCGCCGCTACACAGCTGCGTTCTGAAGCTCACTCCCAACGTCCCCTGCTCGGCGTTTCGCCTCTCCTGCCCCTATGAAAAAGAACTGCTCCCAAAGCTTGAGGGCGCGGCTTACTGCCGGATATTCCACGAGGGGGCGACCGTATTTTACGGGATTGTGGACGATTTTGAAATAAGGCAGGGGGCTTCGGGCAGGAGCGTTACTATAAGCGGGCGCGGGCTTGCCGCCCTGCTCATAGACAACCAGGCCGAGGCGGCGGAGTTTGTGCTTGCCACGCTCTCGGATGTGCTCCAGCGCTACGTCCTGCCCTACGGGATAAGGAATATAGTAAGCGGGCAGCTATTGCCGGTGTCAAACCTCGTCATACCCGGCGGCTCCTCGCTCTGGGAGGCGCTGTGCGCTTTCACGCAGGCTTCCCGCGGCATAACACCGCGCTTTTCAAAGGACGGCATGCTCATAATTATCAACGACGGCGGGGCGCTCAGGAGCGTTTCCGAAGGCTCGGGTGTGCTGAGTCTAAAATACCTTAAAAAGCGCTACGGCATACTCTCCGAGGTTATCGTAAAGCGCTCGGACGGGTTTTCGGTCAGCGTAAAAAACGAGGAGTTTATTCTGGCGGGCGGCAGGCGGCGCAGGATAATCACAGTGCCTTCTTCCGTGAACGAATATCAAATGCTTCAGCTCGGGCGGAGCCGCATAGACGCCTCCAAAGCGAAAAAATGCGCCGTCTCCCTGAATCTCGCGGGCCTTATCTTCGCAGACGGGGGCGACATCGTGGATTTAAACCTCCCGAAACATGGGATAACGGGCAAATTTCTAGTTTCCGAAACCACCGTACACTACGGTGCTTGTCCCCGCACCACACTTGAACTTGTAAAGGAGTGAGCCTATGTGGCTGTCTGAAAAGGCTGCGACAAGGAAAAATGCCCCGCCGCCGGCCGAGGTCGGTACCGCGACGGGCGGAGCCAGCGTATTTACCGAGACCGAAAAGAGAAATCTCCCCGTCTGCGCGCCCGGCGGCTATGCCTGGCGCCCGAAGTTCGGCGACGATGTTTTGGTCATAAAATGCGCGGACGGCGCCTCGCGCGTCATATCCGCCCTATCTAATCCCCAGGAAACGCTTGAAAGCGGCGAGGTGCTGATTTACTCGGGCGGCGCGTCCATCCACCTAAAAAACGACGGCAGAGTGCTTATATGCGGCGAGGTTTACATAAACGGAGTTCCCCTTTCCGATGCCGGGGATGATGACCATGGAACTTAAGCTCAGCGGCGGCGACTACGCCGTAACCGACGGAAGGCTAGACACGGTTTCCGGCGCCGCCGAGATTTTGCAGCGCGTGCTTATGAAGCTCGCGGCAAGGCGAGGGAGCTTTGCTCCGATGCCGGACTTCGGCAGCAGGCTGCACCTTTTGCCGGAGGTTAAAACAAGCGAGCGCGCGGCGCTTTGCGAAGCCTATGTCGCCGAGGCCCTCGCCGGCGAGCCCGAGGTTGCGATAAGCTCAGTGGGCGTCTCCGAGGCGGGCGGAGAGCTTAGAGTCGCGCTCACGCTGCGCTACAAGGGCGACGACCTTGACCTCGCGCTGAGCATATAGGGCGGGTGCCGGCTTTTTCCGCCTTTTAAGCAGGATAGTCCGCCTGTGTAAGGAGCTTTGCCTATATCGGGCACAAAGCTCCTTACAAATAAGCGCATACCGCATGCCGCTCATGCCCGCACATTCGGGAAAAAAGCTTTTCTAAGCGAGATTCTCTACAGGTTTGCCGGAGCGGAAGCGGCAGAATGGAGGTTTGGATGAAAACGATAAGCGAGATATACAACGACATGGCCGCGGCGTTCACCGCGGAAAGCGGAATCGCGGTGCACGAGAGCGGGGACATGGCTCTCAGGCTCTACGCCTCGGCGACGGAAATCTATTCCCTCTACGTCTACGCCGACTGGCTTATGCGCATGGCCTTCCCACAGACCGCCGAGGGCGAGTATTTAGACCGCCACGCCGAGTCGAGGGGACTAAAGCGCGAGGGTGCGGCAAAGGCGGTCGGGAGCATTGAGTTTATGCTCTCCGCGCCGCTTTCGCAGGACCTGACAGTGCCCTTAGGGACCGTCTGCCTGACGGCCACGGGCCTGCGCTTTGAGACCACCGAGGAGGGGATTATCCCCGCCGGCGAGACAAGCTGCACGGTCGGGGCCAGGGCGGCGGACACCGGCGGCGCCTACAACGTGCCGCCGGGCACGGTGATTTATATGGCTCTGCCGCCCGTAGGGGTTTCCGCCTGCAGCAACAGCGTAGCTTTCTCGGGCGGCGCGGACAGGGAGAGCGACGAAAAGCTGAGAGAGCGCATACTTTCAAGCTACAAGAGGCTTCCGAACGGGGCAAACGCCTCCTTTTACGAGCAGGAGGCGCTAAACATACCGGGCGTCGCCGCTGTAAACCTCTTTCCCAGAGCAAGAGGGCTCGGCACGCTCGACATTGTGGCCGCCTCCGACAGCGGTATGCCCTCGGAGCCCCTGCTCGAGGAAATTAGGGCGCAGCTCAATTCCCTGCGCGAACTCTGCGTGGACATCCGCGTGTCCGCGCCTGTTGCCGTGCCGGTAGATTTAAGCGTGGAAATAGAACCGGGCGAAAACCACACGCCGGAGGAGACCATGGCGAGCGTTAGCGCGGCGCTCGGCAAATTCTTCAGCGGCGAGCTGCTCGGCAAAAACGTCCTGCTGGCGGAGCTCGGGCAGGTAATCTTCAGCGCAAAGGGCGTAAAAAACTACCGCATAACGGCGCCTGACTCCGACATCTCCGTCCAAAGCGGGGAGCTTCCGGTGATGGGTACGCTGACGCTTAGCGCCATGGGTGCATGACTATGTACGCCGAGTATTTAAGAGAATTACTAAAGCCGCTCGGCATCTACCGGACCGAGGGAGGCGTTTCTGGCGGGGAGATTTCGGCTCTCGGTAGGGGGCTTGACGGTGTGCACGAGGTCCTGAGCGAGCTTGAGCATGAGCTCTTTTTGACTACCGCCGAAAGCTATGGGCTCACAAATTACGAAAAGCTCCTGCCGCTAAAGCCCGCCTACCGCAGCATCGGGGAGAGGAGAAACGCTCTTGTGGGGCTTCTCCGCATGGACGGGGCGTCCTTCACCCTGGATGCGATAAACGCAACCCTCTGCGGCTGCGGCATAGCCGCCGAGGCCGCGGAGTGCGCAAGGCCCTTGACCGTAACCGTGAGCTTTCCGGGCACGAGGGGGATACCGGAGAGCTTCGAGCAGCTTCGGGCGGCTATAGAGCAGATAATCCCCTGCCATCTTGAAATAGAATACTTCTTTGTATACACGCAGTGGGACTATCTTGAGCAGCATTTTGCGACCTGGGACGAGATTGAAGACCTACATCTTTCCTGGGCGCAGCTTGAAACCTATTTGTGAGAGGGGATAACAAATGATAAAGCGAGTCATTCGCCAGGGCCTTGTGAAATATGAAAAGGAAGAGTCGGACTTAAGGCAGGAAGCGCTGCTTGAAATCGCCCGAATCGAGCTTGAGGAAAAGGACGCGGAAAAAAGAAGCGAGAGAATATCAGCCGTGCTTGATGGCGTGGACAGGGCGGCGAGGGCCTTAAGGCAAAGGGATATAAATTAAATCAGGCATGAGCCGGCTAAGAGCGGTCCGGCAAGGCCGACTGAGCACCCGGCGGCGGATAGCACCTCAAAAAGTAAAAAACCGCCGGAACACCGGCGGTTTTAAACCTTTTTAACCTAGCTGAGTTTTCCAAGCTCGATATTGCGTTTATACGAAGCGTTTGCAGCCTTGTAAATCAGCTCGTACAGGCCCTTTTCGCGAAGGACCTCCACACCCGCAATCGTCGAGCCGCCGGGCGAGCAGACCATATCGCAAAGCTCCTTTGGGGATTTTTTCGTCTCCAGCACCATGGCGGCGGAGCCGAGCATGGACTGCGCCGCGTAAAAGAGCGCGGTTTCGGCGTCAAGGCCCAGAATTTCCCCGGCCTTGACCAGCGCTTCTATAAACATATATGCGTAGGCGGGGCTGCAGCTTGCGACGACCGTAGCCTGGTCAAAAAGGCTCTCCTCAAGCCGCGTGACCTCGCCGCAGGCCCTTACCATTTCCTCAAGCTCCTCCATCTCCTTTTCGGAGGCGCTGCCGTCGCTTGTCAGTATCATAAGCCCCTTCCCTATGAGAGCGGGCGTGTTCGGCATTATGCGGACTATTGGCTGGGTGCCCGAGCCTGTGATGGAGCGCAGCTTCTCTATTGTAATACCTGCGGCGATGGACACAAGTACCTTCCTCTCACCGCTTTGCTCGGCCTCGCGTAAAATGGGAACGAGCGGAGCCAAAACGCCGGGGAGAACCTGGGGCTTTACGCACAATACGACGAACTTTGCTCTCCGCGCCGCTTCAAGGTTGTCGGGAGACCAGAGACAGCCCAGCTCCCCGGACAGAGCCTTCGCCTTTTCGGGCTCGTAATCGGTTATTATGATTTTGCACGGCTCGACGGCGCGAGCCGCTGCCCGGATGACGGCTCCGCCCATATTGCCCGAGCCTATAAATGCTGCGGTCAAATCCATTGAGACACCTCTCTTACCTTTTTGAGCATTATAATCCGTTTTTTGATAAAAATAAAGAGTTTTGAGGGTATACCCGACAAATCTAATGTCCCGGCTTCGGGCCAGGTCGGGATTTCCCGCTTTAAAAGGGGGTATAACTTTGCCCTGTGAAAGCTGCACAAAAGACCAGGAAATTGCGGTTATGTCACAGAAACTTATGATGCTTGAACGCGACGCCGAGCGGAACGAGGCAACGCATAAGGAAATATTCTCACGACTTGAAGAAATGAGCGAGGCCAAAGTGAGAACAGAAGTCCAGTATACGAATATCCTAGCAAAGCTCGAAAAGGTGGAGGCTGTCGTAGACGAACTCAGAGGAAAGCCCGCAAAACGCTGGGAAACCATAGTAAACACGGCGCTGCAATGGCTGGTGGTGGCGGTACTCGCGGCCCTTGTAGTGCTGAAATGATAAAAACGCGGGGGGCCAAAAGGCTCCCCGCGTTTTATTTTTCGCAAAGGGCCTGCCTATCCCTTTCATCCTGCCAATAAAGTGCCAAGAGGGGGGAACAGCCCCCCTCTTGGTCTAAAGGAAAGAGAGATAATATCCCCTCCCCCTCATACCATCTTCTTATGTCTGTTATCACGCAACCGGTGCGCTATACCGGTTTATTGCATCCGCCGGGCGGCGCTTTACGCGGGATAATCAGGGGACGCGGCCTCTCTCAGCCCAGCCCCAGCTCCTTTATATAGAAGGGCAGGGCGCGCTCGAAGCAGACGCCGTAGCGCCTTTCCTGATTAAGTTGCTTTGTCATAACAATGCTCAGGTTCGTGTAGTCCACTGCCAGCTTGGTCGCGCGCTCAAGGCTCATCCCGCTGAGCAGGCCGCCCAGCAGGGCGCTGCCGAATACGTCGCCCGTACCGTGGTAGTAGCCCTCGATAAGCTCCCCGTCGAAGTAGGACATCTCGCCCTGTTCTTTGTCATAGCAGACTGCCCCGAGCCTTCCCTCGGTGAAGGATATTCCGGTGAGCACCGCCTGCTTCGGGCCGAGGGCGACGAGCTTTTTGACTATCTCCCCGACTTCCGCGGGCGTGAGCTTTTCGCCTCTGTAAGGCTCATCGAGTATGAAGGCGGCCTCGGTGAGGTTCGGGACGACTATGTCCGCCTTTGCGCAGAGCTTTGCCATGCCCTTTGCCATCTCGGGCGAGTATATCGAGTAGAGCACGCCGTTGTCGGCCATCACGGGGTCGACCATAATCAGCGTGTCCTGTGTCCTGAAATCGTCGAAAATCTGCGCTACGAGGTCAATCTGCTCGAAAGAGCCGAGAAAACCGCTGTAAAGCGCGTCGAATCTGAGCTTCAGTGATTTCCAGTGGTTTGCTATCGGTATCAGGTCCTCGGTCAGGTCACGGAAGGTGTAGCCCTCAAAGCCTCCGGTGTGAGTCGAAAGTATCGAGGTCGGCAGGACACCCGTGTCCACGCCCGCCGCTGAGATTATCGGCAGTGCGACCGTGAGCGAGCAACGGCCCACGCAGGATATGTCGTGGATTGCCAGCGCACGTTTTTGTCTTTCCATAGTTCTCCTCCATTGAAACCTTTTTGCATATGGGATATATGGGAATATGATACACGATAACTGACAATATTAAAATTACCAGTTTGAATATTTTTTACGGGGTCAGTTTTGCTTTCGCCGCCCTGTTAAACTCAGTTTAAACAAAAAACGCCCCTGAAGAGGCGTTTTTGTTGAAAGTTTTTCGATTGGACAAAAGCTACTGCCCTACAGGGAACCTCTAACGGGAGTGTTCGCCCCGGGCTTAGATTTTCTAAAGCGCGGAAAGCTTTTTGCTTGAAGCCCCTGGCGCTTGCGGGGAGCTATAGACAACGGGTTTTCAGCGGACGGAGCCTATGGTTATCTCCCCGTCCTTGACATAAAGCATCACATTGTGCCTCAGTTCGGTTATGTTCAGACAGGCGCCGCTGATTTCAACCCTTACGCCGGGGTAAATCCCCCCGGTGCAGATAACGCGGCCCTTGCCCTTTTCTTTAATCGCCTGGTTTATCTCGTCCAGCTCTTTCCTGGCATCTTCAATTATCGCGTTATTGGCATTATAGCTGTAGTTAGCGCTGTCAAGTATCTGCTTGTTTTCGGCGCTGAGTCGGTTTGCCGCTTCAAGCTGGCATAGCGTTGAAATAATGGAAACCAGCTTTTTATTGGTCTCCTCAAGCTCGGCAATCTTTGCCTTGAGCTCCTGCTGGCGCTCTATGACCATTTCGTCGGTGCCAATCTCAAGATTTGTCTTCACATGCGAGATCGAGCCGATTGTGCGTGCCTCTATGTCCTGGCCAGCAAAGCAGCTTCCGCCGATGATTTTCGCTATCGAGCCGCTGACCCTTATGCTTTTTCCGCATTTAACGTCACTGTTGATAATGGATTCTGCCCTTATGTCCTTTTTGGCGAAAATCGCGCTGTTTTCGATATAGCGGCACTTAAGCTCGCCGCCGCAGTAAAGCGAGCTGCCGATGATGCCGCTTTGCAGTTTTATGTTCCCGCCGGCCCTCACCTGCGCGTTTTCGACGACTCCCCTAATCTCTAGGTTTCCTGTGGCCTCGACCTTAAAGCCCGACAACACCGCACCCTGTATCACCACGTTACCGTTAGCGCTGATGTTGCCGGTGGAAAAATCGACGTTTCCCTTAATGTAGAGCGTCTCTGTCACATTGATTCTGCGCCCGTCAAACTCCACCTGCCCGTCAATTTTTGAAACGACGGCCTTTCCGTCGGCGCTCAGCTCGGTATTCCTGCCCACGGGGGGCTGGGCGGCCCTGCCCGCTCTCTGGGGAATCTCTCTTCCCTGCACGGTAATGCCGGGACTGCCCTCGGTGGGCGGCACTATCGTGCACAGAACCTGCCCACGGGTAACGTTTTCTACGATGCCGAGGTCGTAATAGTCGGCTCTGCCGTCGGAGCCGACCTTGGGCTTGAGCTCTTTTTTCTCGGTTTCGATGTGGAAATTCAGAGCCCCGTCTATTCCGTCGACCGGAGCCCGGCCGCTTGCAATTAGAATGTTCTGATTGTAAACGGGGTCTTCCGCCAGCCTTTTTAGCCTTTCCATGTCAACGTTGTAGGTGACATCCTGAGCGGCGAGCGCTAGCTGAAGTGCCTCGAATGTCGGGGGAGCCCCGCCATTGTGGGGAGGCTCAATATTTATGTAAGCCCTGAACCCATCGTCTGCGATTGTCACATTAATAACGCTGTCCACAGGTTCAGGCGCTATGACTGAGTTGTCGGGTGCACCGTTTACAAGATCAGGTGTTTCCCTAAATATATCCATATCTCTTCTCCTTTTTCCTTTTACAAAGCTGAACAAACCTGACCCAATTGTCTGTTGGTACGCTTATGCCGGCAGCGCCTTTTCCAAACAGCTATAATACTCTATTTTAATTATCGCACTTTTTCGCACTTTTGCAATAGCTTGGCGCCTGTTTGGGCCGATTATCCGAAAAATTATTTGTTTTTTGCACATATCCGTGCAAAATTAGGGGCACTTTTCCCTATTGCAGAAACCCAAAAACGTACAGGAGGAACGATATGCCATCAAGCTATAAAACACCGAATTTTGCCCTTAATCAATGGCTGGGCACAGACACCTTTGCCCGCACGGACTTCAACGCCGACAACCTCGCCATAGACGCGGCGCTGGAGCGCCTCACCGACGACATAAAGGCCATCGGCCCCATGGCAAACAACCTTTACAACCTTATCCTGCAAAACTACTATGATGGAAAATACACGGGCTACAAAAAGGCGCTTATGTTCGACGGCTTTTTGAACTATGACAATATCGCAGGCATTTCCGAAGGCCTTTTCATAGAGACGGCAAGCTCGAAAAAGCGCCTTGCCTTCGATAATGTGGGCTATTCATCCTACAAATCCGTCAGCTCCCCCAGCACGGAGGAAAACAGCGACCATCTGACGAGGACGTGGACACCCGAATACTGCACGCTTGCAAGCGCCATCTC
>DUPK01000042.1 GCA_012838345.1 Clostridiales bacterium | reverse complement strand
GGACTGCTTCCACAACTTTCTGTTTAAATTCTGCCGTGTATCGTTTGTTCGGCACTCCTTTTGGCATAAAAACACCCCAATCGTTATTCAGTATACCATACTGTCTAACAATTGGGGTGCAGTTCAGCGGCATAGGCCGTCCCGTTTTTTCTCATGTGCTTGTTTAGCAAGCCTTTTACAAGGGCTTTTTCCCCTCCCCTGCTGGTTTCCGCAGTAAAGATGCCACGCCTGCGTGCAAGGTTATCTGTTAAGCAAACCGAGTTTTTGCATTTCACTCTTGCACGACTGCGGGCGTATTTAATCACAAAGTCCCTTTCTGCACACATAAGTAAAATTCTGTTCATAATCGAGTTTATTATTAAATTCAATTGTGCTATACTTGTAAAAAACTCTGTAGGCGGGGAACGACATGTCGCTGGTATCAATTCGCAAAACAGTGGATTACAGGCAGGAGACCGTGGACGCCGCGATAGCGCGGCACTTTGAGGCGCTCGGAGTGGAAAAGGATTTGCGCCCCGGCATGAAGGTCACGCTGAAACCCAACCTGCTCACCGCGCGCAGGCCCGAGCAGGCCGTCACCACCCACCCTTCGGTCCTTTTGGCCGTCGCAAAGTGGCTGAGGGATAGAGGGATTGAGGACATTACGGTTGCCGACAGCCCCGGCGGGCCATATGTCACCGCGGCGCTTAAGACGGTGTATTCCGTTTCCGGCCTTAAGGCGCTCGAGGGGCATTTCAAGCTCAATTTCGACACCGGCTTTAAGGAAATAAGGTGCCCCGAGGGTTTTCAAAACCGCAGCTTCAATATAATAAACCCACTCGCTCAAGCCGACTATATAATAAACATCGCAAAGCTTAAAACCCACAGCATGACCACTCTGTCGGCGGGCATCAAGAACCTCTTCGGGGCGATACCGGGCCTGCAAAAGCCCGAGTTTCACTACAAGTACCCCGAGCTGCGCGACTTTTCAAACATGCTTCTGGAGATCGCCGCCACGGTGAAGCCGGATATTACGGTCATAGATGCGGTCGAGGCCATGGAGGGCAACGGGCCGAACGGCGGGGATATGCGCTACATGGGGCTTACGCTTGCCTCGCGCAATGTTTACGCACAGGACTATGTGGCGGCAAGGCTGATGGGGCTTGATCCGGAGAGCATCGCGATGCTGAAAATCGCGCTTGAAAAAGGGCTCTTTTCGACCGGGGAGATTGAGCTTGCCGGCGATACCGTGCAGCCGCCCGAAACGCCGTTTAAGCTGCCGGACAGTGCAACGCTCGATTTCATGAGCTTTGTGCCCAAGATTTTCAGGGAGCCGGCGCGCAGGATGATGGCGAATTTCCTTAGACCGCTGCCGAAACTCGAGTACGACAAGTGCATCGGCTGCGGAAAATGCGCCGAGAGCTGCCCGCCTCATATCATAAAAATAACCGGCGGCAGGGCAGTCTTTCCCACAGCCGGCTGCATATCCTGCTTCTGCTGTCAGGAGATGTGCCCGGTTCACGCGATAAAGGTCAAGCGGAATCTGAGAAGAGTAAAATAAAAGCAAGGCGGGCTTTAAGCTCCGCCTTGCTGCATTTTATGAGCAAATTTTCAGATAATAAGTATCTGAAGTCTAAGGAATCGCCCTATAGCGGTTCCAATAAAGATGGAAGAAGGCGTTAGTATTTTTCAGCGGCTAAAAAACACGAAATTCATGGACATAGCGCAGCACCTCCCCACCGCGGTGCTCCTCGTTATAATAATCGCGTGGATAAGGTCGGGTGAGGACTTTTCGGTGGAAAGTCTCTGGTCCTACACGCCGGAAAACTACGCGGCGGCCATACTGTTTTTCCTTCTTATATACGCCGTAAAGAGCCTGTCGTTCCTTATCCCCATTGTCGTCATTTACGTTGCGGCAGGCAGCATGTTCGTTCCGTTTACCGCTCTTGCCGTCAACATAGTGGGGGCAGGAATAGTCGTTACCATTCCATATTGGATAGGCTACCACTTCGGCGCGGGCTTTGCGGGAACGCTTTTGTCCAGATACAAAAAGGTGGAGAAATTCATAAAAACTAGGGAGGGCAACAGCTGGTTCGTCTCCTGCTTCCCGAGGACGATAGCCTTTTTGCCCCTGAAAACCATCAGCGTCTACCTCGGCTCGCTCAGGGTCCCCTATTTTAAATACCTGTTTGGTAGCGTGCTCGGGCTTCTGCCCCTTCTCATATCGGTCACGCTCGCGGGAGCGAGCATAACACAGCCGCGCTCGCCGACCTTTATAATCTCCGTCATCATCATGGTTCTCTCGTCCGGAGTTTCGCTAATCGTGTACCTGTGGATAGAGCGGAGCAAGAAAAGAAGGGAGGGCCGAAGAAGGCCCAAAAGGCAGGGTGCTTAGCGGATTAAAACGCAAAGTTGCCGTTTACGAACACGGGAACCTCTTTCCCCTCGTGCGTCTTACCCGTTATCGAAAGGTCCGCTGTGCCCACCATAAAGTCGATATGGGTTATGGAGTCGTTCAGGCCCGCTGCTTTGAGCTCCTCCTTGGACATGTTCGCGCCGTTTTTGACGCAGGGGTAGGCTTCGCCGAAGGCGAAATGGCAGGAGGCGTTCTCGTCAAACAGCGTGTTGTAAAAGAGGATTCCGGTATTGGAAATCGGGGAGTCGTAGGGCACAAGAGCCACCTCGCCGAGGTACGAGGCGCCCTCGTCCACGCTTAGCTCACTTTCAAGGAACTCCTGCCCCTTTTCCGCAAAGACCTTGACTATTTTGCCGTCTTTTAGCTCAAACTTAAAGCCGTCTATTATATTGCCGCCCAGCACAAGGGGCTTTGAGGCGACGACGACGCCGTTAACCGCGTCCCTTTTGGGCGCCGAGAATACTTCCTCGGTCGGGATATTGGCGCAGAACTCAAGCCCGGCTTGGGTAATCTCGCTTCCGCCCTCCCAGAAGTGGTTTTCAGGCAGGCCGACGACAAGGTCGGTGCCGAGAGAGTTTATAAAGTGCAGCTCCTTAAACTGGTAATGGCTGAGCCTTGTTTTCCGCTCCTTAAGCTTTTTGCAGTGCTCGTCCCAGAGCTTTATCGGGTCTCCGTCCTCGGTTACGCGCACGGCGCTGAAAATCGCGTCCCACAGCGCGTTCATCGCGGCCTCGCCCTTTAAATCCGGGAACACTTTTTCAGCCCAGGCGAGCGTCGGCACGGACGCGATGCACCAGGGGAAGGAGTTTGACATCTGGCGGAGGCGATAGGGTTTGAGCGCCTTTCCCGACGCTAT
Organism: Clostridiales bacterium; assembly: GCA_012838345.1. Lineage (GTDB taxonomy): Bacteria > Bacillota > Clostridia > Oscillospirales > Oscillospiraceae > DUPK01. The sequence goes on along the minus strand of DUPK01000042.1, from coordinate 626 downwards.
GCTTGAGCGCTTAAGGCGCTCCGGGTCCACTCCCTTTAGCGCCTCGGGGTCGCTCGATTCGATTCTGAGCCAGGCGGCCCCGGCCTCGGAATAGTCGTTGTGGAAGTGCGAAAACCACTCGGGCACCTCGTCAAATATAGGCTCGTCGCCGCGCAGGTACCTCTCCCGGGTGAGAAAATCGTCCACCCAGCGCACCACGACCTCACGGCAGCCCAGGTCGTAGGCCGCCGAGGCGCACAGCCGGACAAAGGGCGCGCAGTCCACCGGCGCCACTATCACGACGGGCTGGCCCTTTTGCACGTTAAGCCCTTTTTTAATAAGCAGCTTTGCGTATTTATTGAGTTTCGTATCCATTATGCTATCTCCCTTCAGTTGGCTATACCTTCAATTTCTTTATTATTGCCGCCAAGAAGCAAAATAATGTTAATTAACGACGAAGTTCAAATGTGTAAAAATATATCCGGCAGTCCCCCATAGGGTAAAATACCGAAAATTGGCTTAATTGCCAGAGTAGTATAGCACGCCGGGCAGAAAAAGTCATCAGGCTGTACACGCCAAAAATACAGTTTTATTTAAGACGTTTACAACGAAGTTAAAAAGTTGTATAATATTCCAGTAATTTAAGG
>DUPK01000041.1 GCA_012838345.1 Clostridiales bacterium | reverse complement strand
CCGCTCGGACAATATCTGTGTCTGAGCGGTTCGTTAGTATTTGCAATAGAAGCTTTAAGGTCGCTTCATAAGTTATTACTCTCAACATAGTTATGCAGATTGATTACTATCTTACTTTGCCGTACCGCTTTTTCTGCAAACTGTGCAGCACCGCCCCAAGAGTGGGTGATGTAGGTTACGACATAGTCGGACTGTTTAATCATCCATTTATTGCGCCAAGAGATAGCGAAGCGAGGGTGGACTGTTTCGATACCCTCCGGAAGCATAGTGTCGGAGTAATCACGTATATCAAACTCATCACGCTTTGGGGGTATACGCTCCAATACAACGGCGTAATTGATGTGGGGGTATAACGATACCAATTCTTTCAGAACAGAGCGAACCATCGAATCAAATGATCCTTGTTGGCCAACGTAAAACATATCTACTGCGTGGCTTTCAATCAGATCGATCAGAACCTTGCGTAGCTTTGATTTAATTGAACTCGGACAGTCACGATGCCCGAAAAATGTACAGGCTGACATGAAAAAACCTCCGCAACAAACTACCCATATTCGGGTATGTATATTTTAGCGCAAGTATATTTTTGGAGTCAACCCGTATACGGGTAAGCCTATCTGTTTCCGTTGTTATCATCATATTAACCCACAAACGGGTAATGATAACACGGGGACGGTATTTATGGAGTATTCTGAGCTTTATGTAAAAAGAATTCGCAAGCTGTGCAAAGAGCGTGGCATTGCGATCAATAAACTTGCTACAATGAGTGATGTTAAGCAGTCTACTCTGGATAATATCGTTCGTGGTTTGACAAAGAATCCGCGCGTAAAAACACTTCACAAGATTGCACTGGCATTCAATATGACCTTGGCAGAGTTTCTTGATTTTGAAGAGTTGAATGAATACTCTTTTGAGGACGATACTGAAGAATGAGTAAGACCCTATGCAACTGAGCAGGTTGCATAGGGTCTTTTGTTATGCAGGTATTACTTGTTATTGTGTTTTGCTGTTTGTTGATACTGAGAGTGACACTCCAACAATCCCTGCAGAGCGATTTGTGCCTCGAAACGCATCTGAGCTTCCATGCAGACATCCATAAAGATGCTGCGATCCTTGTTCCAACAGCGGATGCCTTCTAGATATCCGGTGCGGCGCTTGTCGTCGATGATAAAGGGAGTAACACTATGTCGGAGACATTCTTTGAGCATGAGAAGCCTACCAACGCGTCCGTTACAATCTTCAAATGGGTGGATACGTTCGAACTTCACATGGAAATCCAGGATCTCGTGAAAGCCGATATATTTCTGAGATTCGTACTCTTTGATCAGGGCGGTCATGGCTGCCCCGATCTCTGAAGGCGGCGTAGTTTTGCCGAACTTAGGTGCGGTGGATGATTTCCGATATCCATAAGGAATTGGGACATGTCGTTTGTGGCGGCAATTGTCGCTGACCAGCTGCATCCGGATTTGGTGAATGAGTGTCTGGTTCAGGGGCTTCATTGCATTGCTCAAAATCATATCGACAGCAAGGAAGTGGTTTCTTGCTTCGATGATATCATTGATCTTGATTGCTTCGCTGCCGGTGACGATGCGGTCGGTTTTGTACAGCAGCTCGATTTGGTTGCGCGTCAGCCTGTTGCTGGCCATTCGACCGTTACTGTAGACCATGTTAATCTGGATATAGTCGTAAAGACCACGATACTGTCTGCCGTCTCGCTGCTTGATCAAATTTTTGAGAAGTGGGGGGATCTGAGACGTATTTACTGTGTCTTTTTTGATCCGTGATGGTTTGTAGGCATCCTCCGGGATTTGCCAGATACCGTCATACTGTGCCAAGTCCGGGATACGTCCTTCGGCACAATACCTTCTGACGAGACGTTCGGAAATACCCCATTTCTTTGCCGCTTCTTGTACTGTGATGTAACTCATAATTGTCTTCCTTTCAACTGATTTTTTGAGTACAAGATTCCGGTGACCGCGGAACACTTTAAATTTCCACGGAACACTTCGTACCGGAGTTGTACCGGAATCAGGGCAAAACGCATTGTACCAGTTGAAACGAATGAACCTAAAATGTGTCTAAATAGTGCTATTTTGTCTATGTTTTCTAACTTTTTTCATTGAGTCCAGAACCTCAAAACCGATGGCATTCAAGAGGTCAGCGGTTCGATCCCGCTTATCTCCACCAACTAAAACTCTGTAATCTCAATGGTTACAGGGTTTTTTGTTTTACCCTGAAAACACATAATCTCACCGAGTTCTAACAGTTGTTCTAACACCTTACCTATCCCCTGTTTATGCTGAAATCTGATTGCCCAACTTCTTTGCAATAGACTGTTTGCGGGTGACATCAAGATGTGAGTAGATGTTTGCAGTCATCTTTATATCGGAATGCCCTAACCACTCCTGCACGTCTTTGAGAGTGAAACCCATAGCAATCAGCATACTCGCACAGCTATGACGCAGTTCGTGAAAACGGATATGCGGAAAGCCGTAATGCTCCAAGAGCCAAGCTTGATAATACAAGGGTTTAGAAAAGATTAGATGGCATTTAAAATGAATTGTTATTACATATTTGAATACTTCAGCTACAACAAAAAACTGCTTGAACACAACTAAGTTCTCAGAGAGAACAATGGGGCTTTCCTTTCGGAAAGCCCCATTGTCAGTGAGGCTTTCAGAGATTGCAATCATTACACCCATGGTATAAAATTATATGTATATTTAACAGTAGTACAAAATAACTCAATTGTCTTATACCCTGCCATCAATGTGATGCGATTCAACGAGCCGATTTAATACTGAAATTCGGAGGGAAGGTAGAATGCGTGGGGATATGAACGATTTTCGCTATTGCAAACTGGAAATATTCATCCCGGCGAGCCATCTTACGGCCCTGCAGGAGGCACTGCGGAGCGTTGACGCGGGGCACATCGGCAACTATGACAGCTGTATGTCCTACTATGAGGTAGTAAGCTTCTGGCGTCCGCTGTCCGGCGCTAGGCCATACATCGGAGAAGAGAATAAAATCTGCTCGGAACCGGAGCTTAAGGTGGAGGTCACCTGCCTGCGCGAGAAGGTCGAGTTGACGATTGAGGCGATAAAGCGGGTCCACCCGTACGAGGAACCGGTAATCAACGCAATTCCGCTATACCGGACAAGTTTCTGAGGAAACATCGAGAGCACAAAACACAAAGGGGCTACCAAAAGGCAAGCCCCTTTGTCTTATTTCACCGCTCTTCCAAGAATTTGCGCTTATATAACGGATAGACCTGTTTGGCAAATAAAAATAAGTTTAAAGCAAACAGCAGCAGAAAGAAGATTACGGCGACTGTCCTCGGCACGCCTGCTAGCACTATCCCGTTTAAATCCCCTCCCCCGACGAAATGGCTCAGGACAGAGAGATAAAAGGGGTCGAGGCAGAGAAAAATCAGCGTGGCGTAGTAAGCTATTGCCCGAAGCACAAGGCTTTTAGATTTTAGTATATTCTTTCTTTGCCACACCATAATGTATCCAGCAATCAATGTGGCAGCTATACCCATGATACAAAATACAAATATCTGCCCGCCGGACATAAGGGCGGTGTCCGCCACTATCTGGACCCCCAGGCCCCATTTGACAAGGCGGATACTCTGAAACGTACCGAAAAGCAGCGCGACAACCAAGTGCGCGCCCTCGTGGATAATATAGTAAAGCGCCACCGCGACAATTAAGCTAAACCATTTTCGTATATTGCCTGAGAGCACCGCTTCATCCCCCCGTTTCTTCCGTTAGCGCCAGCGACGATACAACCGTAATCATCCGCGTTTTGCCCCCAGGCTTCGCCGGCAGGCGGCTGTATTTTTCCACAACCGCAAACAGCTCCTGCGTAAAATCGTCAAACTCGCCGTCATTTAAGCTGAGCGTATTGGTGCTTATAAAAACCTTATCCTCAACCGGGGCAACAGGCTCCTTATCGAAGTAATTTGTAAAGTCTTCAATCAGTTTTGTAAGTATGGAATAAACGAGCGCCCGCAGCTCGGAAGCGCTCTCCTGCCCCGAGGCCCGTACCTTTCCCAGGTTAAGCGAATAGCTCTGCTCGAATGTGCCGCGTATTTTTTCCTCTCCGACTATTTGCAGTATCCCGCTCTCCGTCAAAACGCGCATGTGGCGGTAGACAGTCGCCTTTGAGACATCTGGCAGGGCTTTTGCGATTTGCGCGACAGTCGCAGGCTGATTGCGCGCCACATACTGGATAATCCGCATCCTGACGGGGTTTAGAATAATATTCACTTTATGCTCCATGCTCCCCACCTCTGTTAGTTTCAATATTGATAATATTCTTATAATTGATTCCATTTGTCAAGTGTTTTTTAATAAGTCAGAAATAGAGTTCACAAATGCCGGTATCAAATCGCCGGCGTATCAAGGAAGGCATAGCTTGGGGGCGCTCAGCTCAGGCCTCTCCTCCGGTAAAAAAATAGAAATACGGCTGCATAGTTCGATTGATTTATGCTGCCGTTTTCATTTCTATCGCTAAACCAAAGGCCCGCTTTCCTGTCGCTTGACAGAGGCATTTCTATTCCGGCTATTTAACTAATGTTTTGCGGGCAAAATGAGTGAAAAGCTAAATGCTCTCCGTGTTTTTCAGGGCGGCAGTGGCGGCGCAACAGTTATGCATTTTCTCAATTAACCCAAATTAACAAATTTACCGGATTAGCCAAGCCCGGGTGCAAGCTATCCGGAGCGAGGGCAAAAGATTTCCCGCGGAATATACTGGTAAGGGGCAACCCTACTACTAATCAGGTGTCAAGGATGGTACATATGACCAACAATTCAAACGCATTCGTTTCCCCGCAATTCTACTCGGATAAGGAGAACATGGGGATGATGCCCATGACTCTGGAAGAGAACAAGAAGCAGACCTCTCTGGCCGCCGCGCAGTCGGACGAACTGGATAGCCTGTACCCGGAAATCTATTGGGAGGTATATCCGCTGGTATCCGAAGTGGCGGACAAGATGATTGCTGCAAACTACAGGCCAAATCCGAATACCATGGGCATAATAGTCGACAACATCATCAAAAACGGCGGCCTATGGTATGAGGACGATGATGACGACCAGTTCAGCAGTCCCGAAGCGATACCTGTTCAGTTCGGTTTCGGAGGCCTGCCCTTTATGCGGCGCAGGCGCAGGTATCACAACCGAAACACACTTAGGGATATTATCCGCATCTTGCTGCTGCGTGAGCTGCTCGGCAGACGGCGCGGCCCGTTCCGCGGTTTTTAGGAGGTCAGGAGATGACTACACAGGAATTTGTAATTGATTCCCTGCAGCTCCATCTGTATTTTGGGCGCATTATGAAGGAGCACGCGCTGTTTCTGGAGGCAGGCTTCACGCCGCAGAACGCCTCTTACGCCAGAACAGCCGACCAGTTCAAAACCGAGTTTGAGAAACTCCTGCAAAACGCGATAAACTTAAGCGGCGGCATCGTCGGTGCAAACGTTTTGCGCTCCGGCGAGCTTGTCACGGACTACACGCTGGGAGCAGAGAGGCAGACGCAGAGCTTTACCGGCATCATGATTAACCAGAGCCTGACGGTTCAGACGGCAAGGCTGCGCGGCGGCGTAAACCCGAACGTAACGCCCGAGCTTGCCCGAACCGTCCGGGAGCTCAACGCCGGAGCCATACAGTTATTAAACGCTTTTATCGATTTCAAGACGGAAGTCCTGAACAATATGCTCTCATGCAGCATGTTCACACTCAATTACCCGCTGCTGATTGACCACATCCGCCGCGAGGCCATCCTCTACCGCGACAATCTGACCCTGCTGGAAAGCGGCCGCGGGATAAATCAGGACGTAAAGGCCATGGAGCTGTTCTGGAACCGAATCATGCTTGAGCACGCGCTGTTCATCCGCGGACTGCTGGACCCCACGGAGGGCGAGCTGATAAATACCGCCAACAACTTTGCCGCCGAATACAACGAGCTTATAAGGAAAACCCTGGAGGCAAACGACACCGTGCTCGCTTCCATCACCGACGAGACGCTCTCTGACACAAAGCGCTATCGGGACTTCAAGGCCGCAGGGACTAAGGGCATAGCCGAATGCCAGATTCGCTCAATCATCCTGCCGCTCTTGGCCGACCACGTTTTGCGCGAAGCAAACCACTACATACGTCTATTGGAAGAAGTGCGCTAGCCAAACGCCTGGGAGCGCTTCCCATCGCGCACAAAATCAAGTTGAGAAAGGCCGTTTCAAAACGCAAAAAGCATTTTGAAACGGCCTTTGATTAATTAGTATTTTGCCCTTGTTTTCCGCCTGAGCAGGTCAAATTGACCTCACCGCGTCTCGAAGCTGCCTCATCGCCCTCTCCAGGATGGAGCGCGGACAGGCTGTGTTTATGCGCTGAAAGCCCGTGCCGCCCGCGCCGAACACCGTGCCCGCGTCGAGCCACAGTCCCGCCTTATGGACTAACAATTCGTCAAGCTCGCGATCGGTAAGCCCCAGCGCCTTGAAATCAAGCCAAAGGAGGTATGTGCCTTCGGGCTCCACAAGGCGTATCTGCGGCAGCTCTTTTGCGAGAAACCGGCGTACAAAATTAAGGTTTCCGCCGAGGTATTCCATAAGCTCGGCGAGCCAGCTTGCCCCGTGCTCATAGACAGCTCTGCAGGCCACAAGCCCCATGATATTGGGCTGGCTGTAGCCGGTTTTGATTACCTCCTGCTTAAAGCGGCGCCCCAGCTCCGGGTTTGAAATAAAAATGTTGGAAATCTGGAGCCCCGCGAGATTAAAGGTCTTGGTGGGGGCCGTGCATGTAATCGTAATGTCCTCAAGCTCCGGGCTTAAATCCGCGAAAACCTTGTGGCGGTTCCCGGGATATACGAAATCAGCGTGAATTTCGTCGGAGACTACCTTAACCCCGTGCCTGAGGCAGATTTCACCCATGGCGGCAAGCTCATCAAGCTTCCACACTCGCCCGACCGGATTGTGCGGGCTGCAGAGGATAAAAAGCTTAACCTTTTCTCTTTTTATCTTCTCCTCAAAGTCCTCAAGGTCAATAGAATACTTCCCGTCGCTGTAAACAAGCTCGTTGACCACAAGCCTGCGCCCGTTTTCGACGACCGACTCGGAAAAGTGGTAATAGACCGGCTGCTGTATAAGCACCGCCTCGCCCTCTTTAGTAAGGGCGCGGATTGCGGCGCAGATTGCATAAACTACGCCGGGGGTTTTTATAAGCCACTCGGGAGAAAGCCGCCAGCCGAATCGCTCCGAGTACCATTTGGAAAGCGCGTTAAAATAGCCCTCGCCCAAAGCGTCGCTGTACCCGAAAATGCCGTGGCGGCACCTCTCTTCAAGCGCCTCTATCGCCTGCGGAGGGGAGCGAAAATCCATGTCCGCCACCCAGAGAGGAAGAATCCCCTCCGGCTTCCCTCTTATGGCGGCGAAGTCATATTTTAGTGAGTCTGTACCGCGCCGCTCGATTAATGTATCAAAAGAATATGACATCTCAGCTTACCTCCATGGCCTGCTCCAAATCCGCAATCAGGTCCTCGGTGCACTCAAGCCCTACGGAGAGGCGGAGCAAAGTCTCGTTTATCCCCTTTAATTTGCGCAGTTCCGGCGGCAGGTCCGCGTGAGTCTGGTGCATGGGATAGGTAATCAGGCTCTCCGCCCCGCCGAGGCTCTCCGCGTACTGAATTATCTTCACGTTCTCCAAAAGCCCGAGGGCTGTCCTCTCCGAGTCCAGCTCAAAGGAAATCATGGCCCCGAAGCCGCTTGCCTGCCTGACCGACACGCCGTAATTGGGGTGGGAAGGGAGCCCGACATAGTGGACCGCCCTGACCTTTTCATGCCCGCAGAGCCACTGGGCAATCTTAATCGCGCTCTCCTGCTGACGCTGTATGCGTATGGGCAGCGTCTTAAGCCCGCGGATTAAGAGCCAGCTGTCAAAGGGCGAAAGGCAGGCGCCCGTGGTCTTGTATATAAAGCGCAGCCGTTCAGAGAGCCCTAAGTCAGATACGACCAGGAAACCGGCGAGCGTGTCGTTGTGCCCGCAAAGGTACTTCGTCCCGCTGTGAAGCACTATGTCGGCGCCCATATCCAGAGGCCTCTGAAAATAGGGCGTTAAAAAAGTGTTGTCCACAATCAGAAGCAAACCCAGCTCTTTGCAAAGCTGCGAGACCTCGGCAATGTCGGTGACCTGCATCAGGGGATTTGTCGGCGTCTCAACAAAGACGGCCTTGGTTTCAGTCCTTATGCTCTCCTCGATTTTATCAATATCCGAGGTATTTACAAAGTCAAACTCCAGCCCGTTTTTCCCGGAGATGTTGTCAAACAGCCGCCGGGAGCCGCCGTAGAGGTCGTCGGAAGCTATGATATGGTCTCCCGGGGAAAAAAGCTCCATAAGCGCAGTAAGCGCCGCCATGCCGCTTGAAAAGGCGAGCGCGTCAACACCGTTTTCGAGCCTGGTGAGCGTCCTTTCAAGGTGCTCCCGCGTGGGGTTTTGCACTCTTGAATAGTCGTAGCCGGTGCTCTGCCCCACCCCCGGGTGCACAAAGGTTGAGGACTGGAAAATCGGGACGCTCACGGCGCCCGTCCTGTCATACTTTACCTCGCTTCCGTGTATGCAGAGGGTGTCAAAATTCATACTTACTCCCCCATCTTTTCTATTTATATATAGAACATCATCGCCTGTTCTCCCTTGTGCTTTTCAGCTTCGGAGACCAAGTCCTCCAGGTTGATTTGTGACAAGACTTTCTTAACTGCATTGTCCAGCCTTTCGAAAACAGCCACGCGCATAGCCTCATCAATATCCGGCGCCTTTTCGCCCACCGTGCCCTCCGCCTGTTCAAACAGCGAGGTTTCCACGGCCATAAGCAGGTCCAGCGCGGTGATCTGCCCTGGCATTCGTGAGAGCTGGTAGCCGCCCTGCGCACCCTTGACCGAGGTGACAAGCCCCGCGCGCTTTAGCAGCGAAAAAACCTGCTCCAGATAGATTTTTGATATTCCAAGCTTTTCTGAAATACTTATAACTGTAATATATTCGCCGGTACCATGCTGCTGCGCCATACTTATGGCAGCCGCCAGCGCGTAACGCCCCTTAGCGGAGATTCTCATAAACAAACTCCTCATTTCATACATGATTAATATGTATTCATATCATAGGCTAAAATCCAGTGTTTGTCAATAGTTCTGAATTCATATCGAAATAATATTTTTAAAAACCTATTGACAAAGTTTAGCAGATGCAGTATGATGGTAATATCATATCAAACATATATGAATTATAGTAGTCAATATTCCACAACTATATGGAGGTAAAAATCATGTCGAAGATTTACAAGAGCCTGACCGACCTCATAGGCAGGACGCCCCTGCTTGAACTGTCAAACTACGGTAAGAAGCACGGCCTCGGCGCAACGGTCATAGGAAAGCTTGAGTACTTCAACCCCGCGGGCAGCGTCAAGGACCGAATTGCCAAGGCGATGATTGAAGACGCCGAAGCTAAGGGGCTTCTAAGTCCGGATTCGGTGATTATCGAGCCGACAAGCGGCAACACCGGCATCGGCCTTGCCTCGGTGGCAGCGGCGCACGGCTACAGGATTATCCTCACCATGCCTGAGACGATGAGCATAGAGCGCAGAAATCTTCTGAAGGCTTACGGAGCTGAGCTCGTCCTCACCGAGGGCGCTAAGGGTATGGCCGGCGCGATTGCAAAGGCCGAGGAACTTGCAAAGGAAATCCCGAACTCCTTCATTCCCGGCCAGTTTATAAACCCGGCGAACCCCAAAATTCACAGGGAGACAACGGGACCTGAAATCTGGGAGGACACGGGCGGCAAGGTGGATATTTTCGTCTCGGGCGTCGGAACGGGCGGAACGATTACCGGCGCTGGCGAGTATCTGAGGTCCAAAAACCCGAACATAAAAATTGTAGCAGTTGAGCCGGACGCATCCCCCGTGCTTTCCGGCGGAAAACCCGGGGCGCACAAGATTCAGGGCATCGGCGCCGGCTTTGTCCCCGAAGTTCTGAACACGAAGATTTACAGCGAAGTCATAAGGGTGGCAAACGAGGACGCGTTCTGGGCGGCGCGCGAGCTTTCCAAAACCGAGGGGCTCTTGGTCGGCATATCTTCCGGCGCCGCGACCTGGGCAGCGACCGAGCTTGCCAAGCGGCCCGAAAATGCCGGAAAGACAATCGTTGCAATCCTGCCCGACACCGGCGAGCGCTACCTGTCCACCCCCCTCTTCTCCGAATAACACCCAAGCATACACAGGAGCCGTTTTTAAGGCGGCTCCTTTTTCTTCGCGCTGAAAGCGATTGAATTCATACTATTCATATGATATTATAGAAGAACAATAGCTTTAGGATGTGATCATATGAAGATTTCAACCAGGGGACGTTACGCGCTGCGACTCATGCTTGATTTGGCGCTTGCCGACCAGGACCAGTACGTAACAATAAAGAATATCGCCGAGCGCCAGGAAATATCCGTAAAATATATGGAGCAGATTATAACCACCTTAAACCGGGCGGGTTTTGTAAAGAGCATTCGCGGCCCGCAGGGCGGCTATAAGCTCGCGCGCCCACCCGAAGAATACACGGTCGGGATGATTCTGCGCTCGATTGAAGGCAGCCTTGTCCCCGTGGCATGCATGGAGGACGAGCCCAACGAGTGTCCCCGCCGCGACAGCTGCGCGACCTTGGAGCTCTGGAAGAGGCTTTACGAGGCCATCAGCTCCGTTATCGACAATGTCACTCTGGCCGACCTCGTCGAATGGCAGAGGGCCAGGCTGTGAATCCTGCTTAATATCCCCTGCCAAACTTTTTCTAAATCTTAGCAATTTCCCTATTGACTTTCGCGTCGGCTTAGTTTATATTAATTTCATACTTTGTTTATATGATTTGTATGAAATTTTGAGAAAGTCGAGTGTGATTAAAATGGTGGAGAGAAAGTACAGATTCGAGACCCTTCAGGTGCATGCCGGGCAGGAAAGCCCCGACCCCGCGACAGACGCCCGCGCCGTTCCGATTTTCCAGACCACGTCCTATGTTTTTGCTGACTGTGCGCAGGCGGCGGGACGTTTTAGCCTTTCCGAGCCCGGGAATATCTACACCCGTATAATGAACCCGACCACCGAGGTCTTTGAAAAGCGCATGACGACGCTTGAGGGGGGCATAGGCGCCCTTGCGCTCTCAAGCGGCTCCGCGGCGGTTACCTACGCGATACTGAACATCGCGCGCTCGGGCGATCATATCGTTTCCGCCAACACGCTCTACGGCGGGACCTACAACCTTTTCGAGCATACCCTCAAGGATTTCGGTATTGAAGTAACCTTTGTTGACCCCGACCTGCCCGGGAGCTTTGAGAGTGCGATTCGCCCCAACACTAAGGCCATATTTATCGAGACATTGGGGAATCCTAATTGCAGCCTCATAGACATCGAGGCGACCGCGGACATAGCCCACAGGCATGGAATCCCGCTCCTCATTGACAACACCTTTGCAACCCCCTATCTTCTGCGCCCCTTTGAGCACGGGGCCGACATCGTCATCCACTCCGCCACAAAGTTCATAGGAGGCCACGGCACCTCGATAGGCGGGGTAATTATTGACGGCGGTAGGTTCGACTGGGTGGCCTCCGGTAAGTTCCCGGGGCTCACCGAGCCGAGCGCAAGCTACCACGGCGCGCGCTTTGCAGAGGTCGCAGGACCCGCGGCCTATATCATCAAGGCGAGAGTGACCCTGCTTCGCGATACCGGCGCGGCTCTTAGCCCCTTCAATGCCTTCCTGTTCCTGCAGGGGCTTGAGACGCTCTCTCTCAGGGTGGAGCGCCATGTGGAAAACACCCTCAAGGTCGTCGAGTACCTGAAAAACCACCCCCAGGTTGAAAAGGTAAACCACCCCTCCCTGCCCGAGAGCCCCCATCACGAGCTCTATAAAAGGTACTTCCCCAGGGGCGGCGGCTCGATATTTACCTTTGAAATCAAGGGCGGAGCCGGGGAAGCCAAGGCCTTTATCGACAGGCTGAAGATTTTCTCCCTTCTCGCCAATGTAGCTGACGTAAAGTCCCTGGTTATCCATCCCGCCAGCACGACCCACTCGCAGATGAACGAGCGGGAGCTCATCTCCTCGGGAATCAAGCCGAACACAATCCGCCTTTCCATAGGCACAGAGCACATAGACGATTTGATTTACGACCTCGACCAGGCATTCAAGGCAGTTTAATCAGGCGGGCGAAAGGCTTTGGGCCTTCCGCCCCGCCTTGCTTATAGCCAAAGGAAGTGTTAAGACATGGTGAGAGTGTATGCAGACAACGCCGCGACCACAAAGATGAGCCGAAAAGCGATTGACGCCATGAAGCCCTACTTTGAAGAAGTCTACGGCAACCCCTCCAGCCTCTATTCAATCGGGCAGGAGGCGGCGAGGGCGGTTCTGGTGGCAAGGGAAACCATGGCAAGGCAGCTTAATTGCGAGGCGCGGGAGATTACCTTTACTTCCGGCGGGAGCGAATCCAACAACCAGGCCATAATCTCAGCCGCCCTTATCGGCGAGAAGAAGGGCAAAAAGCACATTGTTTCAAGCGCGATTGAGCACCACGCGGTGCTAAGTACTCTGAAAAGGCTTGAAAAGCAGGGCTTTGAGGTCACCTTGCTCGGCGTTGATGAAAGCGGCATAGTAAGCCCCGGTGATGTTGCAGCCGCAATTCGTGAGGACACCTGTCTTGTGACGCTTATGTTCGCAAACAACGAAATCGGCACGATTCAGCCCGTTTCCGAGCTCGGCGCGATTTGCCGCGCCAGAGATTTGCTGTTTCACACCGACGCAGTGCAGGCGGCGGGGCATTTGGAAATCGACGTGAAAGAGTTAAACATTGACCTGCTCTCGCTCTCCGCGCATAAGTTTCACGGCCCGAAGGGCATAGGCGCCCTGTACGCGCGCAAGGGCGTGGAGCTAGTGAGCATCATTGAGGGCGGCGCCCAGGAGCGCGGTAAGCGTGCGGGTACGGAGAATGTCCCCGCCATCGTAGGCATGGCTGCCGCCTTTGAGGAAGCCTGCGAGCACATACATGAGAACTCAAAAAAGGTCTCCGCGCTTAGGGACAGTCTGATTGACGGCCTATCCAGAATGTCGGGATCTGTTTTGAACGGCGAGCGCGAGCGGAGGCTCCCCGGAAATGTGAGCTTCTGCTTCGAGGGTGTCGACGGCGAGGCGCTCATCCTGCTGCTCGACAAGAAGGGCATCTGCGCCTCCTCCGGCTCTGCCTGCTCATCGGGCTCGCTTGAGCCGAGCCATGTGCTGCTTGCAATTGGAAGGCCGCCTGAGCTTGCACACGGCTCGCTGCGTCTTTCGCTCGGCAGGTATAACACTGAAGAAGAAGTGGATTATATATTAAAGGTCGTTCCGGAGCTTGTCTCCTACCTGCGCGGCTTCTCCCCCGTCTGGAACGCTTAAGTATGTTAGATTTGCAAAAAGGAAAGTATCTATGGCATACAGTGAGACCCCAAAGGCTGCCGGCTCCAAAAGAAAAGCGCTGATAGCCATGAGCGGCGGCGTGGATTCGAGTGTCGCAGCCCTGCTGATGCAGGAAAAGGGCTACGAGTGCATAGGCTGCACAATGCGTCTTTTCACCAACGAGGAGGCCGGCATTTCAAACGAAAGGACCTGTTGCTCACTCGAGGATGTGGAGGATGCGCGGAGCGTAGCCTTCAGCTTCGGCATACCGCACTATGTTTTTAACTTCACCGAGGATTTCAGGTCACAGGTCATAGAGCGCTTCATTTCGGCCTATGAAAGCGGGAAAACGCCCAACCCCTGCATAGACTGCAACCGCTTTATGAAGTTCGGAAAACTATTTCAGCGAGCCGAAATGCTCGGCTGCGACTGCGTCGTGACCGGCCACTACGCCCGGATAGAGCTGGAAAACGGGCGTTATCTCCTGAAAAATGCTGTTGACGAAAAGAAGGACCAGAGCTACGTCCTGTACTTTCTGACTCAGGAGCAGCTTGCCCGAATGGAGCTGCCCCTCGGCTGCCTGCGCAAGGAAGAAGTCCGGGAAATCGCGCTGTCGCGCGGTTTGGCAAACGCGCGCAAGCGTGAGAGCCAGGACATCTGCTTTGTGCCGGGCGGCGACTACGCGCAGGCGATTGAAAACCTCACGGGCAAGACATATCCGCACGGCAAGTTTGTTGACCGTGAGGGAAGGGTTCTAGGCGAGCACAGGGGCATCATACGATACACCGTCGGGCAGAGGAAAGGCCTCGGGCTCTCGCTCCCGGACCCGATGTATGTGTGCAAAATAAATTCCGGCGACAACACCGTTACGCTCGGCAAAAACGAGGAGCTCTTTTCCAGGGAGCTGGACGCAAGCGACTTTAACTGGATAACTTATGATGAGCCCCCTCAAAAGCTGCGCGTCAGGGCAAAGGTGCGGTACAACCATATGGAGCAATGGGCGACCGCCTATCCGGGCGGCGGGAAGAGCATCCACCTTGTCTTTGACGAGCCGCAGCGCGCAATCGCAAAGGGTCAGGCTGTCGTCTTGTACGACGGGGACACAGTCGTCGGCGGCGGGACCATATGCTGAGCTGAGTATCTTTAGCATTCGGGACGAAATAAGCTGCAAGGGCAGAAAAAACCTATGCTCCCCTCCCTATTTAAAATGTTCGTTATCTTCCAGTCTTTACTCCATGCAGTCTTGCTTTTTAAGGGAACAATAATGCCGCTGCCGGCAGGAGGCGAAGTCGGGCCACCGCCGCGGCAAAGTATAGGCGGCACAGGCGGCCGCGCAACTGCCGCCAGAATGACAATAACCTCCACGGGATATGGAGGTTATTGTCAGAAAAACCGGGGCTTTCTTTAGTTTTTGTTCTGGTTGTTGCGGTTGCTCTGATTGTTCTGGTTGTTCTGGTTGTTGCGATTGTTCTCGTTGTTGTTGCGGTTGTTTTGGTTATTGCGGTTGTCGTTATTGCGGTTTTTCTGGTTGTTGCGGTTGTCCGACATTTCTTTAACCCTCCTTTCGGGCTGCGTTTATTATTTCTCTTATTGGGAAATATATACGTCGAAATAGTCGGGAGGTAGTGGTCGGTATTTTAATAAGAAATGGAAAAATCTTTACAATGGCCGGAATTACCTACGAATCCGCCTGCCTTTTATGCGAAAACGGGAAAATCAAAAAAATAGCCGATAAAATTGAAGAAAGGGAAAATTCCGACGGTGTCGTGCTCGACGTAAAGGGCGCCTGGGTCCTGCCGGGTCTCATCGACGCGCACAGCCATATAGGCTTGTTTGAGGAGAAAAAGGGCAAGGTCGGGGACAATTCCAACGAGATGACCGAGCCGATAACCCCTTATATAAAGGCGCTTGACGCTATAAATCCCATGGACGCGGCTTTCCACAGCGCGATAAAAGCCGGCATAACCTCGGTGATGGTGGGCCCCGGCAGCTCGAACGTTGTCGGCGGGCAGTTTGTCTTCATAAAGACAAACGGGAGATGCATTGACGACATGGTGGTTTTGGAGCCGGCGGCCATGAAGGTCGCCTTTGGGGAAAACCCAAAGACAAATTACGGCGGCAACAACCAGATGCCTTCCTCCAGGATGACTATAGCCGCGATGCTAAGGGAGGAGCTTTTTGAGGCGAGGCAATATTCGGAGAGCAAAAAGGCGGCCTTGGAGAGCGGAGAGAGTTTTGAGGAGGACTTCAGAAAAGAGTGCTGGCTGCCAGTTCTGGGGAAAGAGATTCCGCTCAAGGCCCATGTCCACAGGGTGGACGATATATTAACGGCAATCAGAATTGCAAAGCTTTTTGATTTAGACCTTACACTGGACCACTGCACCGAGGGGCACCTGATCGCCGATGAGATAAAGGCCTCGGGCTTTCCCGCAATCGTCGGGCCGAGCCTTGCCTCAAGGAACAAGACGGAAACCCAGTACCTCGACTTTAAAACGGCAGGGGTGCTCGCGAGGGCCGGGGTAAAGGTCGCGATAACGACCGACCACCCGGTGTCGCTTATTCAGTGCCTGCCCCTGTGCGCGGGAATAGCGGCGAAGGAAGGCCTCGGAGTTGAGGAAGGCCTTAAGGCGATAACAATAAACGCCGCCGAGATTTGCAATGTCGCATCCCGGGTGGGCAGCCTCGAAGCCGGCAAGGACGCCGACATCGCAATCTTTGACGGCAATCCGATGGAAACCTTCTCAAATTGCCTTCACACCATAATCGACGGCAGGATTGTATATAGTGCAGACAACGCTTAAAATCCCCCACTTTCAAAAAGGCCGGTCCGAGAAATCGGACCGGCCTTTTTGCTCTATTGTGAGCTGATAAACATAATTGCTTATAAGCTGAATATTGTTGAGTATAGGGTAGTCCAATCCGAAATCGCGGGCAAGCCTGCAAGCCCCGCCCTTTCGGCATATCATAATGGTTTTGTGACCCCCTTTAAGAATAAGACTCTTCACAGGGAGGAAAATATGGAAAATAAGCGTATCCCTGCCGCAAAGGCTGCGGCTACATATATAGGGGTGGTGGTCGGCGCGGGCTTTGCCACCGGTCAGGAAATGCTGCAGTTTTTTGTAAGGTTCGGCCCGATGGGCGTTGCGGGCATACTGCTTGCCACAGCACTGTTTATCCTGTTTGGATTTATCATTATGGATTTGGGCAGAGAGCTCAAAGCGAGCTCGCACCTTGAAATCATACGCTATGCGGGCGGAAGGTTTCTGGGGTTCTTCATGGATTTGCTCATTTCGTTCTTCCTGTTCGGTTCGCTCACGGCAATGATAGCGGGAACCGGGGCGCTTTTTAAGGAGCAGCTCAATCTCCCGAGCCTTGCGGGCAATCTCGTTATGTGCGCTTTTACGGCTCTTACTGTGATGAGCGGAATAAGGGGCGTTGTAAACTCAATCAGCTTTGTGGTACCTCTGCTTCTCATATCCGTCGTCGGCATCAGCCTCTATTCCATCGCTGCCTCTCCTCCGGCCGTATTCTTCAGCTATCACGGTGGTACGGGCGGCGGGCTTTTATCCGGCTGGCTTATGTCCGCCGTAGTATATGTCTCGTACAATATTATTATCTCCGCCTCAATACTCGGCCCGCTCGGCATGAACACAGGGGACAGAAAAGCGATAAAATACGGCGCTATACTCGGCGGTATGGGTCTCGGGCTTGCTTCTTTTATGATACACCTTGCCCTGACTGTAAACTACTCGGAGGTAAGCCGCCTTGAGGTGCCGATGATATTCATAGCAGGCCGCATATCGGAAGCGGTCAGGAGCATATACGCCGTCATACTCGTTTGCGAAATATACACAACCGCCGTAGGTTCCCTGTACGGCTTTGTTTCCAGAATAGGCGGCATAAAAAAGGTTGACATTGGAGAAAAATCGCTTATACTTGTATCGTCATCAGTAGCACTGCTTGCAAGCCAGCTCGGATTTTCAAATATGGTCAAATATTTATATCCTCTTGTAGGGTACGGCGGAACAGTATTTCTTCTGAGCCTTATTTATGTTAAAATAAGAAAAAGGCCGTTTGGCTGAATTTAAGCTCTGTTTTGGCTGATAGATATTAAGTATGATAAAATCAGGCGTGAATCGGAGGTCAAGTATGAATATCGAAAAAATCACTCGGGATGACGAGAGCATGGTACTCGTAAATGTCCTCGAGGAGCTTGTGCGGGAAAAGGTTGATTCAGCTATCAAATCGCTCGATATGTGCAGTTGCGAAAAATGCCGCCTCAACGCGTGCGCGATAGCCTTAAACGCCCTGCCCGCGAAATATGTCACGACAACCAAGGGAGCCCTCATGGCCCTGCTCGCTGCGAGCAATCTGGAATATCAGACTTCCGTCCAGGTCGAGGTTATAAAGGCGCTCAACGTCGTCAAGGAAAACCCCATGCACTGAAATATCTGATAATCAAAATTACCCTGCCTCAATATGAAGCAGGGTAATTTATTTTACAGAAGCTTTATGTTCGCTGCCTCGCAGGCCAGTAGCATATCGTCCGGCCATATGGAAGCCTGCACCTCGCCGACATGGGCCTTGCCGAGGAAGAACATGCACATTCTCGACTGTCCGATTCCGCCGCCTATCGAATAGGGGAGCCTGCCTTCGAGCACATCCCTATGGAAGGGCAGCTCCATGCGCTCCTCGCAGCCGGCGAGCTTAAGCTGCTTTACAAGGGAGACCTCGTCCACTCTTATGCCCATTGACGACACCTCAAATGCCCTGCCGAGAACCGGATACCAGAATATGATGTCGCCGTTGAGCTCCCAGTCGTCATAGTCCGGGGCCCTTCCGTCGTGCTTTATGCCCGATTTCAGATTGTGGCCTATCTGCATTATGAAAACAGCCTTCTTCTCCTCGGCTATTTTGTCCTCCCTTTCCTTGGGGTCAAGCTCAGGATACATATCCTCAAGCTCCTGAGACGTAATGAAGAATATATCCTCGGGCAGATACCTTTCAAGCTTAGGATACTCACTGCATATATAGTCCTGTGTGTCCAGGAAAACCCTGTAGATTTTCCTCACGGTGTCCTTTAAAAAGCCGATGTTCCTGTCCTTTTTCTCGATAATTCTCTCCCAGTCCCACTGGTCGACATATATTGAGTGGAGATTGTCGAGCTCCTCATCCCTGCGTATAGCGTTCATGTCGGCATAAATGCCTTCGCCGTTTCTGACCCCGTACTTTTTCAGCGCCATGCGTTTCCACTTGGCAAGCGAGTGCACTATTTCGGCGGTGGCATGGCCGATGCCCTTCACATCGAAGGATACGGGGCGCTCCGTGCCGTTTAGGTTGTCGTTGAGCCCCGTCTCTGGGCGCACAAACAGAGGGGCGGAGACTCTTGTGAGGCTCAGCGCATCGGCAAGCCCGCGCTCGAAAAAATCCTTCACCTTTTTTATCGCTACTTCCGTCTCAAGTATGGACATCGTGGGTCTGTAACCCCTGGGCAAATCATATATGGACATAAATTCTCTCCTAAAAAATTAATTGAGTAATATTTTAATACCTTGCCTATGCTTTGTCAAAACTTCTTTTTGCACAAGGCCGATAATCCAAAATATTTTTCAAAAACTATTGACTCTCACGTTACGTAATAGTTTATGATAGGCATGTAATCAATGCCCGGGCAGAGTTTAAGGGGAGGAATGCAGGTGCTTAAAGTAAACGAGGTGGCAAAACTCGCTGGTGTAACGGTTAGGGCCTTGCACTACTACGACGAAATAGGGCTGCTCAGCCCCGCCGAAATCACAGACTCGGGGTATCGCCTCTACGACGATACCGCTCTTGAAAAGCTGCAGCAGATTCTCTTTTTCAGGGAGCTTGATTTTTCGCTTGACGAAATCAGGAAAATCATGCAAAGCCCCAATTACGACAGGCATGAAGCGCTAAAAAAGCAGAAGGAGCTCCTGCTGAAGAAAAGGCAGAGGCTCGACAGGCTGATTGAGCTAATTCAAAAAACGATTAAAGGAGATGCAGAAATGAGCTTTAAAGAATTTGACACGTCCGAAATCGAAGAACACAAGAGAAAGTACGCAGAGGAGGTCAGGGAGCGCTGAGGAAACACCGATGCTTACAGGGAAAGTGAGAAGAAAACCGCAAGCTACACGGCCGAGCAGTGGAAAGCGCTGGGAAGCGAGGCCGCCGATATATTCCGCGGCTTTGCCGAAATAAGGCACCTTGAGCCGGAGAGCGAGAAGGCACAGGCGCTCGTTAAGAAGTGGCAGGACCATATAACGGCATACTACTACACATGCACAAAGGAAATCCTCTCCGGCCTCGGAGCTATGTATACCTGCGACGAGCGCTTTAGAAAAAACATCGACGCCTACGGCGAGGGCACCGCGGAGTTTATGTCAAAGGCGATTGCAGTCTACTGCGCCGAATGAGAATATGTGCAGCGCCGTATAAACATGCTATAATCAAATATAGCTGTAAGCACGGGTACAAGGTGCGCAACTAATCAAGAGAAAGGTTGGTTCTATGAAAACTGTGATTATCGGCGGGGACGCCGCCGGGATGTCGTCGGCGGCAAAACTGCGAAGGCTGAATAAAACCGCCGAAATTAGGGTCTACGAAAAGGGCAGCTACCTCTCCTATTCAAGCTGCGGCCTTCCCTACAGCGCTGCATATGAGGACAGAAGCATAGACCGGCTTATTCAGAGGACCCCGGCGGATTTTGAGGCCTCTGAGATATACCCGAAGCTCAGGCACGAGGTGCTCAAGGTAAACCCCGGGGACAAAACTGTTCTTGTAAAAAACCTCGACACGGGAGATGAGTTTTTTGATACCTATGACAATCTTCTCATCGCAACCGGAGCCCGCCCCGTCATTCCCGAAATCCCCGGCATCGGACTTGAAAACGTTCTAAGGCTCAAAACAATAGATGACGGTATAAAGCTAAAAAGCGTTCTCCCGGGCGTTAATAGCGTCCTTATCGCGGGCGGGGGCTATATAGGCGTGGAGGTTGCCGAAACCCTCGCCTCCGTCTGAAAGAAGGTCACAATAATACAGCGCCCGGACAGGCTCCTTAAAAACTTCGACTTGGAAATATCGGCCATTGCGCTAAAGGAGCTTGAGCGCCTGGGAGCTGAGATTAAGCTGAGCGAGCAGTTAACTCAAATAAGGCACGCAGGGACTTCCCTGGAAGTCCAAACAGACAAGGGCGCATATAAGGCCGACTTGGTGCTGCTCGCTCTTGGAGTTAGGCCGGCAACCGAGTTCCTGGACGGCTCGGGAATAGAGCTTGCCAAAAACGGCGCCGTAATCGTCGACAGGGAGATGCGGACTAACGTCCCGGACATCTATGCCGCGGGCGACTGCGCAGAAATTTACCACATGGTATTAAAGCGAAACGTCTATATCCCGCTTGCCACCACCGCAAACAAGGCCGGCAGGATGGTGGCTTCAAACTTAAACGGCGGCCATGTAAAATTCCCCGGTACACTCGGCTGCGCCGCCGTAAAGGTCGGAGAGAAGGAGCTTGCGCGCGCCGGGCTTTCGGAGGCGGAGGCGGTGTCTTACGGATTTGACGCCAAGCCGGTCGTCGTCGAGGCGAACAGCGTCCCGCATTATTACCCAGGCTCCGAGAAAATTACCATTAAGCTAATTTACGAGCGCGAAAGCAAGCGCATACTCGGCGCTCAGGCCGCGGGACCCAAGGGTACGGTACTTAGAATAAACATTTTTGCCGCCGCCATAGCAAACGGCATGACGACCGAAGGCTTAGGTATGCTCGACCTCTGCTACGCCCCTCCCTTCTCCACGGTCTGGGACGCCGTACATGTCGCCGCAAATGCGGCAAAGTAGTCTGAGACTTAAAAGCTCGGGCCGGGTGGCTTAAAAGCGCAAAACCGGTAACGCGCGGAGCAAAAAGCAAAATAATGGTTTATATAAATTGGCTGCGGCAGGGATCTGCCGCAGCCGTTTTTTGTTTTTGCTATGCCTTTTTCTTATCCGTTTTTCTCTTCCCGTCCCGCTTCTCTTTGTTTTCGTGGGGGTAGATATAGAGCATGGCGTAGGACAGCGCCTCGTCGTCCGAGTGTGGAGGAGTCGGCGTAAGGCCCGTGTAGGTCGTGGCCGAAGCCACGGAGCCCATGTCGTTGTTGTAATACTGGTCGAGGGTTCCGTCCACTATTTTGCGTTTTTTCTTCTCTTCCATAACATTCACTCACTTATTGTTTTTTTGCGCAAACCGCCGCAGATTTAGTATCGTGCGAAAGCGCCGCGCTTATTAGTTGCCGGGCAATGTTTTTTAGACAATCCGTACTACGGCCTCAAATTGTTGTTGCGCCTATAATATTTTTCCCTCCTTTGTAAATAATATCTGCATGAAAGTTTGACGCCGGTTTGGAGGTAAATAATGGAGAACCGAAACCTATCCTATTGGAACAAGACAGCGGAAAAGACAGCCTATCCCCCGCTCAAGCGCGATTTGGAAACGGACATTCTCATAATCGGGGGAGGCATAAGCGGCGTCACCTGCGCGTACTGCCTTGCCAAAAAGGGCATAAGCTCCGTCCTGCTAGAAGCGGGTGATTTGTGCGACGGCACGACCGGAAACACAACCGGCAAGGTCACAATCCAGCACGGGATAATATACTCAGGCATAGCCCGCAAATACGGGGACGAGGCCGCCGCCCTCTACGCCGAGTCTCAAAACAGCGCCCTTAATTTCGTAAAGGATGCCGTCAACCACGAAAACATTGACTGCCAGCTTATGTGCAACACAGCCTATGTCTATGCCTCGACCATAGATGACAGGTCCCTCGTTGAAAAGGAGTATGAAACCGCAAAAAGGCTCGGAATTGAGGCTGAAATGATAATAAAGCCCGGTTTTCCCGCCGGCAACTTCGGCATGCTCGGCTTTAAAGACCAGCTTGTCTTCCACCCCGTCAGATATGTAACCGCGCTTGCCAAGTCGGCGGTAGCGAGGGGCGCAAAAATCCACTGCAGCACCAAGGCTGTTAAGGTCGAGGACGGCGATATTAAAACCGTTTATTGCGAAAACAACATTACAGTCAAGGCAAGGCACCTTGTCATGGCCACACAGTACCCGATATACGACGGCCCGAACCTGTTTTTCGCCCGCCTTTACGCAAAGCGCTCCTACGGTGTAGCCGTAAGGCCGAAGAAAAACTGGCCGGAGGGCAGCTTCATAAACACCGGGGAGCCGACGCGTTCAATCAGAACCCACATGGAAAATGGCGCGCCCGTGCTCATAGTCGTCGGAGAAAACCACGCGACCGGGCGCGGAGAGGAGGACATGGAAAAGCACTTTGAAAGGCTTATAACCTTTGCCTCGGATATAGCGGGCGTGGACGAGGTCCTCGCAAGATGGTCCGCCCAGGACTATGACACGCCCGATCAGGTTCCGTATATCGGCTGCATTTCTGATGACAGCAATATCTATGTCGCCTCGGGCTACGGGAAATGGGGGCTAAGCAACGGCACTCTCGCGGGAATGATGATTTCGGACCTTATTTCAAGCGGAAACTGCAACTACGAGGGACTTTACTCGAGAAGCCGCAGCGACATACTGACATCGCCCCTTAAAACAATTGCGGAGGTATTTACGCCCATTGGGGAGCTTATTAAGTCAAAGCTTGAGGGCACTGAGGACTTAAGCGGCCTTCAGCGCGGTGAAGGGCGTGTTATAAGGTTTGAGGGCCAGAAGGCCGGGATATACCGTGACTTTGACGACCGCGTCACTATAATTGACATCACGTGCACGCATATGAAAACGGAGCTCAACTTCAACTCTGCCGAAAAGACCTGGGACTGCCCGGCACACGGCGGAAGGTACAACACCGAGGGCAAGCTTCTTGAAGGCCCGCCGAAGCACAACCTCGAGATACTTTATCAGGGCAGGTTCGAGGATCTGATTGATAAAAATTGATGTTCAAAGCCGCCTTTGGGCATCCCAAAAGCGGCTTTCGTCAACAGTTGAAAGCACAACGAAGCCTTCCGTTGTGCTTTCTTAATTTTGTCCTAATTTTTACTCGTGGCTTCTTCTCGTAACCTCGCGTCTGCGGAAGAGCAGGGTGATGCACCAGAGGCCGGCAAGGCCGACAATGGCGAAAATAACTCTGCTCACGGACGAGAGCTGTCCGCCGAAGAGCGCGCCGATGAAGTCAAAGCCGAAAAGACCGATGCTGCCCCAGTTCAGGGCACCTATTATGACAAGTACAAGCGAAATTCTATCCATATTTTAAAACCTCGTTTTCTCCTCGAAACTTACTGGATTTTATGATTGGCTCGGGCTGCTGCTTTGACTTTGCTGCTTGTTCTGATTCATGCCGGAGATAATCTGCGGGATTTTGTCCATAAGCGAACCCGCGGCCGAGCTAACAGGCAGCATTGTCACGCTTTGGTTGTTCTGGTTGTCGATTACGATAACGGCGTCCGTGCATATCTTGGCGCCAAGTCCAAGCGCGCCGGTTCCCGGGCTCTGGCTCTGGCTTGAGCTTGAGGTGCTTGTATACGTCGAAGAGCTCTGCTGGCCCTTGCCCATAGACGCGCTGCCGCTGCCGTAGCCCACGGTTATCGAGACCACCGGCAGGAAGGTCTTATCCCCATGGGTTACCGCCTTTCCTATTATGCCCTCCTTCTGGGTCAGATTCTCAAGAGTGTGGAAAAGCGAATCGATATTATTATTCAAAACTAATTGATCCATGGTATTTTCTCCTCTTTCTCTCCTTTGATTTTAACCTTAAATAATTCGTTACGGTTTTGCCGATATTAAGCTCCGAGCTCCCCTCAATCTCCAGGTATTCGTCCGCGGTTATGAACTCGGTGTGCTGCTCAAACCTTTCGATGCCCGCCATCGAGCCGATGGCGCTTAAAGTCCCGAACAGAATACCCGTGATGTGCGGCTCGTTTAAGCCGTACCGGGTTTTCAGCTCCGTGTCGCTGAGGCTGAGCGCCCTTAATATATCGGTGTTAAAACTCCTGCCGGCCTTTTTGATAAACCCGGAATACAGCCTTAACTTGAAAGCATGGACGGCGATATGCGTGCGAAAATTCATTCGCTCCGCGGTAATTTTAAAGATTGTGAGCCACGAAGCATATAGCTTCATATCCATTTCGCCGCTGCTTAAGCGGAACTCCAGCTTAACCGGCCTTGTATAAATCAGATAGATGAATAGAGCTATTATAAAAACAATAATTAAAAAAAACATATTACTCTACCTCAACGCTATTTTCACCATATTAGGTCTGATTATTTAGAAAATATTTTGGAAAACTTATTTTTAATAATGCCCTTTCAAAGTGGAAAAATAAAATTACCAAACGAAAGGAGCTGTGAAATGAACCCATTTGAACAAAAACCCATGAATATAGAAGACGGATTGATGGACTGGGCCACCGTCTACCCCCAGCCCTATTGCAAGCAGACTGTGGACCCTTACACAAAGGTCAGAATAATCCTCATGAACGGAATCGAGGTTGAATCGGCAATCTTTAAGCACCAGTTCCACAGAAATTGTACGGACAACGACTTAAGACGGGAGCTTGCCCTCTCAAGGCGCGTTGAGCAGCTCCAGCAAAAGCATGTAAACTGGCTGAAACCGATAGATGAGACGACGCTTGAGACGACCATAGGCTACGAACATGTCGCGGTCGACCTCACGGCCTGGCTTGCGCAGAACGAACCGGACCCTTACGTAAAGCAGGCCCTTGATTTTGCGCTGCTTGAGGACTTCGACCACCTCTACCGCTACGCAAACCTCTTGGACCTTGACGACCAAATCCCGGCGCAGAAGCTCGTGAAAAGCTATGTGGACATCACACCGGGGCGCCCCACGATAGCCGAACACCGCTTCCCCTTCGATTCGGTTAAGCGCCCCGTGGACTTCTCGACCGCGGACATCAGGACAAAGCTAAACACCCTCATCATCACCTCCGGTGAGCAGCAGACCATGAACTTCTATATGAACCTCGGAAACACTTACGGCACGGACCTCGGGCGGCAGCTATACCTTGAAATCGCCATGATTGAGGAGCAG
This sequence comes from Clostridiales bacterium, assembly GCA_012838345.1. Taxonomy (GTDB): domain Bacteria; phylum Bacillota; class Clostridia; order Oscillospirales; family Oscillospiraceae; genus DUPK01. The sequence goes on along the minus strand of DUPK01000041.1, from coordinate 4,730 downwards.
CATGTGTCCCACTACGGCTCGCTGCTCGACCCGAAGGCCACCTGGCTTGAAAACCTCCTGCTCCACGAGTACATGGAGTGCTATCTCTATTACTCCTTCTATCAGGACGAGCTCGACCCGAACGTCAAGTCAATCTGGGAAATGCATCTCAATCAGGAGATTGCGCAGCTGCACAAGGCGGCGGAGCTCCTAAAGAGATACGATAACAAGGACTGGCAGCAGGTTGTCGGCAGCGGCGAGTTCCCGAGGCTGCTACAGTTCCACGACACCCGTGATTATGTCCGCCAGGTTCTCGACCAGCAAATCCTCCTTACAGCTGACAGGGAAAGCTATTCAAGCGTAAACGACCTGCCCAAGGGACACGAGTTTTTCGCCTTCCAGAACCGCATGAACCACGACGTAAACAGGGTGGCAAGCCACGCCGTAATCGTTCAGCACCAGCAGCTCTACCAGACAGACTACAGGGCGGAGTCTCACCCGAACCCCGTGTCCGCCCTCACGGACAGAAAGGTGGACAACACGGAGATAGCGAGAACCGCAAACGCCTATCAGACGGCCTAATTAGCCGCAAGAAGCGTTTCCACAGGCTGATAAGGCTTCATACAGAAACAGAAATCCCCCCGAAAGCTCGGGGGGATAAATTTTTTGAAAAAATTTCATAATACCTCTTGACACGCAATACTATGTGTTGCATAATATGGCGTGTAAGGAGGTATGAGCGTGGATATACAACTTAAGCGCGGCATACTTGAGGTATGTGTTCTCGCGGTCCTGACAAGAGGGGACTCATACGGCTATCAGATTATAAAGGACGTATCGGAGTACATAGAGATTTCCGAGTCCACCCTTTATCCCATCTTAAGAAGGCTGGAGAGTGGAAAACTTGTCAGCTTCTACTCGATAGAGCACAACGGCCGCCTCAGGAAATACTACAGCATTACGGAACTGGGCCGTCAGAGGATAGACGAATTTCTGGAGGAGTGGAAAGAGCTTTTGAAAGTGTATAACTTTATTACGAAGATGAAGGACGGTGGGGAAAATGACCAAAATTGAATTTTTGGACGCCCTGCAGGCGCGCCTGACCTCGCTTCCCGAGAATGAGGTTTACAGGCTTCTGGGCTACTACGCCGAGATGATAGACGACCGCGTTGAGAGCGGAATGAGCGAGGAAGAGGCGGTCGAGGCGCTCGGCTCGATGGACTCGATAATTGAGAGCATTATCAACGACATGTCTATACCCAAGCTCATGCGCGCAAGGGTAAAGGAGAGCAGTCACAGATTCGGAAACAAGGTGCTTTGGATTATCCTCGTTATCCTCACCTTCCCCTTCTGGTTTCCCGCAGTGATGGCCTGCTTCGGCGCAGTGTTCAGCGTTTTCATGGCGATCTGGGGCGTTATTATAGGCCTCTTTGTCGCTATCGGGGCGCTCGCGGTTTCGGGAGTGGGCTGTATCATCGGCGGCCTGATTTTTCTCTTCACAAGGCCGCTCCCAATCGCGCTCTTCGCCCTGGGTGTGGGCTGTATACTCACGGGCGTGACGATTTTCATGATAAAGCCGATAAAGCATATCGCAAAATGGCTCGGCAAAGGCATATCCTCTCTTGTACGCAAAATCAAGGCTCTGCTTTTCAAGAAAAGGAGGGTAAACAGTGAAGCTAAGTAAAACCTTACTCTTCGCCGCAATCCTCGTCCTGCTCGGCGTGGTTCTCGTAGTCACCGCCCTGGCGATGACCGACTTCGACCTGCAAAACCTGAGCGTTAGCGGATTTGAGGAGAGGAGCTATGAAACCTCGGCAAGGCTCACCGAGATAGAAATCGACATCAAAAACGTGCCCGTGCGCGTGGAGCCGTCCCGTGATTCTAGCATTCACCTGGCATATTACGAAAGCGACAGGGTCTCTTACACCATAAACGAACTGGATAACGGAAAGCTCAGAGTCACCTCCACGGATAAAACGAAATGGTACGACCACTATTTTAACATTGTCAACGTTGATTTCTTCTACAACGTATTTACGGTTACCATACCGGAATCCTATGAGGGCGAAATCCGGATTAAAACGAGCAACGGAAGCATTAACATAGAGGATCTAAGGCTTAAAGACCTGAAGCTCACCTCAAGCAACGGCTCGATAACCGCCGAGAAGCTGGCCGTCGACGGGGAAATAAACCTCAATACGTCGAACAGCAAGATAAGGGTTTCAGACGTGTCCGCCGGAGGCGACATTATCTGCGAAACCTCAAATTCGCCCGTCAGCATAAAAAGAGCCGCCGCAGAGAACATCTCCGTCAAGACCTCGAGCGGCTCCATTGACATAAACGGCGTCGCCGCGAGCAGAGAGCTCAATCTCAAGACCTCCAACGGCAAGATCAGCTTTGAGCTGGTAAATGTGGGCTCCGCCCTTGTTTGCAAAACCTCCAACTCCTCCGTCGAGGGCGTAATTGATGGGAAAATTACCGACTATACGATAAGCGCGGAGACCTCTAACGCCAGCAGCACTCTCCCCTCTCATATGCGGGGAGGAGATAAGATACTCGATATAAAGACCTCAAACGGCAGCATTTCTGTCAGTTTTACCGATTAAAAGCGACGGAAACCATTCCCCTTTTAACATCCTTTGCATAAGATAATGTGGGTATTAATTGTGTAAAGGAGCAAACCATGGACGAGCAAAGCCTCACTATTTTAAACCACAGGCTCGACAAACTGGAGTTTATGCTCGATTTGCAAAGAAAGCTGGTTGACGAGCTCTTGGACCTCACGCGTTCCACACAGCTTTCCTCCGCTTTTGCCGTCGACGCAATAAACGGCCTTTACGGCGTCCTCGGAAAAATGACGCTCCAGAGCCTCTCCCAGTGCGAGAAAGCAAAATCTTCAAACTGATTAGGCCACTGCATTCCAATTAAGAAAGACAGTCCTTTTCTGTCTTGCCCCACGGCGGCGATTTACAGCCTGCTTGCAAAGATACATAAGCACAAAGAAGGGCTTTAGAATTGCCGCCCGCGGCAATACTAGAGCCCTTCCAGCGTTTATTAAGTTGCCAGCCCGTATGTAGAGGAAGCACTTAACCTTTCACGCTATTTTAAAGATGATATTCTCCTGCCGCCTCCGGCTGGTATAGAATTTTCTTTATAATGATTGTCGAGGTACCCGAGGGAACCTCCCATTCAATCGTGCTGCCCTCCCTGTAGCCCAGAATGGCGGTGCCTATGGGGGAAAAAACCGATACCTTCATCTCATTTAGGTTCGTGTCCTCGGGATAGACCAGTGAAACCTCCACATCCTCATCGTTAAGCCTGAGCAGAGCCTGTGAGTTCATTGTGACGACATCGTGAGGCATATCCTTCGGGTCCACAATTTTCGCCCGGCCGAGCTCCCTCTTGAGCTTAGTGACGGATTTGTAAACCGTTTGGTCGTCCAAGGGCATCTTATCGATAAGTTTCATTATTTTTTCTCTGTCAATATTTGAGATATAGATTTCGCTGGACATGACAATACTCCTTACCGGATTGTACGTTGCAATCCTCTTATAATAATAAAAAATAAAGGTTTTCATTTAATACCACAATTCTGTCGTAAAAAACAAAAGCCCTTCATTGTACCTTATATAAATATATACAAAATGACGGTTCTTTTTTGTTATATTTTATACCATTATCATATATATGTCAAGCGCTTATAAAATAGCATCGCGGCTAAAGCCCAATCCTGCAGGCTTTAGCCGCGTTCATTTTTCGGAGCTGTTCTCAGACCAGATTTCCCCTCAGGCCTTACTCGGAAAAACAACCACAAGGAGCATTTTAAAGCGCCCGTCGGCCGCGACAGCATGCGGGATTCCCGCCGGCATTACTATTGTCTCGCCGCCCTTGAGCGAATACTGCTTCTCTCCGATTGTAATAAGGGCCTTGCCCTCAATAATCGTCACCATTGCGTCCCCATGAGACTTGTGCGAGCTGATTTCCTCGCCGGCGTCGAAGGAAAAGAGAGTAATGCTAACAGCCTCGTTCTGCGCCAGCGTACGGCTCACGACCTGTCCCTCATGATAGCCAACGAGCGAGCCAAGCTCCAACACCTTTTCAAACTCGATGTTTTTCAGGATATTGCTCATCTGTAATTACCTCCAAAGTTTTTGACAGACATCTCTTGCCGACATCCGCATTTTCAGGACAATGGGCTTTATAAATCAGATTTTACCATAGAGGCGCAAATTATCCAATACAAAACTGAAAAATGCGTAATCGCTGGAGCCTGCTTTTTCAATAAATTAAGGCTCTATGTCAAGAGTTGGGGTAGAGCCAGAAGAAAGCAACCTTAAAGAGGGTTGGGCTGCGGCCCAACCCTCTTTAAGGTTGGAGCTAAGCAGCAGCACAGTGGAGTATTCTGTTTCTGAAGCGAGAGAAATTGCGGACACCAAAACATACGCGTTTAAGTACCTTAGTCTTGTTATTGCATCCTTCCGTGAAGCCGTTAGTATAGGGATAGTCAAATGCATTGAGTATGTATTTGTCCCAGTTGTGGACCGCCGTAAGACACGCTTTGAATTCTGGAAGGGCTGCCAGCTCCGAAAGCAGGATCCATTCGGCAAGACGCTTCTTTCCCTCTGCAGAAGACTTTGACCACATGAATTCCTGGAACTTGTTTTTCAGGTGATATGCCTGTCGCAATCGCTCCGAGGCCATCAGCATCACTGAAACCGCGTCGGCCTCCTCTTCCTTCAGCTTGGAAGGGT
>DUPK01000040.1 GCA_012838345.1 Clostridiales bacterium | reverse complement strand
TCCAAATCATCCCGGATTCGGTCGCGCAGGCAGATGCAGTAAAATTCCGGCGCCTGCTCCTTCACCCTCATGACTTCGGATAGCTTGCATATGTACAGGCAATCGGGTTTTACAGCGCTGATTTCGCGGGGCAGCGGAGAAATTCTGCAAAAGGACAATGACGTTGGAAGGCTGATGTGCAGTTCGTAGCGGTAGTGGCTGATGCTGTCGAGGATTATATTCAGCGATATATTCATATACACATACCTCACATCAAATTCACTATGCGTTTCCAGGCTGAAATTTATAATCATTAAGATGATTTACCTGTGCCGAAATAGTGCCCGCGTTGGTGTTCGCGACGTAAAATTTTATTCTACTTGCAGACGAAAATACACGAGTATATTAGAGCCTTTGTTCTTTTCGCTGCTCCGCAGACTGAAAAATAACCATTATAACCCCGGAGGGCGCTAAAAGCATTAGCCCCATTTTGAGCGCAAAAAATGGAGCCAAGCTCAAATCTGTAGCATATTACCCAAGCGGAAAAAATTGAATCTATGTACAACCCGTACCGTATAGGCAGGATGAGTAAGTTGCCCGCGCAATAGCTCGCAGGTCTTGCGGCGGAACAAGGATATAGATATTATTTGTCTCCTTCATTGCTTTGCTTGCCATAATATAACCTCCCTTCCGCTTATATTACAATATATTACCGAATTAGTCAATGATTGTTAAGGATTGTTAATGGTTGTTAATATAAATATAAACTTCAATCGGGCTGTGGCCTTTTTGTGAACCTTAGGAGGTAAAGGACCGGAAGCGTGGTGAAAACAGGGTAAATATATATTGCTTACGCAATTACCCGCCTTTAGCTCTTAGAAAAAAGGAGCTGCGCATTAGTTTGCTTTCTAATGCACAGCTCCTTTTGTCGGCAAAGCTATTATTTACTGCGACTACCCCATATACCAGAGTCTGGTTTAGCTGATATTCAATTTCGCCGAAAGTCACGGGCCCGGCAAACGGCGATGCAGCCTTGCCCTCAAGCTTTCCGCAAAGCAGTTGAGAATACGGTTGCAGGAGAAATCCGGGCTATAATTTTCCGCCGCAATAGGGACAGAAGCTATATTCTGAAGGCACATCGGTTTTGCAATTTGAGCAATACTTGAAAGGCGTGTGGCTGTATATCCGGTGCAGGTTCTCCGCCTTAATTTCTGTGTCAGGATTTTTTTCAAACGCCCTGCCGACATCGGAGTCCAGCTCATATATGGTGCCGCAGCAAGAGGTTTTTACAAGGTACCTGATGTTCCACCGGAAGGTCGGTACGAAAAATATATGCAGGTACCTGTAAGCTTTGTGAATATCGTATCTTCCAAGCCTCCCGCAGGAGGGGCAAATTATATTGTTATAGCTTCCTATTTGCTTGTCCTTGTCCTGTATCCCGAAGAAAGCGATAAAGAACATACGAATCACTCTTTTTCCATGTAGGTGTTTTTTATGATATAATAATATAACTATATAAATAATATCAATATCAACCTACGGTTATAACTTATGCTTGTGTGAGGTGAGCTTCGTGAATCTGTCAAAATCGGATAGAATTGCGGCATTGCGGGACATTATAAAAGAGTCGGACAACATCGTGTTTTTCGGTGGCGCGGGTGTTTCCACCGAAAGCAATATCCCGGACTTCAGAAGCGCCGGCGGGCTTTACAGCGAAAAAGGGAAGGGCCGTTTTTCGCCGGAGGAAATGCTCTCGCATACTTTTTTCATGAGATACACCGAGGATTTCTTTGATTATTACAAAACCAAGCTGGTACATAGGGACGCTAAGCCCAACAACGCACATCTGGCGCTGGCAAAGCTGGAGCAGATGGGCAAATTAAAGGCGATTATCACGCAAAACGTCGACGGACTGCACCAGAAAGCGGGAAGCAATGAGGTTTTGGAGCTGCACGGCTCGGTTTACAGGAATTACTGCATGAAGTGCGGCAAATTCTTCGATTTGGACTATGTAATGGACATGCCGGGAGTGCCGAAGTGCGATGACTGTGGCGGCACTGTCAAGCCGGATGTCGTCCTGTATGAAGAGGGCCTTGATACGAATATTATTGACAAGTCGATTAGGTACATTTCCAATGCGGAAGTTCTGATTGTAGCCGGAACGTCCCTGACGGTATACCCCGCCGCGGGGCTCATCAGGTATTTTTCTGGCAAACATCTGGTTTTGATTAACAAAACCCCTACGCCGTACGACAGTTTGGCAAAGCTGGTAATAAACGACAGCATCGGAGAAACCCTGAAGGCTTGTTTGGACTGAAGTATGATTAAAAAGCCCTATAATCTTCAGGATTGCAGGGTTTTCCTGTTTTTATGTCAACCTAATGGGAGAAAACCCGGATTATTATTCGCTTGAAGATTATGCAAACTAATCCATATGTTGCGTACAATGTAAAAGCATGCTATTATTGGTTCTAAAGGAGAATATCACCGTCAGGGGGCTTTATGGATAATAGTATCGCAGTATATCAGAGGTGGTTTTTTGAGTAAATTTTATATCGTTATGATTAAACTCATAG
>DUPK01000039.1 GCA_012838345.1 Clostridiales bacterium | reverse complement strand
GCGCCCGCACCCGCCGCGGCACCGAGGCAGGCGGCACCGGCACCGGCGCCCGCACCGGCACCGAGACCGGCGGCACCCGCTCCCACACCCGCACCCGCTCCCGCGGCTCCCGTAGGCAGAGGGGAGAAGGTTCTCGCCCCGCTGCCCGGCACCGTGCTGACAATTAAGGCGAATGTCGGCGCCGCGGTCAAGGCCGGCGACGTGCTTTTAATACTCGAAGCCATGAAGATGGAAAACGAGATACCGGCTCCCTGCGACGGCACCGTCGCGCAGGTGGCCGTGACCCCGGGAACGGCGGTCAACACCGGAGACCTTCTCGTGCTTATAAATTAAGCCGATTAATAAGCCCGGCGCAAAAGCCGGGACAGAGCAGTCTAAGCCCTGCGGCAACGCTCAGGGCAGAGCCTATATAAAAAAGCCCGCGGGGGATGGAAGGTCTCCCGCGGCTTCGCTTTATTTTGTGAAAGCTCTTTTGCGCCGCCCGGGCAGAGAGCAGGTTTGCGCTGCGCGAAAAAAACCCCGCCCATATGCACGGATGCGAGGCAGCGCAAGGCGCGGGCAGTGCAGCCCTCGGAATAACGGGTTTAGCCGCCCGCGCGTATTATATGGTATATGAGCGTGTGAGCAAAAACCGCCCGCGCCTTACGCGCGGGCGACTCCTTGCAGTTTAAATTTCCATATCCTCAAAATCGCTTTCTATCGGATGGGAAGCTTCTTCATTGCAGCAGCAGGCCTCCTTGGCCTTCTTCTTAAGAGCGTCAAGAAAATCGCAGATTTTTTCTATATTGGTGACGACCAAAGCGGTAATGGCGGCTATGGATACCACTACCAGAATCAGAGCTAAGAACCCGTTCTTTTTCTTCACAGCAACAGAGCCTCCTTAATTTTGGATGTGGATATTATATACCAGTTATTAGATAAAAACAATACGAACGAAAAAAGTTCGAAAAAAACCTTCTCCGCTTCTTCCCTCTGTGATTTTTCTTGCGATTTTGAGTAAAATGTATTACAATGTTTAGACGAATGGAAAAAGGGACCTGCGTCCCTTAACGACTAACTTGGAACGGAGAAAAGGCTTATGGTTAAAATGTTCACCGAAAAGGGCGCCATTACCATTGCCCACGATGTTTTTACCAACCTCGCGGGGCTCGCGGCAACCAACTGCTTCGGCGTGCGGGGCATGGCCATGCGTTCGATGACCGACGGGCTTTGGCACCTTTTGAAGAAGGAGTCCATGAGCAAGGGCGTTTCGGTCAGCTTGAGCGACGAGGGAGACGTATCCATCGCCCTCCATATTATTATAAAAAACGGAATAAATATACCTGCGCTCTGCGAATCGATTATGAGCGAGGTCCGCTATAAGGTGGAGAGCGCCACCGGCGTCAGGGTAAAGACCGTTGACATTTACATTGACGGCATGATGCTTGATTAGAAACACTTTCGGAGGTACAAAGACTTGAGAGAGTATATAGACGGCTGCGCGTTTAAAGATATGATACTCCACGCAGCGTCCGCCCTCGAGACCCATAAGCAGGCAATAAACGAGCTGAACGTGTTCCCGGTGCCGGACGGCGATACCGGCACGAACATGAGCCTAACGATGGGCGCTGCGGCAGCGGAGCTTAGAAAGACCACTCCACAGTCTGTGGGAAAAGCCTCGGAAATCACGGCTTCTGCCCTCCTTCGCGGAGCGCGGGGCAATTCGGGCGTCATTTTGTCGCTTCTGTTCCGGGGTATTTCAAAGAATCTGCGCGGCAGGGACGAAGCGGACGGCCTTGAGTTTGCCGAGGCTATGATTGAGGGCGTAACCGCGGCCTACAAGGCGGTTATGAAACCGGCGGAGGGCACAATTCTCACGGTTTCGCGGCTTGCCTCCGAGAGTGCGAGAGAAGCGGCGGCGGACGGCGCGGATTTTGAAGGGACGCTTATTGCGGCAATCGAGGCGGGCAAGGAGGCTCTTGCCGACACAATCAACAAAAACCCCGTGCTCAAAAAGGCCGGCGTAATCGACGCGGGCGGAAAGGGCTATATCATTATTCTTGAAGCGATGCTCGCCGCCCTGCGCGGAGAGGCCTTGCCGGAGACCGAGGTCTCCGCAACAAAGGAAAAGGCCGATTTTGCGGAGTTTGAGACGGGCGACATAACCTATACCTACTGCACCGAGTTTATCGTAAGCCGCGAGAACAGGAAGAACCCGGCCCTGCTCAACTTCTTCCTCAGCGGCCTCGGCGACAGCATAGTGGTCGTCGACGACGACAGCATTATTAAGGTCCATGTCCATACGAACGCGCCCGGCGTGGTTCTGACCGAGGCACTGACCTACGGCAGCCTCCTTACGGTCAAAATAGAGAACATGCGCGAGCAGCACACCGAGACGATAAATCGTGAGCAGCCCGAAAAAGAGGACGAGGCCCCGGCAGCGCCCGAAAAGAAGTACGGCGCCGTAGCCGTCTGCGCAGGCGGGGGCATGGAGGCGGTTTTCCGCGACCTCGGCTGCGACGGTACGATTTCAGGCGGCCAGACCATGAACCCCTCGACCGAGGATATTCTAAAGCAGATAAACCGCACACCGGCGGAAGTGGTGTTCGTCTTTCCGAACAACAAGAACATCATAATGGCGGCGGAGCAGTGCGTCGGCCTGACCGAAAAAAAGGTCATCGTCATACCCTCAAAGACTATACCCCAGGGCATTGCGGCGCTCATGCAGTTTGAGCCATCCCTCGACGAGGAGACGCTTGCTGAGAACATGAAAAATGCCCTTTCCGCCGTGCACACCCTGTCCGTCACTTACGCCGCGAGGGACTCGGAATATGAGGGGCAGAAGATTAACGAGGGCGATTATCTCACGCTTTTTGAAGGCAGGCTCCTTGCGACATTACGCAGCTTTGACGAGGTCTGTGAGAAGATAGGCGAGAAGCTCGAGGAGCTAAAGCCCGAGTTTGTGACCCTGTTCTATGGCGCGGATGTGTCGGAGGAAGACGCCGAGAAGTTTGCCTCAAAGCTCCAGGAGCGGCTTGAGGGCACCGAGGTTACGCCAGTCGCCGGCGGACAGCCGGTCTACTACTATATTATTTCGGCAGAATAGGAAGGAATGAGCCATGGACTTTTGCAAACGCTGCGGTGCGCTACTTCACGATAACGACCGGTTTTGCGCCTCCTGCGGCGCAAAGGTTTCGGGCGCGCCATCGGGCGGCGGAGATTATTCCGGCGCAGCCAAGGACGCGCAGAACAATAAAATAATGGCGATACTGTGCTATTTCGGCCCTCTGATTTTTATACCCATCTTCACCGCGAAGAATTCGCCCTTCGTGCGCTTCCATGCAAACCAGGGCTTTACTCTCTTCCTCGCATGGCTTGTGTCCGCCGTTCTGGACGGCATCTTCTGGACATTCGGCTCGCTCCTCGGCATTTTTGTGCTTATACTATCAATTATCGGCATTATCAACGCCGCCCAGGGCAGGGAGCAGGAGCTTCCCTTTATTGGCGGCCTGCGCCTTGTTGACCAGTGGTTCAGGAACGTATAAGAATAGTTTACAGGGAGCACCCCTTATGAGGGAGTGCTTCCTTGTTTTATATGGTGCTCCTGCAAGACGGCATATCTGATTCTCTCCGGTTTTACTTGTTGCATAATCAGTCTGCGCTAACCACGCGACAGATATAAGATTATGTTACTTTTCTGTGCATACAGAAAAGTAACCAAAAGATACGCATAAGGGGAGAGGGATTTCGAATTTCCCTCTCCCCTTATGTATCCCCTCTCCTTAAAACGACCAAGAGGGGGAACCGAAGTTCCCTCTCTTGGAACTCCCCCAGGCTATACCTTCAGTTTTTCCATCGGCCTTGCAAGAATGCCGCAGATGATGAGCGCAATAACCGTGTTCGGCAGCATGTAAAGCCCGTTGTAGAGCGCGGAATAGAAAGGTACGGAGGTCATCGTAAGGCCAAGAAACACATCCGGCATGTACTCGGCGTAGAGCACAATTCCGCTTATGAAGTGCACGATGAACCTTGCAAAGCAGCCGATGAGCGTGCCCCAGACATAGCCACTCGTCCCCCGCTTCGGCAAGCCGGCAAGCCCGACGACCATGTATGCAATCGAGTAGTCGAGCAGTATGGACAGCCAGTTTATCGCCCAGCCCGTGGAGATATACTTGATTGTCCCGTAGACAAAGCCCGCGCCCAGCGCCCAGGGCGTGCCTCTGCGCCTTGCGTAGACTATGAGAGGAATCATAACAAACTCCACCGAGCCGCCGTATAGGCCCACGGGTATCTCCACAAAGCTCAGGACAAAGGCGACGGCGACCATGATTGCGCCCTCGACTAGAGTGCGAAGGCTGTTTTTCTGCATAGCGATTGTTGACATTAATGCTTTCCTCCTTTTTTATGTAACCGTGCGGAAAGCAAAAAATCCGCACGCTTACCGGAGTAATGCGATGCGGAATAAAAGACCCTTATGTCTTCCTACGCCGGCATTACCCGGATCAGGTTCAAGGGTTCAGCGCCGCGCTAAGCGCCATCTCAGCCGGGCTTGCGCCCAGCACCCCATATGTCGTGCGCAAATAATATCATTTGATATTGGATTTGTCAAGGAAAGGGCGCGCATTTTACGAGAGTTTTCCGCATTTGTTCTCTATTCCGCATTATTCCCAAGCTGCGCGCGTGAAGCTTAAATTATACCCTGAGCCTGAGTGCTGAAAAACGAAAAATTCCGGTGCACATTGACTTAATTTAACAGCAGCTTGACCGCGCCGCATTACACGCAGGGGCTTTCCGGGCGAAAAGCATGGAAACTGCCCAAGTTTATTGGATTTCTTTTCCCCTCTGTGGTATACTAAGACCTGCAAACGGGGGCATGGAGATGTACAAAATCATGATAGCGGAGGACGACTGCATAATCGCCTCCGCGCTTAAAAACCACCTCAGCAAATGGGCTTTTGATGTCTATTGCGTAACCGATTTTAAGGATATTATCGGGCAGTTTAAGGAGTTTTCGCCCGACCTTGTGCTGCTTGACATTATGCTGCCCTACAACAACGGCTTTTACTGGTGCTCCGAGATACGCAGAATATCAAGCGTGCCCGTGATATTCATATCCTCGGCCTCGGACAACATGAACATAGTCATGGCCATGAACATGGGCGGCGACGATTTTATCTGCAAGCCCTTCGACCTTGCGGTCGTTACCGCTAAGATTCAGGCACTTTTGCGGCGCAGCTACTCCTACCACGGGCAGATGAACGTGATGGAGTACGCGGGAGTTGTTCTCAACCTGGGCGACGCTTCGCTTACATACCAGAGGCAGCGGCTGGAGCTTACCAAGAACGAGTTTCGCATAATGCAGGAGCTTATGGAAAACGCGGGGAGAACCGTCTCGCGCGAGAGGATAATGGAGAGGCTCTGGCAGAGCGACAGCTTTATTGACGACAACACGCTGACGGTTAACATGACCCGCCTCAGGAAGAAGCTCGACGACATCGGTCTCGGCGGGCTGATAAAGACCAAAAAGGGCATGGGATATGTGATAGAATAGGCGGCAGAGGTATTTAACACGCCTTTTCGCTGCGTCAAAAAGTTAGCTTTTTTCCCTTAACTATTGCGCTTTTTATGATAAAGTGATACATTCTCTATACTAGAATTCTTAACAGTTTTCAGGAGGGCCATATATAATGAAACAGTTGCAGGTAATGATCGAGGGCTCCGGCCGGCACATCCATATCACAAAGGAATGTCTCGAGGCGCTTTTCGGAGCGGGCTACGAGCTCGAGGTCAAAAAGTATCTCTCCCAGCCGGGCGAATTTGCATCGACTGCCAAGGTGGATGTAGTAGGTCCCAAGGGTACATTAAAAGGAGTTTCCATCCTCGGTCCCTGCCGCAAGTTCACACAGGTGGAGCTTTCCTTCACAGACGCGCGCATTCTCGGCATAAACCCGCCCATACGCGAGAGCGGCAACATAGCGAGCAGCGCGCCCGTAACGCTTGTCGGACCCGAGGGCACGGTTGAACTGAAGGAGGGCGCGATTGTCGCCAAGCGCCACCTGCATATAACCCCGAAGGACGCCGAGGAGTTTGGAATACAGGACAGGGAGATTGTCCAGATAAAGGTCGGCGGGGAGCGCGCACTTATCTTCGACGAGGTTGTGGCGAGGGTAAGCGAGAATTACGCAACGGCGGTGCACCTGGACTACGATGAAGTGAACGCCGCAGCGCTCTTCGGGGACAACGCCGTCGGCACGGTTTTAAGATAGGATTAAAGCTAAGGGGACGGTACAAGCCGTCCCTTTCGTATGGACAAGGGGTAGGTCTGTGACAAACGCTTATGCAAAGATAGCTTCATATATTCTGATAGTAATTCTCGGGTACGCTCTCAAGCGGCTGGGGCTGTTTAAAACGGAGCACTCGGAGGTTGTTTCTAAAATCATCTTCAACATCACCTTGCCCTGCGCGATTCTAACGAGCTTTCACTCGGTGGAAATCACAAGCGCTTATATAACGCCGCTCGTCTTTGGCTTCGGGTTTAATATTGTTATGCTCGCGCTCGGCCTGTATTTGGCGCGAAGGGCGAAGGACAGGGATTCCGCGCTGATGTACATCCTGTTTGTACCCTCGCAGATTGTTGGGATTTTCGGAATTCCAGTGGCGAGCGCCGTCTTTTCGCCGGCCGTCGTCGCGGGCCTTTGCCTGTATGACATCGGAAACGCGACGATAATGTTCGGGCCGAGCTTCGTCTTGGCCTCCGCCCGCGCCGACGGGGAGCGTCTGACGGCGAAATATGCGATTAAAAGGCTGCTGTCCTCGGTCTCCTTCGACGTCTATATAATAGCCATATCGATGTCGCTGCTTAAAATCTCCATGCCGGCGCCCGTCCTCACCTTTGCGGAGATTTGCGGCGCCGGAAACGGCTTTCTCGCCATGCTTTTGTTCGGAATCATGCTCGAGCCGAAGGTGGAGAGGGAGCACAGGCTTGTCATAACGAAGATTACGCTCATACGTCTCGTGGCCTCGGCGCTAGTCGCCCTGCCCGTGTGGTTTTTGCTGCCGGTTGCAGCCGATTTGAGGATAGCGATAGTCATCTGCCTTGCGATGCCGGCGGCTGTGGCCGCGGCTGTCATTGCTACCTCGCATGGGGTGAACAAGGCCCTTGTGTCGGGCTTTTCGGCGGTGAGCCTTATAATAGGGGCCGGTATAGTGTTCGTGCTGTCGCTTGTACTGGCATAGAGCGGGCCGGCACCGGAAAGTTTCTTATATTTGCAAAAAAAGAGGCGGAAAACCCGCCTCTTCTTTATGCCTTGACTATTTTGTAATACGACCTTGCGGTGAGCGCGAACACGACGGTGTAGATTAGCGCAAAGCCGAGTATCGTTGCGCCCGTGCACAGCGCAAAGAGCCGCATGTTCGATATGAGCATCACCGAGAGCATTCTTGTTATCATCTTGAAGGCAAAGGCTATGTGCACAACCGACGCGGCGAGGGGGAGGAAGAACACAATGAGAATCTGCCTGCGTATGGTCTCCTTGACCTCGCCGAGGCCCATGCCCACCTTCTGCATTATCGTAAAGCGCTCCTTGTCCTCAAAGCCCTCGGAGACCTGCTTGTAATAGATTATCATCGCGGTCGCCATTGAAAAGAGCGTGCCGAGGAAGATGCCGAGGAACAAAAGTCCCCCGTAAAGCGTGACAAACTCAAAGCGCTCACTTGAGCGGAGGGTAATATTTGCTGAAAGTCCGATTTCATCAAGCGCCGCGCGCAGCTCATACGCCACCAACTGCTCCGTCTCCTTGTCCCGCCCGATGTCGGCCCCTACAATAGAGCTGATATAGGGCTTGGAACCGAGGGTGGAAGAGGCGGCTTGTATGTCGGCGAAGGCCTTTTCAAAATCGCTTACCACTATGTGCAGGGACATGTCGGCCAGGTCGTCTTCTCTGTGATGGAGCGAAAAGGAGGGGCGCGCATCCCTGACCTTCGCGCTGAAACCTATGTCGGGGATTTCAAAGGTATCGCCCGCGCCGTAGCCCCCGCCGCAGACTATGACCTCGCCCTCCCTAAGGCTCAGGCTTTCGCCCTCAAGGACATTAAAGTCCGAAAGCGGGAGAAAGTAGTAAACATAGTATTTCTCTGCCTGATAATACCTTTGATCCTTGACGCCTTCATCTGTCAGTATCAAATCGAAATACCTGTAGCTAAGGCGACCGCGCTCCTCCACTCCCGCCCTTGAGAGGGCCGTGTCCATCGCGCGGTTCATCCCCTCAATGTCCGAGCTGTTCTCGCCGTATCTTATCGCCATGACTTCCCTCGGGTGTACGGTTTCAAGCGTGTCGTCTATGCCGATGTAAAGCGAGACGGTAGAGGAAATCATTACCAGCACCATGGTAGAGAGTATGCAGATGTTGGCAAGGCCCACCGCGTTTTTCTTCATGCGGTAGAGCATGCCCGAAACGCTCGTGAAATTCTTCGTGCGGTAGTAAAAGCTCTTGCTCTTCTTCATTACCTTCAAAACCGCAATGCTGCCGGCGGTAAACAGGCAGTAGGTGCCGATTATGACCAGTATGGCCGCAACAAAGAACATTCCTATAACTTTGACAAGCGCCTCGACCGTCTGCGCGATATAGTAGCCCCCGCCGAGAGTAAAAACTCCGATCAGCGCGAGCAGCCACTTGGTCTTCGGCTCGCGCTCGCCGTACTGGGAGCCGCTCATGAGTTCCACGGGCTTTGCCCTGCCCACCTGCACAAGGTTTGAGATAAGGGCGAGAAGGTATATCGCGCCGAAAAGTATGCTTGTCAGCAAAATCCCGTTCAGGCTCACGGAAAAGCCGAGCGGCACCGGGAAGCTGACCATCTTAAGCAGCAGCGCGAGCATGAGCTTGCTAAGGAGCATTCCCAGAAAAAGCCCTATTACTATCGAAAACAGGGCGACGTAAAGCGTTTCAAAGAACATCATTTTCCCGAGGTGCCGCTTGCCGAGGCCGAGAATGTTGTAAAGACCTATCTCCTTTTTGCGCCGTTTTATAAGGAAACTGTTGGTGTAGAGCAGGAATATGACGGCGAAAAGGCCGACGACAATTATGCCGAGCCGAAGGATAATGGTCATCTGCCCGCCGCCGTACATGCTGCCAAGCCCGTCGTTGAAGGCCATTGAGCAGAGTATGTAGAACATCATTATCGTGCCGATGGACGCGAGGATGTAGGGCAGGTACACGCGCGAGTTCTTCCTTAGGTTGCGCAGCGCGAGCTGGGGAAAGAAGCTCCTTCTCAAGCCTGACACCCCCCGGTAGTGAGCACCGTGAGCGTGTCGGATATTTTCTGGTACATCGCCTCGTTAGTCATGGCGCCGCGGTATATCTGGTGGTAGACCTCGCCGTCCTTGATAAAGAGCACTCTTCCGGCGTGGCTGGCAGCCTTCAAGCTGTGCGTGACCATGAGGATAGTCTGACCCTCGCGGTTAATCTCCGAGAATATTCTGAGAAGCTGGTCCGTGGCCTTTGAGTCGAGCGCGCCCGTAGGCTCGTCCGCGAGCACGATTTGCGGCTTGGTTATAAGCGCCCTCGCCACCGCCGTGCGCTGCTTCTGTCCGCCTGAAATCTCGTAGGGGAATTTATTGAGTATATCGCTTATCTCGAGCTTTTCGGCCAGGGGTTTCAGTCTTTCCTCCATCTCCCTGTATGGCCTTCCCGCGAGCACAAGCGGCAGAAAGATATTGTCCCTGACCGAGAAGGTGTCGAGCAGGTTGAAGTCCTGAAAAACAAAGCCGAGGTTGTCGCGCCTGAACTCGGCAAGCTCGCTCTCCTTTATGCCGAGTATGCTCTTGCCCCTGAGCAAGACCTCTCCGCTGGTCGGCCTGTCGAGTGAGGCGATGATATTGAGGAGCGTCGTCTTGCCGCTGCCCGACTCGCCCATAATCGCGACGTACTCGCCCTCCTCGACCGAAAAGCTCACGTTTGCCAGCGCCTGAACCTTGGTCCCGCCGAAGCGGCTGGTGTATACTTTCTTTAGATTTTTCACTTCAAGCAGTGTCATATGTTCCTCCCAGGCAATCAGTCTTTCCCGCCTCAGTGCGGGAAGTGGTTTTACTGCGCCTATTATACACAGGGGGAGAAACGCTCCGCCATAACTTTGGCTTACATTTCTCCCCCCAAACCTTACAATTTTGAAAGAATATAGCCCTCATTCGAAGATTATCTTCATGCGCGTGCCCTTGCCAAGCTCGCTCTCCACCTCGATGGAGTGCCCGAGCTTCTTCAGTATCCTGCCGACTAGGTAGAGCCCTATGCCGGTGGACTTTTTGTCCATGCGACCGCTCAAGCCTGTAAAGCCGCGCTCGAAAATCCGCGGCAGGTCCTCGGGCGCGATGCCGGTACCGCTGTCCTCAATGACGAGGCTCCTGCCTTCTTCGTAAATTGCTATATAGCCCTCGGCGGTGTACTTCAGGGCGTTGGAGAGAAGCTGCTCGATAACAAAGCACAGCCACTTTTCGTCCGTAACCTTCCGCAGGCTTATCTCGGAGAGCCTGAGCGTTATGCCGCGGCTTATGAACATCTTTGCGTATCTGCGAAGAGCCTGCTTCACTATGTCCTCAATTGAGTATTCGGCGAGCAGAAGGTCCGAGGACATTGACTCAAGCCGCAAATATTGGAGCAGGGCCTCGACATACTGCTCTATCTTGAAAAGCTCGAGCGAAATCTCGTTTGCATTCTCCGAAGGGCTTTCGCGCAGGAGAAGATGCATAGCCGCTATGGGAGTTTTAATCTGGTGCGCCCAGAGCGTGTAGTATTCGGACATGCTGCTCTTTTCCGCGTCGGTCTCGGAGACAAGGCGGGAATTCTCCTCCTGGAGCTCTTTGAGAAGGGCGCGGTAGTCGCGGTCAAGGAGCGCCGTGTACTCGGGAAGTCCTTCAAGGCCCAAAACAATCCGCCCCGCCATCGCGCTTATCTCGCGGTGGCGCTTCTGGTAGCGGCGGAAATCGAGCGCACCGGCTATAATGAGCATTAAAAGCGCGAGGGCCGCGGCGTACAGAACCGGCTCAAGCGTGAGCGAGTAGGCGTAAAAAACGGTGCCGAAGATAAGCCCCGCAAGCAAAAGCAGAAAGAGGGCAACAAGCCTTTCTTTGATATAGAAAAGAAGCAATTTGCCTGACCTTAAGTTTAGCATTCCAGCACCGTCCTTTTTCGCCAGTATAGCACAGAATTTAAGAAAATCACAGGGCAAAGTGCGGCTGCGGCTGGGTTTAGCGGCGCCGGAGTAAAGAAGACACCCCGCGGGCTAAGCCCGCAGGGTGCCGGTCAGTTTTGTCCTTGCTTTTATATCAGCGACTCGATATAGTCGACTACGTCGCCGACTGTGCGAAACTCGCTGACCTTCTCGTCGGTTATGAGGAGGTCAAACTCCTGCTCGAGCGTCATCATCAGTTCCACGACGTCCAGCGAATCGGCGCCCAAATCTTCGACAATATCGGTATCTTCGGTAATTTTCTCCTCGTCAATGTCGAGCTGTTCGGCGAGAATGGCTCTAACCTTTTCAAATACCATGTGCAGTGCTCCTCCCCTTATCTCTTTGATCTGAAATCCTGCCGTGCCGCCCTCGACCTGCCGTAGGCTATGACGACGCGGCGGTTAGGTTCAGTTCCAACGGAATAAGTTGTCACTCCCTCGAAATCCTGCAGGGAGCTGTGGATTACATGCCTTTCGTAGGAGTTCATGGGCTCCAGCGTCATATTTCTGCGGTATTTTACAACCTTCCCGGCGACCTTTCTGGCGAGCGCCACAAGGGACTGTTCGCGCTTTTGGCGGTAGTCCTCGGCGTCTATGCTTATTTTGATGTGGGGGCCTCCCGAGCGGTTTACGGCAAAGTTTGCAAGGTGCTGTATAGCATCGAGAGTTTCACCGCGGCGGCCTATGAGGGGGCCTAAGTTATCGCCCTTGAGGTTTACGTAAAGCGCATTGTCGTCCCTGGGAGTAATCTCTACCGTTGCATCGGAGCCCATCCTGACAAGAAGGCCCTCCAAAAACTCTCTCGTCCTGACGACCGCCTCGTCCTCGGCCTTATAATAGACTTTGATTTTTGCCGGAGTGGAACCGATACCGAGGAAACCGGGCTTTGCACGCTCGAGAATCTCGACCGAGATTTCGTCACGCTTAAGACCCAACAGGGCAAGCGCGGCGTTTATTGCCTCCTCTTCAGTTTTTCCTGTTGTTTCTATCGACTTATACATAAGGGCACTCCTTATTCGTTATCGGGGTCCCCGGCGCTTTCCTCGCCGTCGGACAGTTTTTCCTCGCCGAGGTTTTCCTCAAGCTGTTCCTCAGCTTGCTCCCCGGCGGCTTCCGTTTCCTCAGCTTCTTCCGTTTCCACTAAGTCCTCGTCGATTACGCCGGTTTCAAGGAACTTCTCGAAGGCCTCCTCGTCCCTGCGCCTTGCCTCTTCCTCAGCTAGAGCCGCCGCCTCTTCGGGCGAAAGCTTCGGCTCTTCGGGCTTTGCTGTTTCTACCCGGGCATAGCGCTCGGGGTCGTATGCCCTGCCTCTTGCGTAGGGGCGTTCGGGGTCAACAGGCGGCGCATCGCCGCTTTTGCCCGTAGTCGTGGCGCGCTTTGTTTTTTCGGATTCCGCGCGCTCCACCCTCTGTATTTTCTTCTTGCTGGTATTCTTGTTGCGGGTGGTGGCGTTTTGGGCCTTCAAGCGCTCGTATTCGGCTCTCTTGCGCTCGCGCTCCTCTTCAAGTCTGCGCTGTCTCTCGAGGCGCACGGCGTCCTCGGCGTCGAGCTTCTTTTTAAAGTAGGAGCCGAGCACGAGGTGCTGGATTATTTCGAACACGCTATTTGCTAACCAGTATATGCCGAGACCTGCCGGCATTATGAAACCAATCCACAAAGACATAAGCGGAGCCATGAGCATCATGCCCTTTGTGTTTTCGGCCTGGGCTACGGCGCCGCTGGTTTTCGTGGAAACCTTTGAGGCCAGCCATGAGAATACCGCCGACACAATGGGGATGAGGAACAGCCCGAAGGTCTGCCAGTTAAACGGGACCGAAGGGTCTGTTATAAACTTAATGCTGGGCGTGGCGGCAAGGTTCAGCCCGAGGAAGGAAAAGTCCAGCCTTATGACCTCCGGCACCACCGCCTTGACGGTCTCGAAGTTGTCGAAAATCTGCTGCGCCATGGTTATCTGGCCGTAGGCGCCGCTTGCGGCCTCGTAGCCCAAATCCGCAAGAACACTCGCGACCTTGTCTATCTGAGCCTGGCCCAGACCCATGAGATGGGTCAGCGGCAGACGGATGACGCTGTAAAGACCGATGAGTATGGGGAAAGGTATCAGGGACCACAGGCAGCCGCTCATGGGCTTGACCTCGTTTTCCCTGTAGAGTTTCTGCAGTTCTTCGTTGAGCTTTGCCTTGTTGCCTGAATACCGTTTTTCAAGGTCCTTTATTTTCGGCTGGAGCCTTGAGGTCTTCATCATGCCCTTTTTGCTCTTTGCCGAGAAGTAGAGCAGTACGACTTTAACCACCAGCGAGAACAATATAAGAGCAAGACCGTAGTTGTTTACGAGGTTGTAAAGCGTAAGCAGCAGCCAGGCAAAAGGTTTTAATATTAACGAACCTAAAGACATTGCGGCCTCCCTTGCACGATAAGCGTGCGTTTTGGTTTATTCTATGGTACGGGATCATAGCCGCCCTTGTGAAAAGGGTGACATTTCAAAATACGCTTCAAGGCCAGCCATGAGCCCTTGAGGGCGCCGTATTTCTCAAGCGCTTCCAGCGCGTAGGCGGAGCAGGTGGGAGAAAAGCGGCAGCATGACGGCCTTGCGGGAGAGATTCTTTTTCTGTAGAAATTTACCAGCGCTATCAATATCTTCGTCATCTTAGTCATAAAGGCAGACCCTTTGTTTTCGAGGGAGCGGAAAGGAGCCCCAGTCGGGATGAGAGCGCAAGGAAATCGGAACACAGCTCCGCAAAGGAAGCCTCGCGGCTTTTTGCCCTGGCTACCACGACAATGTCCCAGCCCCGGGAAAACAAATCCTCGTTTATACGGTAGCTCTCGCGGAGACGCCGCCGCAGCCTGTTGCGCACCACCGCCTTGCCCACTTTTTTTCCGACCGTAATGCCCAGACGGGTCACGCGCCTGCCGTTCCTGCGGCAATATACGACCAGCAGCGGGGAAGATACGCTCTTTCCCTTGTTGTATAACCTCAGAAATTCATGGTTATTTTTCAGCGACTCGGTAAATTTCAAATTCACGACCCCGTCTTCTTAAACGGTAAGTCTGGCGCGGCCCTTAGCGCGGCGGCGTGCAAGGACTTTGCGGCCGTTTCTGGTGGACATTCTCTTGCGGAAACCGTGAACCTTATGACGTTGGCGCCTCTTTGGCTGATAAGTGCGAAGCATGCGAACACCTCCTGAATTTATACTCAACAGCGGCAAATGCCGCCGCAGTCTGTTGAATTTGGTTTAAAATTAATACAAAAAGGCTTAAGTATAGCAACATATTCTACATTATTTCTATTATGAATGTCAATATGTTTTTGGCCCCGGGGCTTCCGTGCCCGTTTTCTTGCATATTATAATGTATTATTGTAAAATAAAGCTGCAGGGGTATTATATGCCTTATCACAGCGCCCGGCGGGAGACTTTGGCCGGCATGCGCAGCCCCGCGCAGGGTGCGCGTTGCACTTATTATTATAAACTGAAAGAGCAAGCTTCATAAGAGAAATTTGACAGGCAGGTGGCAGACGATGAAAATACAGGAATCCGCCGAGAACTATCTGGAGACCATTCTCATACTTCAGCAGAAGAACGCAAACGTGCGCTCGATAGACATAGCAAACGAGCTGCAGTTTTCAAAGGCCAGCATCAGCGTTGCGATGAAGCGCCTGCGCGAGAACGGCTACATCGAGATGGACGAGCTCGGCCTCATTACTCTGACGGACAAGGGCTACAAAATAGCAAAGAATATGTACGACCGCCACAAGGTGATTACCGGCTGGCTTGTCTCCATAGGTGTGGACGAGAAGACCGCGGCGGAAGACGCCTGCCGAATCGAGCACGTAATTAGCCAGGAGACCTTCGACAGGATTAAGAGCTTTGCAGAGCAGTCGGGCTAAAGGGGCGCAGCATGCGCCCCTTTAATATTTTATTATAAGTGCAAATCAGAGGGAAAACAGTTATATTGCGCCGTGGGGCGCAATATAATATTATATGCGGCTTAGATTCGATATATGAATATAAAATAGCAGGAGGCGGGCGCAATGATTTTTCGAAGAATGGCTCCTGCGATAATCCTTTTCCTGCTCCTTTGCGGCTGCGGCGCAAACGGCAATGTAAATCTGCCCGAGGATCACGGCCCGTACATACAGATTATCCTGCACAAGCGAAACCCGTTGCAAAGCCGTCACGCGCAGCCTTCCGCTGTTTGAATCGGAGGGAGAGTGTTTGGCGCTCGTCCTCTCTTTCGTTTTTTATCTTAAGCTCCGCCTCAAAAGCGGAGGGCGGCAAAGGGGTTTTGGCCGCATTGACTAATGCTAAGCGCTTCATGATGTGCCAAGATTTTATTTGAAATCCGCCGCCTTATTTGATAGAATGAAAGGAAAATACAAAAAATACAGAGAGGCTGCGAGAAAGTTTAATGAAAATAAAGCGATGGAATGTCATCGGCTGCGCAAAGGAGGCTGTGCAAAACCTAATTGCACACGGCTTTACACCGCTGCTGGCGGGCGTTTTGTGCTCCCGCGGGCTGTGCGAGCCCGAGGCGGCGGAAGCCTTCCTGCGGAGCGGGGCGGATGCCCTTTTGGACCCTTTTCTGCTGAAGGACATGGATAAGGCGGTCGAAAGGCTTCGCCTTGCGATAAAAAACAAAGAGATGGTCGCGGTTTACGGAGACTACGACGTGGACGGCGTCACCGCAACATGCATGCTCTACGAGTACCTGAGCGAAAAAGGCGTACCCTGCATTGCTCACATACCGGACAGGCTTGACGACGGCTACGGCGTCAACGAAAACGCGATAAGGGGCATAGCGGAAAAAGGCGCTACGCTCATCGTGACGGTGGACTGCGGGATAACGGCGATTAAAGAGGTGGAACTGGCCAGGGAGCTGGGCGTGGACGTGATAATCACCGACCACCATGAGTGCTCGGGCGAAATCCCCAAGGCCGTCGCGGTGGTGGACCCTAAACGCCCGGACTGCGGCTACCCCTTCCCGCAGCTTGCGGGTGTCGGCGTCGCCTTCAAGCTGCTCTCGGCTCTTGAGGACAGGGAAAGCGACGAAAAACTTATAAGTACATACGGCGACCTCGTCGCCGTGGGCACTCTCGCGGACGTCATGCCGGTGATGGCGGAAAACCGCGTGCTCATTCGCCGCGGCATGGAGGTTCTGCACAGTGGAAAGCGCGCGGGACTTGCAAGCCTTGTGGAGGCGGCGGGCGGCGAGATACATAAGCTTGCGGCGGACAAGATAGGCTATATGATAGCGCCCCGCTTAAACGCCGCGGGCAGGATGGGGAAGGCGGGCACCGCGCTCAGGCTCCTGTGCGCAAAGAGCAAGGAGAGGGCGGACATTCTCGCCAAGGAGCTTTGCGATTTAAACCGCGACAGGCAGCAGCTTGAGGCGGGGATTCTGGCCGAAGCCCTCTCTATGCTCGCGGAATACCCCTCGGGGCTGCCGATTATTCTCGGCTCCGATTCCTGGCACCAGGGCGTTGCGGGCATAGTCGCCTCGCGCATCAGCGAAAGATATATGGTTCCGACCATTATAGTCTGCTTCGACGGCCATATCGGGCGCGGCTCCTGCCGCAGCTTCGGGGGCTTTGACCTGTTTTCGGCGCTCGACGCGTCAAAGGAGCACCTCGAGGGCTTCGGCGGGCACACGCTCGCCGCGGGGCTTACGATTAAGCGCGAGAAGTTTGAGGCGTTCAAGAAGCACTTTTGTGAGTACTATCTTGAGAACACCGATGTCGGCGTCATCCCCACGATTGACATAAACTTTGAAATAGACGAACCGAAAGTTCTGAACATTAAAAACGTCGAGGACCTCTCGGTGCTCGAGCCCTGGGGCAACGGAAACCCCCAGCCGCTTTTCTGCATCAGGGAATCCCTCATAGAGCAGATAACCCCGATAAGCGGGGGCAAGCACCTGAAGCTCAGGCTCTCGAAGAACGGCTGCGTTTTGGACTGCGTGTTCTTCGCAAAGACGCTCTTTGACCTTGCGCTGAAGCAGGGCGACTGTGCGGACGTGGCCTTTTTCCCGCAGATAAACGAATTTAGGGGCACGCGCAGCGTGCAGCTTCTGCTGCGCGAGGCCAAGCCCTCTGAAAAGCTCATCGCCCAGCGCGACAGGGAGATGGAGCTTGTGCAAAGCTTCGACACGCAGCTTGGCAAGGAGGAAAAGAAGTTCTTTCTGCCGGACAGGCGCAATTTCGCCGAAGTCTGGAATACTATAGAGGGGCTGTCGGATGAACTTTCCTTTTTCGGCGGCGACCTTCGCAGCATTCTGTACGGACTGGGGGCGCTTTTACCTTCCATGCCCGTGCCGAAGATTTACGCCTGCCTTAGAATTTTCGCGGAGCTGGGGCTGATTTCGCTTATAGAGAGCGGGCCAGCCGTGAAGATCTCCGTGCACAGCGGCAAAAGGCGCACCGATTTAAACTCGTCGAGGCTGCTCAGAAAACTGAGAGCGTAATACCCGGAACCACAAGGGTGTTTATCACTCGGACAAAGGAGGTGGTATCGTGGCAACCGTTATGGAAGAATACGAGCGGCTTGAGAAAAAAGTCCTCGAATACAACCCTTCTGTGAACGTGCAGAGGCTGCGCGCGGCCTTTGAGTACGCCGAGAAGGCGCACGGCATGCAGAAAAGGAAGGACGGCTCTCCCTATATAACCCACCCCATAGCGGCGGCCGAGATTATCGCCGAAATGGGTCTGGACGAGGACGCCATCATAGCTGCCATCCTTCACGACGTGATGGAAGACACGCCCGTAATCTACGAGGATTTGGTGAAGAAGTTCGGCCCCTCGGTGGCGACCATAGTCGACGGAGTGACGAAGCTCACCCGCGTTGTCTATACCACCAAGGAAGAGGAGCAGATGGAAAACCTGCGCAAGATGCTCATGGCAATGGCCAAGGACATCCGGGTTATCCTCATAAAAATAGCGGATAGGCTTCACAACATGCGCACGCTCGAGTACCACACCGAGGTAAAGCAGCGCGAAAAGGCCCTGGAGACTATGGAAATCTACGCTCCCATAGCGCACCGCCTCGGTATGCAGAAGATTAAATGGGAGCTTGAGGACCTCTCCATCCTCTACCTTGACCCGATAGGCTACAAGGAGATAACCGACGCGCTCGAGGACCGCCGCGAGATGCTCAACAGCTTTATGGAGAGCATACGAAAGCGCATTGAGGAGCGCCTTAAGGAGTACGGGATTCAGGGCAAGGTCTACGGCCGGATAAAGCATATATACAGCATCTACAGGAAGATGTACAGCCAGAACAAGGAGCTGAGCGAAGTATTCGACCTTTGCGCTTTCCGCGTCATAGTCGAAACGATAAACGACTGCTACAATGTTCTCGGGCACATACACGATTTGTTCAAGCCCGTGCTCGGCAGGTTCAAGGACTATATCGGCACCCCAAAGCCGAACATGTACCAGAGCCTGCACACCACGGTAATCGGCAGCGAGGGCATACCCTTCGAGGTGCAGATACGCACCTGGGAAATGCACCGCACCGCGGAGTACGGAATAGCCGCACACTGGAAGTATAAAGAGGGCATCGACAAGCACAGGGACGAGGAGAAGTTCGCCTGGATTAGGAGCCTGCTTGAAGCGCAGCAGGACACGGACGCCACCGAGTTTGTGCACGATTTGAAAATCGACATGTTCTCGGACGAGGTCTTCGTGTTCACGCCCAAGGGCGACGTTATAAACCTCCCCGCGGGCGCAACGCCCATTGACTTTGCCTATAAAATCCACTCGGCGGTCGGCAACCGCATGACGGGCGCCAAGGTCAACGGGCGCATAGCCACTTTTGACACCGTGCTTGAAAACGGCGACATCGTGGAGATAATCACCTCCAACTCGGCAAAGGGCCCGAGCCGCGACTGGCTGAACATCGCCGTCAGCAACGAGGCCAAGAGCAAGATAAAGCAGTGGCTAAAAAAGGAAAAGCGCGAGGAGAACATCATCCACGGCAAGGCCGCCTTCGAGGCGGAGCTAAGGCGTATGAACATCCCGATGTCGGCGGTTGAAAACGAGGAGGTCCTGCCGAACATATTAAAGAAGCTCGCCGTCAACACGATGGACGACCTCTACGCCTCTATAGGCTTCGGCGGCATGACCGCGACGAGGGCCGTAAACCGCGTGCGCGACGAGCTCATTAAGGCCGCAAAGCCTTCGCCCGACAAGACGATACTCGAGAGGATAAACAGCCAAAACCCGGACCTTTTGCAGAGGCAGGGCAAGGCCACAAACGGCATAATTGTCGAGGGCGTAGACAACTGCCTAATCAAGTTCTCGCGCTGCTGCACGCCGGTTCCGGGTGACGCGATAATAGGTTTTATTACAAAGGGCCACGGCGTTTCCGTACACAGGCAGGACTGCCCCAACTATTTAAACTCCATAATGAGACCGGAGGAGGCGGGGCGCTGGATACGCGTGTCCTGGGCGATTACCGGCAAGGACAATTATGAAACAGCCATGATTCTCACGGCCAATGACCGCGACCACCTCGTCATAGACATAGCCACGACGCTCGCCGCGATAAACGCTAAGGTCCGCGCCCTGTCCGTTCGCGAGATTGAGGGCGGGAAGGCTCTGGCGCAGATTTCAATGGAGGTAGCGGGCCGCGACGAGCTGAAGTACGCGATGAAAAAGCTCTCCGCGATACCGGGCGTTCTGGACGTCCGAAGGGGCGGCTCGTAAAGGGGTTTTGAGATGAAAGCGGTAGTCACAAGAGTGAAAAAGGCCTCCGTCGAAATAGACGGAAAGGTGCACGGCATCATAGAGACGGGCTTTCTCGTGCTTTTGGGCGTTAAGGTCGGAGACACCGAGGCCGACGCGCTGAAGCTCGCCGACAAAATAACGGCGCTGCGCGTATTTGAGGACGAAAACGGCAAGATGAACTTAGGGCTAGACGAAGTGGGGGGTAAACTCCTTGTCATATCCCAGTTTACTCTTTACGGAAACTGCAAAAGAGGCCGCCGCCCAGAATTTCTCTCGGCGGCAAGGCCTGAAACCGCGATTCCGCTTTACGAGCTGTTCATAAGCCGCTGCCGCGGGCTCGGCTTTGAGGTCGAAACAGGCGTTTTCGGGGCAGACATGCAGGTTTTTTCCCAAAACGACGGCCCCGTGACGCTTATACTCGACAGCGAAACGCTGTAGATTTGGAAACAATGTGGATAACCCACAGGAATATAATGATAATCTGGCGGGCCGCTCGCCGACAAGCGGCAGCCGCGGCGCATCCCTTAAGCTTTAATAGGCTGTGCCCGCGGAGCGATGGAGGCAAATATGTATATCAAGACTCTGGTAGTGGGCCATCTGCAGACCAACTGCTATATAGTGACAGACGAAAACACCCTCGAGTGCGCCGTAATTGACCCGGGCGCCTCTTCTCCGGTGCTAGACTATATAGAGGCGAACAAGCTCAAGGTCGGGGCTATATTCCTCACTCACGGGCACTTTGACCACACCACCGGTGCCGAGGCGCTCAGGAAAGAGACGGGGGCCGATTTGTATATACACCGCCTCGAGTGCGCCGAGAAGAAGAGCGAGGCGTATATGAAGTACGTGCCGCCCAAGGATATAAAGCACTATGCCGAGGGCGACGAGATAAGGGTATCCGGGCTTGTCTTCAAGATCCTGGAGACGCCGGGGCACTCGCCCGGCTCGGTCACGCTCATGTGCGGGGACACGCTTTTCACGGGCGACACGCTGTTTCGCGACAGCTGCGGCAGGACGGACTTTGAGGGCGGGAGCATGCGCGTGCTCTTGAAATCGCTAAAAAGGCTCTACGAGCTTGAGGGCGACTTCGAGGTCTATCCGGGGCATGCCGACTGCACGACGCTCTCGCGCGAGCGAAGCTCAAACTACTACATGCAAAGGGCGATAGAGCAGTAAAAAGCGGCTGTGCCCTGAGCGCAGGGAAGGTTTGGTCGTATAATGAAGCTCTGTCTTAAGGGGCACGATTATAAATACGCGGTGGAGCAGGTTTTTCTGATGTTTTTCCCCCGGGAAAAGCCGCGCTATGAAGCAGAGCCGCCCGAGGGCGAGGACTATTCGCTCATCACGCTTGAAAACGAGGGCGGCCTTTACACTGCGAGCTCCGTAATTTCGCTTGACGGAAGGCTGACCGAGGTAAGGGCGCAGGCTTCGCCCGACCCCAACGACGATTTGAGATTCCACCGCGAGCTGCAAAGGTGTATAAAGAAGGCATATTACTCCGCCGCAAGCAGGGCGACCGGAAAGGAGGCGCCCTGGGGCGCGATGACGGGCATAAGGCCAGTAAAGGTGCCGGTAAAGCTCATAAGCGAGGGCCGGACCCGCGAGGAGGCCGAGGGCATTCTCAGGGATGAGTACTTCGTCTCGCCCGAAAAGGCGGCGCTCGCGATTGAAACCGCCGAGGCTTCCATAAGGGCGAAGGATTCCCTTGAAAAGAACGACGTCTCCCTCTATGTCGGCATACCCTTTTGCCCGACAAGGTGCAGCTACTGCTCCTTCGTAAGCAGCAGTGTTCAAAAGTCGCTCGGGCTTATTGAGCCCTACCTGGAGGCGCTTTTTAAGGAAATCGAGGCGGCTGCCCGCCTTGTGCAAGAGGCGGGGCTCAGGATAGTCACGGTCTATATCGGCGGCGGCACGCCGACGACGCTGAATGCTTTGCAGCTTGAGGCTCTGCTTACAAAACTCCGCCGGGAATTTGATTTTTCATCGGTTCGCGAGTTTACCGTCGAGGCCGGGCGCGCCGACACGATAGACGAGGATAAGCTCCGCGCAATTAAGGCGGGCGGAGTAAACAGGATAAGTATTAACCCCCAGACTATGGACGATAATGTCCTTCGCGCCGCCGGCAGGAGCCACACCACGGAGCAGGTCGAAAAAGCCTTTGAAATCGCAAGGCAGGTCGGCTTTGATGTAATAAACGCCGACCTCATAGCGGGGCTGCCCACCGACACTCCCGAAGGATTTCGCAGAAGCCTCGGGCGGCTTCTGAGCCTGAGGCCGGAGAACGTCACGGTCCACACGCTCGCGCTAAAGAAAGGCTCGAAGCTCAGCGAGGGCGGCTTTCTTCCCTCCGAGGAGGACGTGAGGGCGATGCTCGAAACAAGCGAAAAGCTTCTGCGCGCAGCGGACTACGGGCCCTATTACCTCTACCGGCAGAAGTTCACTGCGGGCAACTTTGAAAACCTCGGCTGGTGCCTGCCTGGCACAGAGAGCCTTTATAACATCTGCATTATGGAGGAGCTGCACACGATAATCTCTCTCGGCGGCGGGGGCGTAACGAAGCTCGTCGCGCCCAAGTGCGGGCGCATTGAGCGCATTTTCAACGCCAAGTACCCATATGAATATATAAACGCAATTCAGAAGGAGATTGAAGCGAAGGAATATCTCAAGACTTTCCTTAACAGATATGAGTGAGGTGTCCCAATGGCAGCATACGAGATTTCGGAAATAAACCGCAGGATAGAACAGGACCCGCAAAGGTTTGTGGAGGAGTGCGACTTAAGGCTGCAGGAGAGCATTGTCCGGGCGTCGGAAAAGATACTGGGCAACATGAAAAAAAGCCCCGTCGTGCTATTGTCCGGGCCCTCCGGCAGCGGTAAGACGACCACGGCCATGAAGATAGAGGAGGAGCTTGAGAGCAGGGGCGTGAGCACCGTCACGATTTCCATGGACAACTATTTTAAGACCTTAGACCCCGAGACAGCGCCGCGCACGCCCGAAGGCGAGATTG
This sequence comes from Clostridiales bacterium, assembly GCA_012838345.1. Taxonomy (GTDB): domain Bacteria; phylum Bacillota; class Clostridia; order Oscillospirales; family Oscillospiraceae; genus DUPK01. Next base: position 21,154 of record DUPK01000039.1, on the reverse strand, counting down.
ATTTTGAATCTCCCGAGCTTCTCGACATGGAGCTACTTAACAAACACTTCACCGCGCTTGAGAGGGGCGAGAAGATTAGGATACCTCACTTCATTTTCTCCCTCCAGGAGCGCAGCGCGACCCGCTTTACGCCCCTCAGGCTGCGCGAGAACGAGGTCGCCATCTTCGAGGGTATACACGCGCTGAACGACTGCATCACCTACGCGCACCCTGAGGCCGTCAAGCTCTATATCAGCGCAAACTCCCATTTTGCAAAGGACGGTGCCCTAATCCTTGAAAGCTCCTGGCTGAGGCTTACGCGCCGGGTTGTCCGCGACGTAAACTTCAGGGGCACCGACGCCTATACCACGCTCAAGCTCTGGGCAAACGTCCTGCGCGGCGAGAAGCTGTATATAGATCCTTATATCCACAAGGCCGACATTTCCATAGACTCCACGCTCCCCTATGAGGTTTCTCTTTTAAAACGCTATGCCGAGCCCCTGTTTAAAGAGATATCCCCGAGCACTCCCGAGTACGCTCAGCTTGAGAAAATCAGCCAGGCTTTTGAGCGTTTTACGGAGCTGAGCCCCAAATACGTAAGTTCAACCTCGCTTCTGCGTGAGTTTATAGGCGGCAGCGCCTACTTTGCCGACAACAAGGAGGATGTGTCATGAAAAAAACAGTCATCACCATAAGCAGGGAGTACGGCTCGGGAGGGCGGACGGTCGGCATACTCCTGGCCGAGGAGCTGGGGATAAACTGCTATGACCGCGCCGTAATAGAAAAGGCCGCGGAAAAGAGCGGGATGAGCCCGGAGTTTATAGAGAATGTTGAGGAGAAGGCGGCAAGCAGCTTCTTTTTCAATCTCTCCCAGGCGACCTATAGCTCCTTTACTCCGGTCCTCACCTACGACGTGCACCCGACGGACAAGGCCTTTTTCGCCCAGGCCGAGGTCATACGTGAGATTGCCTCACACGGCAGCGCCGTTATAGTGGGGCGCTGCGCTGACTATATCCTGCGCGACGAGCCCGACGCCATACATGTCTTTCTCCACGGCGACAGGGAGGATAGGCTCCGCCGCATTATAAGCGAATACGGCATCCCCGAGCAGGAGGCAAGGGAGCAGATAAAGCAGATTGACAAGGGAAGGGCCAACTATTACAAGAGCTACACGGGCGGCACCTGGGGCGACAGCAGGCGCTACGACATGTGCATAAACACCTCGCGCACCGGCATTTCCGGTGCCGTCGCAGCCATAAAAGCCCTCGTGCTCGAAACCCGGAAGGATTAAAACACGAAAACCCTAGATGCAAACGCCTCTTTGGTTAACATAATATGAAACGGCGGAGTATTTCTCCGCCGCAGGAATGGCCCCGCGCCTTTTCGCGCGGGGTTAATTATTGACTTTGGAATGTCCGATAAAAAGCAGGCCGGAGCGGCACTATACTCCCGTCGCATGGGCATAGAGCAGGGGTGCAAACGGCCCGCGCCCTAAAAGGGTCGAAGCAGGCCTTCTATTTGAAAATTTCCAACAGGTAGCCGTAGCCCTCTTTCTCCATGTCCTTTTTCGGGATAAAGCGCAGAGCCGCGCTGTTTATACAGTAGCGAAGGCCGCCATTATCTTTCGGACCGTCGTTAAAGATATGGCCGAGATGGGCGTTCCCGACGCGGCTTTTTACCTCCGTCCTTATCATTCCATGCGAAAAGTCGGGCAGCTCCTTGACAGTTCCCGGGTCAATCGGCCTTGTAAAGCTCGGCCAGCCGCAGCCGGAGTCGAATTTGTCCTTTGAGGAGAAAAGCGGCTCGCCCGTCGTTATATCGACGTAGATGCCATCCTCCCTGTGGTCCCAGAACTCGTTTCTGAAAGGCGGCTCGGTCGCGGCGTGCTGCGTGACCTCGTACTGTATATCGCTCAGGCTCTCGCGCAGCTTGGCCTTGTCGGGGGCTTCGTACTTCCCGGGGTCCACCCTAGCTTCAGCCGCCTTTTTGAACTTCTCGGGCCCTATGTGGCAGTAGCCTCCGGGATTTTTGTCGAGGTACTTCTGATGGTATTCCTCGGCGGGGTAGTAGTTTGAAAGCGGCTTTACCTCTATTGCGACGGGTTTGTCGTAGCTCTCCTGGAGCTTTTCTATCGCGCTTCTTATTACCGGCAGGTCGCTTTCGTCCACATAGTATATGCCGGTTCTGTACTGGGTACCCATGTCGCCGCCCTGACGGTTTATTGAAGTCGGGTCAATGGCGTCAAAATAGAGCTCCAGAAGAAAAGAAAGCGGCAAAACATTCGCGTCGTACTCGAGCTTTACGGTCTCAGCGTGACCGGTTTCTCTATGGCAGACATCCTCGTAGCTCGGGTTTTCGGTTTTGCCGTTTGCGTATCCGACCTCGGTGGACAAAACGCCCCTAATCGAGCGCAGATACTTCTCCATACCCCAGAAGCAGCCGCCGGCAAGATATATTTCGGGCATAGGCAGTCTCCTTTGTGTTGTCTTTAGTTATTTTTTAATACTGTAAATACCGTAGGTTTTCGATTGAGTGTCCATAAAAAGCGGAATTTTAGGCGGGACAAAGGTAAAGACGATAAAGGCCGCGGCGGGCAGAATTACGGCGATGAGCGCGAGAACAAGGGAGCCCTCCCTTATGTTGGAGCGCTTAAAGGTCCTTAAGGCGAGCGCCTGCGCAAGCGCTATTCCCGCGAGCATGATAAGAATGTCGACCAGCATGGACTCGCCGCCGAAAATGCCCGTATAGCTGTAGTGCACGACGATGATAAACAGAATGCTCACCCACAGGGACACAGCGCAGCAGCAAAACCAGCGCGCAGGCGATGCGCCGCCTTTCTTCCTAAACAGGAAAAAGCCGACAACCCACCATATGAGCAGGGGCCAGAAGGGGAGCTTGAGATGCTCCCAGACGCTTTCGTTCACGGGGGAGAAGATGCCGGCCAGAGCACTCTTGTCCGTCCAATCGTATACAAAGTGCAGAACAGTACCCAGAATGAATGCCACGGGTATGCCGTAAAGTATCCAGTTGCGTATAGGCTTGTGTACGGATAAACCTTTTTTCCCGTTCATTGTATCACATCCTTTTATTGACGTTACTCTATTTTATTCAGGCAAGAGGACAAGTATAACGCAAAAAAGGATGTGGGACGAAATTAATATACGACCGAGGGCGGAAGATAAGGCGGAAACGATTGTATAATAAGTAAAAATAGACATGATGTGGGAGGGGGAGACGAAGAGGCCGGCAAGGGCGCATTTGCCCTGCCGGCGCAAAATTTTGATACAAGGGTTTTTGGGCGTATAGGTGGCCTATTCCTCTTTAAAAAACGGCTGGTTTAGGCTGTACATAGTAAAATTTCCGTCTGCGAGGAGCCTGTCCCGCTCGTCGAGCACCTTTACGGCCACACGGCAGACCGTCCTGCCGCGGTGGCGGACCTCGGCGACGGCGCGGGCCTTTCCCTCGCCGGCGCTGCGGATATAGTCGAAGCTCCCGCCGAGCGTCACGTAATTAATCCCGTCACTGCGCGCGGCTGCGCAGGCCGCGACGTCGGCTATGGTGAAATGCAGTCCGCCGTGCATTGTGCCCATAAAGTTGAGGCTGTCCGGGCCGGTGACGACCTCCGCCTCGGCATAGTCCTTTGTGAGCTTTGTAAGGCTTATGCCGTTGTGAATCATAAAGGGGTTATTCTTGTTAATAAATTCGATATATCTCTGGAAAAAGTCCATGTTTCCCTCCCTGTTGTGAGTTGTCGCCTTTTTGCCCTGCTTAAATGGGGGCGGCTCATTTAGACGAGAGCTTGTTGTAAACCTTTTGGATGAACCTGTCCGGGGAGATAATGAAGCGCTCGTGGGTGCCGCCGCCGATTTTGCCGGCTTCGTCAAAGGCCTCGAGCTTAAAGGTCACTTTGCGCCCCTCGACCGCGACGACCTCGCTCTCCGCCCAGACCTTCATTCCGACGGGCGTTGCGGCATCGTGCGTGACGGAAATTAAGGTCCCGACAGAGCTTTGCCCCTCCTCTAAAAAACGCGCAATAGAGCTCATCGCCGCGTTTTCCATTAGCGCTATCATGTGGGGCGTCGCAAAGACCCTCAAATCTCCCGAACCCGCGGCGAGCGCCGTGTTCTCCTCGGTGACTATCCCGTCAGACCTTCCCTTTGTTCCGATTTCAATTTCCATGCTTATTACCTCTCTTTACCAGAATAAGTTTCGGCAATCCCGGGCCGCCGGGCCGCCGGGCCGCCGAAAACAGTTGTTTTGCTTCAAGACTTGAACACGCGGAGGGCAAAGCGCCCAGATAAGCAGATTGAACTAAACATAATCAGGTTGATTCAATTACAATCAACTTTTTAATATATTATAGTTTCAGCCGCGATACGTCAACCTAATTGTAAGCCAAAAATATAAAGCCGCCATCCGCGGCGGCTTTTTCTATTATGTAGCCTTAAGTTACGCAAAGAGCCTTGCTATGCTTGTGAACGCAATGCAGACGGCGATTCCTAATATTGTCGGCACCGCGAAGGAGATAAGCGTCCATTTGAGGCTCTGCGTCTCCTTTTTTATCGTAAGGCAGGTCGTGGAGCAGGGCCAGTGCATCAGCGAAAAGAGCATGGTGCTAACTGCGGTTATCCAGGTCCAGCCATTGTCGACGAATAGCTGCTTTAGCTCCATGAGGCTGTCGAGTTCAAGTATGCTCCCTGTGGACATGTAGGTCATTATCATTATCGGCACAACGATTTCGTTTGCGGGAAAGCCGAGGATAAAGGCCATCAGAATCACGCCGTCAAGCCCCATCAGCCGCGCGAAGGGGTCGAGGAAGCCGGAAAACCGGTTTAGGAGTGTGTCGCCGCCAACCGTGAAGTTTGCCATAACCCAGATGACAAGTCCCGCGGGGGCGGCCACCGTTACGGCTCTCCCGAGCACGAAGAGCGTTCTGTCGAAGATAGAGCGCACGATGACTTTGCCGATTTGGGGCCTTCTGTAGGGGGGGAGCTCCAGGGTAAAGGAGGAGGGCAGGCCCTTCAGTATCGTTATGGATAGGAGCTTTGAGGCGACAAAGGTCATAATCACGCCGAGGACTATAAGGCAGGTCAGCAGAAGCGTCGAAACGACCGAGCCGCGAACACCCGTGGAAGTTACGAAGAACATTGTAAGTATCGCAATCAGCGTCGGAAAGCGCCCGTTGCAGGGTACGAAATTGTTGGTTATTATCGCAATCAGCCGCTCCCTCGGCGAGTCGATTATCCTGCAGCCCACTATTCCCGCGGCATTGCAGCCGAAGCCCATCGCCATTGTGAGCGCCTGCTTTCCGCAGGCCGAGCATTTTTTGAAGTACTTATCGAGGTTAAACGCCACGCGCGGGAGGTAGCCGAGGTCCTCGAGCAGCGTAAAAAGCGGGAAGAAAATCGCCATCGGCGGCAGCATCACCGAGACAACCCAGGCCAGGACCCGGTAGACACCAAGTACCAGAACCCCGTGCAGCCAGTCGGGCGCATTTAAGTAGATAAAAAACTCCGTGAGTTTATCCTGCAACCGGAAAAACAAGTCCGAAAGAAGCTGGGAGGGGTAGTTTGCGCCCGTAATCGTGAGCCAGAAGATAAGCGCGAGGAGCGCGAGCATAATAGGAAAGCCCGTGAGCCTGCTCGTGAGTATGCGGTCAATTTTCCTGTCGGTCGCGTCGTAGCCAATCTTTTCAAAGCTCACGGTGTCAAGGCAGATAGCCTCCGCCGTGAGCACAAGGCAGGAGACAATTTTGTCGCGCAGGCCCTCCCTGCCTATGCCCTTTTCGGTGAGGAGCTGCCATGCCCGCTCCAGTGCTTTTTGTATCTCCCCGTCCTCGCTTATGTCGAAGCCTAAGTTTTCGCGCAGGGCTTTGAGGAGAGTTTCGTCCCCGTCGAGGAGCTTAAGGCTGAGCCAGCGGGGCTTTATTTTCCCGCCTGCCCTTTCCCTGACAAGCGGCTCAAGCAGGGCAATGGCTTCCTCTATCGGTTCTGTGTAGCGTATTTTTATGGGGGCGCTTTTCGTCTCGCCGCTGAGGAGCCCTTCAAGCGCCTGCATGATTCTATCGAGGCTCCGCTTCTTCCTCGCCGCAGTTCCCACAACCGGCACCCCGAGTTTATCGGACAGTCCCTCGAGGTCTATCCTGATTTTTTTCTTTTTCGCCTCGTCCATGAGGTTTACGCAGACTACTACTCTGTCCGTTATCTCCATCGTCTGCAAAACCAGGTTTAGGTTACGCTCAAGGCAGGTGGCGTCGCAGACCACGACCACGGCGTCGGGGCCACCGAAGCAGATAAAGTCGCGCGCCACCTCCTCCTCGGCGGAGTGCGCCATAAGCGAATATGTGCCGGGGATGTCGACCAGGATGTATGTATTCCCGCCGCAGACGCAGCGGCCCTGAGCGCTTGTGACCGTCTTGCCCGGCCAGTTGCCCGTGTGCTGGTTTAAGCCCGTCAGTCCGTTGAAAACCGTGCTTTTTCCGACGTTCGGGTTGCCCGCGAGCGCCACAACGAAGTCGCCTGCGCTCTGCCTTTTTATAACAAGCCCTCTGTCGATGGCTCTTAACCCAGTGGAGCCGCTTGTCAGGCCCATTTAGACCGCCCCCCGCTTCATTTACAGATGTAAATCTGGCCCGAATCCTCGGAGCGGAGCGCAATGACCGCGCCCCGTATAAGATAGGCCGTCGGGTCGCCCGCGGGGCTTTTTCCGAGACACTCCACCTCCGTGCCCTCGATAAGCCCTATGTCCAGCAGCCTTCTCCTTATCCCGCCCGTCGAGCTGAGGGCCCTGACTCTTGCCCTCTGCCCGCGTTTTAAATCCTTTAGTGTGGCCGTATCGTTCATAAAAGGTATCCCCTCATAATAGATTTGATTTTAGGATAGGGAAACATTGTTTCCTGCTGCTATTATATTAGCTTTGCGGGGCTTTCGTTCCTGCGGAGTTTAAACGGGGTGCCGGCTATGGAATTTAAGTCTGACTTTTACACGCTCAAGGGCTATCAAATAAACGAAAATCCCGAGCTTACCTCCTCTATGGAGGATTATCTTGAAATGATTTGCAGGCTCAGGAAGAAGGAGGAGGTGGTGCGCATCTCCGAGCTTGCGGAAAAGCTGAACGTAAAGCCCTCCTCGGCCTCAAAGATGGTAAACAACCTGAAACTCGCTGGCCTTGTGAGCTTTGAGCGCTACGGATACATAAAGCCAACTCCTGAGGGCGAGGCGGTGGGTGAGTACCTGCTTTACAGGCACGACGTTTTAAACGACTTTCTCTGCCTTGTAAACAGGTCAGAGGACGAGACCGAGCAGGTGGAGAAAATTGAGCACTTTTTGAGCCGGGAGACCATAGAGAATATTAAAAAGCTTATGGACCTGCTTAGAGGAGTGCTCTGAGCCTGAATATATGAACCACTTTGCCCCTTCCCCGAATATTATGGTATGCGGCAGACAGTGCCGCAGGGAAGGGGGTGCGTCTTTGGAAACCGGCGTGATTCTGGTACTTATCGTGTTGGCAGCTGTGGCCGCATTTTTAAGCTCGATTGTGGCCGCCGTGAGGGCGGACCGGCGGAGGATGCGCGGCGATACGGACTGGGAAGACATAGTTGCCGAGGCCGGCTATATTTACGATAGGACGCAAAACATTTTCTACACCGCTCTCGGCGCGTGGCAGAGAAATTTCGGCTACACAAGGCTGTACGACGAGGCCGCGGCGCCGATGAGCCTTATTATCGACTGCGAGCCGATATATTTCAGGTACAAGGGCAAGAACTGGCTCATCGAGCTCTGGAAGGGCCAGTACGGCATGTGTACTGGCTGCGAGGTAGGCGTTTACAATAGCGAGAGCGAGAAGCTGTACTACTACGACGGCTTCAACTACACGCTCTACAACTGCGCAAGCGACGAGGACCACCTGGAGATGTCCCTTGCGCTTATAAAAAACGGCAGGACGCTCTTTACAAGAAAAGACAAACACTGGTGGCTTACGGGCTTTGTTCTGGGCGAGTTTTCGGAGCCTTCGGAGCTTGTCATGGACGTCACGATTAAAATGAAAGACCCCGAGATGCTCAGGGCCTTTATAAGCAGCCTCAGGGAAATGGGCTACACCGACAACAACCTGAGGGTTTCCGGGAACTATGTGGGGATTTGGTTCTCAAGCCCCCTGTCCGAGCAGCCCTATACCCGGACGGAGCTTGTCAGCAGGTTGTCGCAACTGAAAAACAAGCACCTCTGCGAGCGCTACAGGGAACTGACCGCGGGAAGCAGGGATATGGACGAGGCCATAGCCCTTGTGCGGCAGAAAGCACCCGAGCTCTTTGCGGACATCACCGAGGGCATCGGCAGACCCGCGAGGCTTTTCAAGGATACGAAGGTCGTGTCGGGCTAAGGCCCCACGGGAGGTTTTTATATGTCTTATTCAAAGCGCATCTCGGAAGTGTTCAGGTACGCTCCCGAGATACCTTTTGACGATAACTCTAAAATAGTACTGATCAGCGATTGCCACAGGGGCGACGGGAGCTGGACGGATTCCTTCGCCGCGAACCGGAACCTCTTTCTTGCGGCGCTGAAAGAGTACAATAAAAGCAAATTCACCTATATAGAGCTGGGTGACGGGGACGAGCTGTGGGAAAGCACGGATTTTGCGGTGATTACAAAGCTGTATAAGGATATTTTTGCGCTCATGTCGCGCTTTTTCAGGGACGGCCGGCTCTATCTCCTGTACGGAAACCACGATATGGTTAAAAAAGACCCCGAATTTATAAAAAAGCATTTTGAGTCCGGTGCCGTGGATTTTCCGGGCATAGCGATACACGAGGGTATTATATTCAGGCATAAAAACGAAGGATACGGGCTTTATCTCCTGCACGGGCACCAGGCGGATTATTTCAACGACAGGCTCTGGAAGCTAAGCCGCTTTCTCGTGCACTATCTCTGGACTCCCCTGGAGAGGCTGGGGGTCAACGACCCCACCAGCGCATCTCAAAACGGCCGAAAGAAAGGCAAAGTGGAGCGGAGGCTCTCCCGCTGGGCTTCAGAACAGGCTTCTATTCTGGTCGCCGGTCATACGCACAGGCCTGTATTCCCCGAGCCGGGGAAGGGGCTCTATTTCAACGGAGGAAGCTGCGTCCATCGGGAGTACATCACTGCGATTGAGCTTAAGGACGGGGCCCTCTCGCTTGTCAAATGGAGCCAGAAGGTGGCAAGGGACGGCACGATTTATGTCGGACGCGACGTGCTGTACGGTCCTGAGAAGCTGAGCGAATATTTTGACAAAGCATAAAATCCGTTGCAACCGCAACGGATTTTATGCTGTTGAGGGGTTTCATAACCTCTTTATTATTGAACGGTTGTTTAAGCTCCTTGACACTTTTTACATTAATAGTATAATATATTGTAGCAGAATTTGACAATTATAGGGAATGGTAATGTGGCATGAGTAAACGAATCAGTATTTTTATGTTTACCCTGGTTCTTATCCTTAGTTTTGTGTCCTGCTCCGAAAATAAATCAATGCAACCCACAGTAGGCCCGACAATCCAAGCAACGGATATGCCTGAAACCGTAACGACGCATTCCCCTGAGGAAACAAATACTGATTCCGAAACCATATTATATGACAACCCTGATTTTGGCATTACGCTCGAATTTCCGGCGCACTGGAAAGATAAATATGTGGTAGAAGTGGTTGATAATAAGCTTATTGTTTACTCAAAGAATACTATGGAGTGGAGTAATACAAGATATACCGTACCACATGGAGAGCTCTTCAGAATAGTGCGCACAGAAGAGGACCTAAGCGAAGAGGACCTTTTAAGCTTTGATTTCAGAAGCAAGATTTTACTTAAAACCGATACATATACCTATTACCAGATGATAGGCAATGGATACGAAGGCCCATACCCAAAGGAAGAGTACCCCGAACTTTATGAGGAATATATGCAAATGTTTGATGAGAGCAAATCTGTACTTAGTTCTGTAGGAGTTTACGAGCCTTGAAATCTTGTAATTAAAGAAGGGCGGCGCTATGTTTACAGCTCATCACCGGGGTATTTTTGGCGGGCATAGATACCGAAACTTGCGTGTTTGCTTCGGCCATAGGTTTGCTGTGCCAGGGCATGAACTGCTGTGCCCTAACGTTTATTCGCATCCGCGGGCGGGCTGATTGCCGCGAGGCCGATGAAAACTGCTCAAAAAAAGACAAAAAATTAAAACCCGTTGCAATTGCAACGGATTTTTTCTGTAATTTATGTTAAACTTAGGCCGTGAGTAGGAAAGGAGGGCTCAAGATGTTTAGTAGCTGTCCCGGAACAAGCAGGTTAAAGACCCCGACCTGGGAAATAAAAATATGCCCCGTCTGCGGGAGCGAGATTGAGCTCTTTTCGACGGACATTTCGATGCCCTGCGAGAAGTGCGGCTTTGTTGCATACAACGATATACAATCCTGTATCTCCTGGTGTAAGTACGCAAAGCTCTGCGTAGGTGAGGAACTTTACAATAAGCTCATGAAGGATAACAAGGAAGATAGTACAGAGAACGAATAATAGGCTTATAAAATGCCCCGTGTCGAAGGCACGGGGCGTTTCTATTTGAAAAATTATCCACTAAGATGTATAATATATTATTGTCTGCAATCAAAGGAGGAATAGATAATGAAAAGGCTTTTGTCAGTCCTTTTGATTTTGCTTATGGTACTGACCCTGGCGTCCTGCTCAAAGAAAGGCGGGCCGTTTGACTCATTTGACATCCCCGGAAAGGACGAGGTCGCGCCCTACAAGTTAAGCGAAAAGGAAAAAGAGCTGCTGAAGGTCTTTGGAATAGATATAAACGGCAACGCCCAGGTGTTCTCCTTGAGAACGCCCAAGGGCACAAAGGCGGTGGAGGTCTACGCTTATGTCCTGCGCGATGATTTAAGCTGGGAGAGCATAGACGGAATTGCCGTCTTTAGCGATGACAAGGTCCCGATAGATTCGCAGGAGGGATTGCTTTCAATGCTTCTCAGGGAGGATTATACAATTGATTTCTGCTTTACGCTCGGCAATGGCGACGTTACATTCAAAAGCAATGAGATAGAGGACTACGCCGGACATAAGGCGTCCTATAAAGCCTATCTGCTGGCTTCACAGGAAATTGAATTTGACAAGGAAATCCCGGTCGCGATTTTGGTCTACGATAGCGGCACAAGCATGCGAAGCTACGCGCCGGGGCAATACTTCACGCCTTCGGATTTTGAGGGAATGGACCTTGTTCAGGCGGTGACGTTGAAATTTTCAGATAAGGAGTTCACCCCGCCAGCGCAGTAAGGTGCACCGTTTTGCTATACCGATGGGCGACGCGATGCTTTGCCGCTTTAGGCCCACTTTGCTTTTGAAAGCAGATAAAAAAGAAACGCCCCGACAATCAAAAGCCGGGGCGTATTATCGCTTCATGTGTGATGTCTGGCTTTTTACTTGTGCCTTAAGTAAAACGCCTTCAAGTCCTCTTTTACCTCTTGCGGAAGCCCGGCCTTTTTTACACCGCGTATCGCCCCTTCGAGCGAGTAGAGCCTGTTTATGCAGGCGGAGTCGTCAATGGCCCTTATTTTGAGCCATGCCTCCTTGCTACCCGCGGCGGCAAGCTCCTCCGGGCTGCTTATCCCGACGCTCATCAGCTGCTTTTCGATTTCGGGGCCGATGTTCAAAAGCTTTGCAAGTTCTCCCATTATAATAGCCTCCCAAAATTCATATTACAAAGCCGCCGTTAGGGCTTATCACCTGGCCGGTAATAAAGTCTGCCCTGCTTGAAGCGAGAAAGGCGACCAGGGCGGCAATGTCGGAGGGGGTCCCGAGCCTGCCTAGCGGCGTTTCCTCTTTTAGGAGCTCAAGCGCTTCGCTGGAAAGGGATGTAAGCATGTCCGTCATTATGGCACCGGGCGCCACGCAGTTGACCGTGATGTTTGACGGGCCGAGCTCCTTGGCAAGGGCCTTGGTTAAACCGATGACCGCCGACTTGGCCGACGAGTACGCCGCTTCGCAGGACGCGCCGCAAATGCCCCAGATTGAGGAGACGTTTATGATTTTCCCGTACTTGTTATGCACCATGTGGGGTATGGCAAGGCGGCAGCAGTGGTAGATGGCGTCGACATTTACCGCAAAGAGCCTTCGCCACTCCGTCGGATTTATGTCCGTAAAAAGGCCGTAGGAGGCAAGCCCTGCATTGTTTACAAGCAGGTCGACCCCGCCGTGGCGAGTCTTAATTTTCTTAAACATATCCTCTATCTCTTCCGATTTTTCAAAGTCCGCGCGGAAGGTTTCGGAGCCGCCGAGCTCCTCAGAGAGAGCGGTTATTTTATCCTTCGAGCGGTTATAATGCAGGAGCGTTGTAAAACCGTCGCGATTAAGGCTGCGGGCAATCTCCGCGCCTATGCCGCCCGACGCGCCGGTTATAAGAGCGATTTTTCCCATATGGATCCCCGTTTTATGGCCAATTTATGTCGACTGAAAAGCCTTGACATATGCTTTATTATATGTTACTATACTGTAGCGCTTAAGTCCAGAAAAAAATATATCGCGGAGTGGAGCAGTCCGGTAGCTCGTCGGGCTCATAACCCGAAGGTCGTAGGTTCAAATCCTGCCTCCGCAACCACCTCAAGGGAACTGGTTTTTGCCAGTTCCCTTCGTTTTAGGGTAAATAATACAGATTTTTACCCTATTTTGTACTTTTACACAATCCTGAAGCTCATAGGTTCAAGTCCTATCTCTACAGCCTCTTCAAGGGTACTGTCACAGCCGGTTCCCTTTGTTTTAGGGGTCAAGGGTAATAAATGCAGTACAAAGATTTACCTTTTTTGTACTTATCATAATATTAGCCTGCTTGCGTTTCGGTGCATCCTCACTATGTAGTTCCGTGCGGTCTGATTACTGATGCCATACTGCTCGGTATTCATAACGGCTCAACTCTTCTTCATAATTTTCTGCTGGCCTATGTCTAATAGTTCTTCCTTCCTTCATGCTCATAGGGTAAACCCCCTGACAATGAGGATATATGGAGACCATAAGTTCCCATCTTCTACCCGAAAGCTACCCTCTTCATGCCCCAAAAAAGCTTACCACTGCAAATATGGGCATATCCTTAGGATAATTGAGTAAGTATAGGGTAATTATTGGGGCGATTTGGGGATCATTTTACAGATTTTTACCCTATTTTATTCGAGTGTTTTTAGAACGAGAAAACTAGTGGATTAGAATATAACAATCCGGATAACTACCATAATATTACATCTATTTAGGCCATTTTCTCTGTTCACCCATTGCATAGAGCCTGCATATGACCCGGAGAGTTATGCACCATAATCTACCAGAAAGCTGTCCTCGTGCTATCTTTGAGTTTGTTTTAGTAAGATAGCACGAGGTTTCACTTACCAGTACTCAGTAGTATAAGTCTTTACTTATGCTGGAGCTTGTCTATTTTTTCACTAATATATTTTGCCCATATATAAGGACTTCTATTTTTATTGTGTCTAAGGGTATTGTAAGGTATCCTCAATTTTTCAACCTCGTCAAAGCAACTGCTTGTCCAATGACCGTTTCCTATATATACAAGCTTTTCAATCAATTTACTTGCCTGACTTTCTGCATCTTCTCCCAGTTTTGAACTTTTACGAATAATAAGCATTAAAGCCGAGGAATGGATAGTATTTTCAACATCAATTACAAGCCAATTCTCGTATTTATTCTTTATTTTAATATCCGCAACTATATATTTTCGTTTCTCGCCTGAGTCATTCTTGCAAAAAGAAAAGTCACCTGGATATTCACCGATAAAAGCCTTTGTATTACTATCATCAATATTCATAAAACGCTTCAAGTCGTTTAAAACTGTGTTGAAATCCGGAAAAGCTTTATCGCTCTGAATATAAATTGTATTCTTACCTGTATCATCTATTTCCAATTTATAAGCTATTCCTCTATCCGTAGGGCTTTTTGTTGATACTATATCAACCCCTTCTTCGACAATTGAAGATAAGCGCCGAAGGTAGCAATTGTCACGGCCTTTTCGAGGTTGAAGTCCTTTAATATGATAAGAGGATTTTTGCCGCCCATTTCGAGAGTATACTTCTTGAGGTTTGCTGCTGCTTTTACGGCTATGGAACGTCCAACAGTGGTTGAACCAGTAAAAGTAATCATTTTTACTCTGGAATCCTCCATAAGAGCATCCCCCACAATGTCGCCCGGTCCGGGAATAACACTGAAAACACCTTTGGGTAGCCCGCCGGCCGCAAGGCATTCGGCAATCATCAGACCGCTGACAGGGGTGTCAGAAGAAGGCTTCAGAATAAAGGTATTGCCCGCAGCCAGAGCCAGCGCGACTTTGTTTAGCGCCAGAAGAAATGGATAGTTAAAAGGCGCGATGCCGGCTACAACTCCGATGGGCAGCCTGAGATATGTAGATATCTGGCCCGACTCATCACTCGGGACAATTCCTCCGTCTACTCTACGGCACTCACCTGCGGCAGTGCGAAAGATATTGACGCTTTCAAGTAGTTCACCCATAGACTTCACGAAAGTGGATCCGCTTTCCTCAATAAGGCGTGTAGCGAAATCCATAATGTTTGCTTCTAGGTGGTCGGCGGCCTTAAGGAGAATTTTCTCCCTGTCTGCTGCCAGTGTTCCAGCCCATACTTCGCGGGATGCATATGCTGCTGAAATCGCGGCCTCAACCTCATCGGGACCTGCGGTATGTACTTTCGCAAAAACGCTTCCATCTGCCGGGTTTAAGTCATCGATCACCTTGCCGCTGACTGTCGGCACCCATTCTCCACCAATAAATAGTTTGTATTCCTTCAAATAATCATTTCCTTCCTTATCTTCTGAACGCGCAGTAGAATACTTGTTCACATTGCTCAACAGTGGTAGGCCTTGGATTTGTGTTACCGACATTGTCCTGTAGAGCTGTGATTGCCATTGCTGGGACAAGAGACTTGTCTACTCCGACATCGTCAAGGTGTCTGGGTATACCGAGCTCTGCACACAACTTTTCGACCAATTCAACGGCTTTACAAGCAGCAACTTCTACAGGCATTCCCTTTATGTCTGCACCTAACGCCTCTGCAACATCCGCATATTTCTTAGGATTTGCAGGGAGGTTAAATTTCATAACATGGGGGAGCAAGATAGCGTTAGCTAAACCGTGCGCGAGACCGCAATAGGCACTTAATTGGTGCGCCATCTGATGGCAGAGACCAAGGTTATTTACAGTAAACGCAGCACCAGCCATCATAGAAGCCACAAGCATATCTTCCCTTGCCTTAATATTGTTACCGTCTGCGAACGCAACAGGAAGCGCATCGCGTACCATTTTTATGCCATGTATACACATAGCATCAGCTATCGGAAAATTGACTACAGATACGTAAGCTTCTATAAGATGCGTGAGTGCATCCATCCCCGTATAAGCCGTAGTCTTCGGAGGAAGGCCCAATGTCAAATCTGGATCAAGTACTGCAACATCTGGAATCAAAAACGGGCTAAGCACACCGAATTTCAAATTCTTTTCCGTGCTCGTAATAACGCTTACCCAGGTAACTTCGGTTCCCGTTCCTGCAGTCGTAGGTATAGCGATAAAAGGCAGAAGCTTCGGCTCTATCTTCTGGAAGCCGCCTATGGCCGCGTCGTACTCAGCCAGCGTGCCGCCGTGCGTATAGATGACGTTTGCCGCCTTCGCCGCGTCAATAGGACTGCCGCCACCTATGCAGACGATAATGTCAGGTTTGAATTCTTTTATCTTTTCAACAGCGCCCATGACCTGAACGTCGGTAGGATTCGCTCCAAAACTACTGAACAAACAGATATCTAGTCCCGCATCCTTAAGAGCCTGTACAGGTTCAAGGACTATTTTCGTTTTTGAAATGTGCGGGCCTGCAAAAAGGATTACTTTTTTCGCACCGAACGCCTTCACTTCGTCGCCGAGCTGACCTATCGAGCCCTGCCCGATAACCAGCTTCTTTGGCCATAAATTAAATGTAGATACTGACATTTTTTGTCTCCCCATTATTATTTATGATTGATTTATATCGGTTGATTATGTATTTATCGACGATATGTTAAAGCTGGGTATACAATCGTGGGTACTCTTAGTCACTGTATTACCATTGAAAAAAGGAAATCAGCGCGTTCATGCTGTCCTTGCACCAGGTACTCCATGGGCCCTTAGGCCTGCCACGGCGCCCAGGAAAAGCATCAAAAGTCATGAGACTGTCAATCTTTTTAGTGATATACTGGGCGATAGTGAGGTTTCCTTAACAACAATACGGAACACGCTCCGGCACTGTGCCTTTTTTGGTCTGTACGGCTACTTCAAACATATAGTCCCAAGCTTTTTGTACCAATAAATGCGCCCTTCGCTCTGTTCCAGAGGAATAGGATTGGATGGCAAATTCCAGCACATTGACTTCGTCAATAACCGAAAAAGTCACGCCCTCCGACCAATCTATAAACTGTAGGAGCGCAATGCGCTCCTACAGAAAACACAAGGGTAAATCAGAAAATAACACTGAGCAGCAGTGCATACACAGCATAAATGCACATATTGATAATAGCGAGCTTCATCTGCTTATTCATCATGACTGCACTAAGTTCTGCGGTTGGGCAACCAGTCAAAGCGGAAGCCCCCCCTGAGAGACCGGGCTGACGGAAGAAACACCAGCACCGGCAACAACGCAGGTGAGGATGACGGACAGAGAGACGCCACTTGTGGCTGCAAGCGTTGCAGCCATAGGAATGAAGAACGGCCCGATTATGGCGCCAGACACAAAGAAGCTGAGGAATGCGCATATGAACGCCAGAATTGGCGGGACGCACCAGCCGGGCACAGACAAAAGGATATTACCTAGCGTATTAACAACACCCATGGGATTGGCTAGGCCGAACAGCAAGGACAT
Organism: Clostridiales bacterium; assembly: GCA_012838345.1. Lineage (GTDB taxonomy): Bacteria > Bacillota > Clostridia > Oscillospirales > Oscillospiraceae > DUPK01. The sequence continues at coordinate 4,267 of DUPK01000039.1, read as the reverse complement.
ACCGACAACCAAAATGATGGGATCCCAGGGAACTTTCTTGGTAATGATTTCCTTGAGGTTGCCGCACTTGAGAAGAGCCAAAACAAGGGAACCGGCAGTCCAAAGCAGCTGAGCACTAAGGTTGGAGCTGATCCACTTGGTGACAGGGTTTGGAGCAAGTAGCTGAATCAGGCTGGGTATAATGATAAGTACGAGGACAATTAGAATGACTTTAATGGTGGTAGATTGAACCTTGTTAAAGGTAGCAGTCTTTTCCTGTGTCATTGCAGAAGTATTTTTGGGTTTGAATGCCTTTGTGATAAGGCAGATGACAATGAATTCAATCGTCAGGAAAACAAATCCTGTTGCACCGGCAAAATAAGTGCCTGCATAGGCCTCTGCCTCAGTCAGAGAACCCATCATGGTACCGAGATTGATACCGCCGGTGGTGGTCCAAGGGAACATCATAACAGCCATAGAGCCGCCCCAGATACCAACCAGAGCAACGAAAGGATTGAAGCCCATTTCAAGAGCCAGATTGAAAGCCATCGGAGAAAGAATGATAGATGCAGAAAGATCGGAACCGCAGGCAGAGATAATCAGTGCGCTGAGGAAAAGCGTGATGGGGGGCCATCCACTGTACATTTCGGAAAAAATACATTAACTTTCTGGCAAGCACTTCCATTGTTCCATTGACTGCGGCGAAGCCATAGAACAAACAAGCAATAAAGAAATTGTAGAATAGCGTTGTGGGGAAGTTGGCAAGTACTTTGGTGGCAGGGAGCTTGCAGATCGCGAAGCCGAGAATAAACGCGAAAACGATACCCCAGATTCCGACATTGGTTTTAGTCTTCGAACCCAGAACAATGCTCAAGATGACTGCGACGAGGAAAATTATTAAATTAACCACAATCAAGTCTCCCCTCAAAAATATTCTTTTTATGTAGTTTTAGACATTGGACGTACGCACAATCATATTGCACCGCAGGCTTTGTATGCTTCGTATTCTTCATTGGAAAGGCCAAGAAAACCTTTATAGATTTCGTCATTATGTTGGCCGAGTTTCGGTGACGGCTGAATTTCAAACTTGGTGTCACTCAGATGATATGCAGAACCGACCTGAATAATGTCGCCAAACTCACTATGATGCATTACCTGAAGGAATCCGCTATCTAACATAGATTGGTCATGCATGATGTCCTGAATTGATAGAACTGCGCCGCAGGGAACGCCGGCACCACCGAGAATACGCATGGCTTCTTCCTTGTCATGCTGCAGTGTCCAGGCGATAATGGCTTTGCGGATTTCTTCACGGCGCTCCCAGCGCTGGGCGCCGCTCTCAAAGTTGGGATCATTGATCCATTCGGGCTTGCCGATGCTGTTGCAGAGTCCAATCCAACCTGCATTCTTAGGACCAGGAGTACGCATATTGACATAAAGATAGATATAATCGTTGTTGCTTGGGTCGTTTTCTCTTGGCTTGGTAGGGAAAACATCGTTTGGCGCACTAGGCGGTACAAAGGGAAGACCTTGACCACGAATCAGGTTTGCATCCTGCGATGCAAACGACATGCGGGAACCGGAGATTGCGACTTCCTGCATATTTATGCGCACTTGCTGACCACGTCCGGTGACGGTACGCTGGTAAAGTGCCGCGAGAATACCGGTAGCAGCATAGTGACCGGAAGGGTCATCAGCCAGAGCAATGCCGGAAATAGTGGGAGGACCACCAAGCTGGCCAGTCTGTGCAGCAATGCCACCAGTGGCCTGCACAGGTCCATCAAATGCAGGCATACCTGCCCAGGGACTGTTATCTGCGTACCCCTTGATTTGGCAGAAAATAATGCGTGGGTTGACTTCCTTGAGAATATCCCATCCGAAGCCGAGTCTCTCAAAAGTACCAGGCGCCATGTTTTCCACGACAACATCACACTTTTTTATCATCCTAAAGAGCAATTCTTTGCCTTTGGGGTTCTTCATATCTGCCGTAATGCTCTTCTTATTAGCGTGGAGCGTGGTCCACAGCATATCTTCGCCGTTCTTTGTGCCGGCACGGCCAGCTTCACCGTATATAGGACGCTCTACTTTAATGATGTTGGCTCCAAGATGTGCCAGAGTCAACGTGCAGATGGGCCCGGAAGCAAATTGCGTAAAGTCTAGAACATTTACGCCTTCCAGTGCATTAGGAATGTGTTCCATAGCTAAACTCCTTCCTTTTTTATTTAACCCGGTGTTTGGCCTCTTTGGCCTCCACAATCGGTGTAACGCGCTTTTCCAAGAATTCTTCCACCATGCCAACGACTATGGATTCCTGCTGCTCCCATAGATTACCGTCCAAATAGGAGGCTTCAATTTTTAATACGGGATATCCGGCATCTTCCAATGCTTTGATGGTTAAATTGGTTGCCTTGACATTACGTTCAGCGCAAGCCATGTCGGGGCAGAATACAACAGCATCAACATCTGCTTTTTTAAACTCATGAAGAAACCACTGCACGCTCATCTTCGGAAGTTCAAGACAGTCGTTCATTGTCAGATCATGGGATGCTACGGCACGAATAGGATTCTCGTCGCAGTTATACCGAATATAGTTATCCGCAGCCACAGCAAGATAAACGCTCCAGACAAAGGCAGCGCCGTACTTCTCTTCAAAATACTGATAGAATGCCAAATTTTGCCAAAATCCGAGACCAAGCCATGCAAGACGGATGCGCTCGTTGGGAACCGCAGCGAAGCCGGCATCGGCCTTGGCCTTGATTTCCTCGTAGAAATTCTTGGCGTGCTCCACAGCCCAGGGAAGCCCACGATTCCACTGTGCCTGCATGACAGCAGGCAGAACATCAGGAATGGTAACCGGCGTCGGACGGGAAGCGGCAATCAGCTCGCGGATTTTATCGTAATACTCTTCTTGCTTGTTGATGTTGTGCATGACTTCTAACAGTTTGGTCTCGTCAAAGCGCTTTCCGCTTTCTTTTTCCAGGAAAGAGATTAATTGACGGAAATCTTCCTCTGCTTCGTCCAATTTGCCGGGTTCATAGAGCTTTTCCCAATCATAACGGGTGAGCTCCCACCAATTATCAGGCATATAAAGGCAGGCTGGATTCTGCAGGTTATAGAGCTTGGCTCCTGCTTTCTCGGCAAAAAGTTCCATAATCTTACTGCTGCTGGAGCAGAACCTCTCTCCGAGAACAATGCTGGGTTTAGGCATACCACCGTAAGGGCCCTGACCGTCAATGAATTCTTCGGTTAGCGCATAGCCGAGACAAGTAGAGCAATAACCGCACAGGCCGCGTTTATATCCCATTTCCTCCATCTTGAGGAAATAATTACCGCTGAGCTGCTTTGCTGCGCAAATGCCGGTAAACCACTGATTGCAAACATATGGAATATCCATTGCTATGAGAAATTCCAGCGGATGGTTGGCGCTTAAAAGAACGCAGGGCTCACCGTTCTTTACACGCTCCTGGAACTCTTTGAAGCGCTGTTTCTGAAAAGCACTGGCAAGCTTTGGTGCTTCGTAATTTTTTTTGGACCTTTTGGTACGTCCTGTAATTACTTCTTCAGCCATCTTACTTACCTCCTTTAAGCTGATTAAACAGGGTGCCGATGGCAGTTCTTACCTCGTAAGCGTTACTCATCGGAGTTTCCTGATCGTAGAACTTTATAATGGGAATTTTCATCTCATCCAACATATGTTTAATATGTGGATATTCCCAACTTGCACCGATATCATTAACTTTCAGATACATCACAACCGCTTCTGCCGCGGAATCCGTGATACATTTGCGAACTGTTTCAACGCGGCGGGCAATACTTACCTTGCCGGTAGGCATGCGATAGATGTAACGATCCACGAGCCCACGGATGGGATCAGCGCGGTAGGTCACATCGTTTTCATATATTCTGGCGCCGAAGTTGTGATCTTCCATTACAATAATGCCGCCCAATTCACCAACAATGTCATACAGCTCCGTCAGGTCCTGATCAGAGCCGGTAAGGAAAACGCGGGGGCCATGCAAGATTGGCCACTCGGCGGCTGCCGTTATTAGTTCACGAACAAGGGAAGCATGCTCTTTCTTGTCCATAAAGAGGGAAGCGCCCAAAACTATCATGGCTTCGGTGCCGCTTACACGAACCTCACTGCCACGGCGCAGAGCATCGAAGGCACGCATCGCAGCGCGATCCTCATTATAAATATCGATGGCAGTCTGCAGACGCTCATCGCTGATTTCCTGACAAGTCCATTTTTCCACATCGGCGCGGAATTTACAGTAAACATTAATATTGT
>DUPK01000038.1 GCA_012838345.1 Clostridiales bacterium | reverse complement strand
GCTGCCGTCGGGGGCTAAAACGTCAAGCTCAAGTATTGCAGCGTTTGATACGGTGTTTCCAAGCTTGCCCGGATAGGCGGCGCCGGACTTCGTTTTTGTTCTCAGCATATTGCAGAAGAGTTTTGCCGCCTGCGCCCGGGTTATCGGTTTTTCCAGGGCAATGCCGTAAAGCCCATCGGAAAGCCCCGTGCTGTTAGCGAGTGAAATGTAGCCCTGCGGCCAGAGCATTCCGGCGTCCGCGTCGGAGTATTCAAGTATTCTCAGCAGTATAGTCACGGCCTGGGCGTATGTTATCTCGTCGTCCGGCCTGAAAGTGCCGTCGCCGTTACCCTGAATAATGCGGACATCTTCGGAGACCGCGAGATTGATATATCCTCTCGCCCAGTGCGAGCCCTTGACATCCGAGAATATGGTGCGGTTGCGGTAAAGCGGCTCATCCGCTCCCTTTCCCATTATAACAACGGCCATTTTGCAAAATTCGGCGCGTGTCAGATAGTTGTGCGGGTTGAAGTATCCCCTTTGATCGCCGCCGACCACTCCGAGCAGGCGCAAAATATCCGTTTCAAAGCGCGTGGTCTCATCGTACACATCCGGAAAAGGCGCCGCTACAGCCAAAGCCGGGGCGGCCAGGGAAAAGAGCAGTGTAATAATGAGACTGAATATAACAATTTTCTTCATATTGTTCAACTCCTTATTCCGCCCGCAGTGCTTCAACCGGCTGGAGCCCGGAAGCTTTTATTGCGGGGTACATTCCAAATCCAATGCCCAAAACCACGGAAAATGCGACTGCCCCTATTGTCATCGTCACACTCGGTGTCAGCACGATGTCCATAATTAGCTTTCCCGCGACCAGCGTGCCGAGATAGCCCACCGTGACGCCGAGAATACCTCCTATCGCACAGATAACGGACGATTCAATCAGGAACTGGATGATGATAGATTTCCTCGAACCGCCTATGGCCTTTCTGATGCCTATCTCGCGCGTTCGCTCCTTGACCGTTACCAGCATAATGTTCATAATTCCTATGCCGCCGACAAGCAGCGATATGCCGGCTATGCCGCCGAGAACGAGGCTCATTATCCTTGTCGCCTTCTCATCCTGCTCCATCCACTGGTTTTGAGAGTTGACCGAGAAGTATCCGGAGTTTTCGTCGATTAAGCCCGAGAGAAAGCCGGTAAGCCTTGTTATGGCCTCCGTCGTGTCCTTCTTGCTCCTGGCTTTGACGACGAATTCCTCAATCCGGTTGGTTTTGTTGAGAAGACGCACCATGGTGTAGGGCACAACGGCCATGTTGTCCATCGACCAGGTTGAATTCGGGTCTTTTGCCTCATATACTCCTATGACCGTAAAGGGATACTCCCCTATTGTCACTACCTCGCCTATTGGATCGCGGTACGGGAACAGAAATTCCTTTAACCTCGCGCCCAACACTATCACCTGGTTGTAGTTTTTTACGTCCAGATACGAGATGTCGCGGCCGATCTCAATCTCAAAATTGTTGCAGAGCGAAAACTGGTCGCTGCCCATGTATACCTGGGGCCCGCCGTACTCCATTTTGTCCGTGGATACGGTCTTATACCTTATGCTGCCTCCCCAGTAATAGGCGTTGGGCGTCACGCCCAATACAAGCTCGTCCAGGCTCAGGCAATACTCATACAGTTCGTCGGTTACATCCTCGCCGCTCCACTTATAGGCATAGACGTTTATTTTATTGGTGCCCATGCTCTCATAATAGTCCCTAATCTGCTTGTTCGAGCCCTCAACGATGGACACCATTATGATAACCGCCGCAACGCCTATGATAATTCCAAGCATTGTGAGGATGCTCCTGACCTTGTTGGTAAAAATGGACTTGAAAGCCATTTTGAAAGACTGCCCGATATTCACAGCTCCGCCTCCTCTCTGGGACAATCCTGTACAATCACGCCGTCGGAAATCCTGATTATACGCTCAGCGGTAGAGGCTATTCTGCTGTCGTGGGTAATCAGGATTATCGTTGTTCCCTCTCTGTGCAGGCCGTGCAGTATTTCCAGCACGGTTTCTCCGGTTTTGGAGTCAAGGGCTCCCGTCGGCTCGTCGGCCAGGATGATGGGCGCCCGCGTCACTATTGCCCTGGCGATGGCGACACGCTGCTGCTGACCGCCGGACATCTCGGTGGGTCTATGATAGGCTCTGTCCTCAATTCCGAGCTTTTCAAGCGCTTCAAAGACCATTTCCTCGCGCTTATCGCCGCGTACACCCTGATAAATCAGCGGCAGCTCAACGTTTTCGTAGGCGCTGAGCGCGGGTATCAGGTTAAAGCTCTGGAAAATGAAGCCGACTTCGCGGTTTCTTATCTTGGACAGCTCCCCGTCGTCCATATCGCTCACAAGCTGGCCGTTTAAAAAGTAATCTCCATATGTGGGCAAATCAAGGCAGCCGATGATGTTCATAAGCGTGGACTTTCCGGAACCCGAGGGGCCGATAATTGCCACGAATTCCCCTTTATCTATTATTAGAGACACGCCGTTTAAAGCGCGAACCTCGTTTTCCATATCTTCGTTATATATCTTGAATATGTTATCAAGCTCGATTAGTTTCATATCCGCACCTAGTACACCCTTATTCCGCCGCCGAACATGTCACCCCTGTTGGTCATGTACTGTGTGAATACCTCGGTGCCCTCCTCAACGCCTTCAAGTATCTCGGCACTGCTGTTGTCCGACAGACCAACCTGTACGGGTACTGCATAGAAACCCTCGGGTATCTCAATCCCAAGCACCTCCGGATCAAGCGCGTTTTCCGGCGGAGAATCGGCCTTAATAAACAGGCAGGTTCCCTCGGAAGTGTATTTCACGGCTTGTACGGGCACGAGCAGGCAGTCGTCCGACTGCGAGGCGACCATGCTGTAATCCACATACATTCCTGTCATCAGAGAGCCGTCGGGGTTGTCGACCTTTATGATGGCGGGGAAATATGATATGCCGTTTTCAAACTTGCCTTCAAGGCTTACGGACTCCACGAGACCCATGAAGGTCTGCTGGCCGAGCCTGCCCCACTGTGTGACGGTACACATCATCCCGGGCTTTATGTAGCTTACGTTCATTTCATCGATACGCGCTTCCACGGTCATCACGGTGGTATCGGCAATGGATACCGCAACGCGCCCGGCCTCAACCTTTTCTCCGGGTTTCAGGTTGCAGGAGAGGACGGTACCGCTCATCGGTGCCATCGCGTTAAAATTATCAAGGTTCTCCTTAGCCTTTTCAAGCGTCTCTCTTGCGGCTTTAAGCTGGTTTTCAAGAGCTGCAATCTGCTCCTCAGCGTCGTCACCGGTAAGCAGGAGCAGCCTCTCCCCCTGACTTACATCCGCAAAACTAACGAGATTGACGGACAAAACCTCGCCGGAAACCTTCGTTTCGATGTCCGTGGTTCTGTTATACATGAGTTTGCCCGGCTCGTAAGGGTAAATGCTCTCCCCCGCAGCGGTATTGAGCACAACCGACGCTCCCATATCCTCGGTAAGACCGCCGGGATTATCAAGCGTGAAGACCACCTCAAAAAGTATGGCGCCCTCGTCGGTAACCTTCCGCACCCTGCTAACCTCGCTGACTCTTCCATTCAGGATGCTCATGGTTACGGGAATCGAAATCTGGGCCGGCTGCCCGACATAGATGTCGTTTTCATAGGCGTAGCTGAAATAGAGCTTCAGCTTCATTGTCCTATCGTCTACCAGGGTACCGAGCTTAACGCCGCTTGGCAGCTCATCCCCAACCTCTATATCAGTCTTCACGTTAAGCAGCTTGCCTGAGTATGGCGCCCTGATGTCAAGGTTTTCATAGGCTTCATAGAGCGCCGCAAGCTGCTTTTCGTAGTTGTTCACAGTTTTCTGTGCGGACTGCACCGCCTCGACCGCCTCGGTACTGTCTATTGTATAGAGCGGGTCGCCCTCGCTTACAAGCTGCCCGTCCGAAACATACACGTCGAGAACCGTGCCGCTCGCCCCAAGCGTGATAGTGGTTGCGTCCTTTGCGCGCGTAACTCCGCTGCCCGTGACAAGGCTCTGGATGGAGCCGCGGTAAACAAAGTCCGTAAGTATTTCCTTTTCAACCTCTTCCTCGCGAAAGAGGCTGGCTATTCCGTACCATATGCCGCCCACCACCGCGAGTACTACGACAGTCGTGACGATGCGCTTTATCATTTTCTTGCGCTTTCGCCTTTGCTTTAGCAGCCTCTTTTCTTCCTGTTTATTAATCTCTTCCTGTGGCACTTTAGTATCAATCATAATTACCCTCCGATATATTACGCGATAACATATTAATTGACGAAAGCGGCGTGCGGGTTGTTCCGTAAAAAGAAATTTTTGCTAGTTGTTATGAAGCTCAGCGTACTGGAGCACATCTCGGCACAGATAGAGCACCAACAGCGATATGGGGATATTGACAACAATCAGCGAGCACAAGACCGTGAAATTATCGCTGATTATCAGGCAGTAAGTCGCCATTAGTATGGCGGCAACGATGCCCGGCACCGAAATAATAATCATGACCAATATAATAAGCAGCATTGCGTAGGTCTTCGAAGCGCCGCTCCAGATACGCTCAATGAAAACAACGCCCGAGGTGAAAAGAAGATGAAAGCTCATTCTTGCCACGATGCACAGAGCTGTGTCGATTGGCGAAAGCTTCATGATGAAGGCTATCGGAACAAATATGAACACCGCCTCCGTAAGGGAAGTCAGAAAACCCTCGCGCAGGTTCTGCAGCAGCTTTGCCAGGGGCGGCTCCGGTACTAGGTATATATAGGGCTTTGTAAGCTCTTTGACTATTCTGCCGAGCGCCACCGAGAAAATCTGCATATAGGTCGTGGCAGAAAATACCGGAAGTACCCCGAGGCCCCTTAAAAAGAAGGCCATCACTATTGATACTACAATCCAGATGAGGGATTGAGTACTGACGAGAAACGTTTTCGACCTTCGGTTCTCAAGCAGGTGCTTAAAGTAGAACGCGTCCGCGCCGAAGCCGCCGCCCAGCCCCGTCTTGCCGACCTTCACGTTGGCGGGAGCAGTCTCGACCATTCTGCCTTCCTTCTGCGCCGTTATTGCGGACTGAGCTATTTCCGCCGTTTTCAGCACGTCCTCATAGTAGTCCTGCTTTGAGAAAACGACGAGACAGACAAGTATTATAAGATATGCAGCAGAAATTCCAAGCCCGATAAGCCCCTCCGCAGCGCCGGTCCCCAATCCCGCAAAAGCCCAGCCGAGCCAGCCGCCCACGGGGAGAAGATGTATTACCGTTCCGTTTGCGGCCGTGACGAGGTTCTGAATCGAAGCCTCAGGTCCTGTGAGCACCCGCCAGACAAGATAGGCGGCGAACAGGCCGAATATAGCCCAAAAAACAGCCTTGACAAGGTTCCTTGAACGCTCGTCCGAGCTTGTAAACGAGTAGACTACCATGGCCGTTATCTGCCCCAAAAAGACCGCAAATCCATAGCCCAGAAGCACTAGAAGCAAGGTGCCGTAGTTAATTCCGTAGGTCATATGCGTCCAGGAATACTGGTACAGTATGAATATGCCCACCATCAGGGAAAGGCCCATCTGCCTGAACAGCCCGTAGAAAAGGACCTTTTGCGGACTTACGGGTGCCGGGAAAACCAGGTTTACATCCGCCATTGAGAATATACTCCCGCCCCTGGAAAACCCGCCTGCGGCAATAATCAGAAACATGACGGTATAAAGGGCGGTGACTACTGCGTTAAACTCCCTTATATCGCGAAAGGCATGATCCGGCCCTTTGGTTGAGGAGTTACCGCTGAATATGGTCAGGACAATAAGCCCAATCATAATAATCAGATAAAGGAGCTTGCCCGGGCTCCTTATAAGGCTTTTCAGGGTATTTTTCAGCCTCATGAGAAGAAGGTAAACAAGGGCGCCGCCCATCTTACTGAGTCACCCCTTCCGTAATGCTGAAGAAGAGCTCCTCCAGGCTCTGGGTCTTGTCGTCGTCAGGCCTGTTGTACTTTGTTGCCGCAATGCTGCCGTTGGTCATTATGTGCGTGACGTCCCAGTAGTCCTCGACGCTGTCTATGATATGCGTCGAAATAAGCAAAGTTGCCCCTTCCGCCTTCAGTTCGCGGAACATTTTTTTAAGCTCCTTGATTGCGTGGGGGTCAAGCCCGACCAGCGGCTCGTCAAATATAATCACCTTCGGCCTATGTGCCAGAGCGCAGCAGATTGACAGCTTCTGCTGCATTCCTTTGGAGAGCTCCTTGCCGAGCTTATCCTTCTTGTCCCAAAGCTCAAGCCTCTCGAGCAATGTCTGAGCGTACCCGTCGTCCTCCATCCTGTAGGCCCTTCGAATAAACTCAAGATGTTCGGCCACCGTGAGCAGGTCATAAATCGCGGGCATCTCGGGTATATAGCCAAGCAGACGCTTTGCCTCTATCGACTTGTTGTCATGGCCGTCTATGCGTATCTCCCCCTTAAAGCGGAGAAGACCCGCTATGCATTTTATTAAGGTTGACTTTCCGGCGCCGTTCGGGCCGAGGAGTATTGCTATCTGGCCGTCGTCGATTTCAAAGGATATATCTTTGTTGGCGATAGTCTTTCCGTACAGCTTGGTTACACTTTTTACACTCAGCATGTTTTTCCCTCTCCGTAATGATTATGGAATGGAAAAAATTCCATCTCATAGTTCATTATTATATTGCCGTTTGACTTTATAAATCAAGTACTTTGGCAGAATATTACTTAATATTGTATAAAATATATGTAATAAATTTAGATTGAGCGGGCATTTCTAGTCATTCTTTAGTGTGGGTATTCGAGCTGTTTAATAAAAGTCCAAGCGTAAGAAGGCCCGCCGCGTGTAACACAGGCGGCAGGCCCAGTTTTAATTTAGGCTTTCGTTAAACCAGAAAATGCCCGGCATGATTTTTACGATAAGCATGCCTGCGACTAAGGAATAAAAATTGGCCTTTAAAGCATATTCCCAGGCAAGGTCTTAGCTTACAGGCGCCTCGCCTCGGGTAAGGAGTTTTGAATAAACAATGCCTTCAAAAATGAAGACGACAATCTCCATCAAAACATAGCTCAGGATAGAGGCGACGAGACCCCGATAATAATTAATAGTATTAAGCAGCAGGTTCAGTACAATCTGGGTCGCGATATTGGTTAGAATATTATCTTAATCAGTCTTTTGCCTTTAATCTTAAACAGCAGGGCAACAAGCAGCTCAACGGCGATAGTTCCGGCCGTTCTGCAAAGCAGGGAGAAAACCTCCCATGAAAAATCGTATGTACGCTTGACCCTCAGGCTCTCCCCCGAGGGCGAAACGAAGTTTATGTCAAGCTTGCTCGCGTCAACCGTATAGTAGCTGTCAAATGCATAGCGCTCATAGCTCTCGGCGCTCACGACAAAGCGGTCGTACTCGGGAAAGTAGATGAGGATTTTGAACCTGCGCGGCGGGTACTAGTACATCTAAAAGTATCATTTTTGGAGCAGTCCGAAAAATAACCAACAAAATAGTAGCCATCAGAATCGGAGTACGAGTTGAATTTCTCCCAGATTTCCCTGCTTCCGTATACGGGATAGTAGTCTTTACTGCTACTCCAAGGGCCGGTGCTTTCCTTTTCTGATAGCAGGGTCACGTAATAGTTTTCATTCTCAAGCTCCTTAATTTTCACAACAACGGACGGCTTAGGAGCGCTATCAGCCGAAGCCTTCGTGTTAATAAAGGGTATAAGCAGAATAAATATCATTACTGCGGCAAGTATTCGCTTTTTCATATTAACCCCCCATGCCGGCTTGCTCAGGGTCACTCCGGTGATTCGTCTTTTACCAACATTTATTAAGTATAGCAAATTCTAGTCACAATACAATGGTTATCTCTAGATTTCTGCCCTTGTCTATTTTGTTTGGGCTTTTGAATAATCACCCTGCCCATCATATCTGCCCGTAACCCCCCGCCGCAGAATTAAAAGGGCTTGCCGAATCTTACAAAACGGCAAGCCCTTTTCCTAACGCTTATTTATTGTTTGCCTTTGCCCTGTCGGCCTCTATAAGCCGCTTTATGGCCTCCACGCCGACTTTTATAACTGAGTCGGTGTTATGGTTTTCCTTTTCGTCCATTCCCGCGTTTCTGCGCTCCTGGTTCCATACCGTGTGGAAAACCGCGCCGCAGCGCACACGGAGAGCCGCGGCCGCAACAAAGAGCGCAGCAGACTCCATTTCGCTGGCCAGAACACCGAGTCTCTTCCATGCTTCCCACTTGTAAAGAAGCTCGGAGGAGACGGGCATGCGCTTGGGCGCGTGTTGCCCGTAAAACGAGTCCTTGCAATGCACAACGCCCGCATGGCAGGTATAGCCTAAAGACTTTGCGGCTCCGACAAGCTCGCAGAGAACCTCGAAGTCTGCGACCGCCGGGTACTCTATCGGGGCGTACTCACGGCTTGTCCCCTCGTGGCGTATCGCACCCGTTGCAACCACTATATCCCCGGCCTTTACCGTCAGATCTATGCCTCCGCAGGTCCCAACACGAATAAACGTATGGGCGCCTAACGCTACTAGCTCCTCTAAGGCAATCGCCGCGGACGGTCCGCCTATTCCGGTGGACACGACCGAGACCTTTTCGCCGCAGAGGGTGCCCGTGTAAGTCGTAAATTCACGGTTCTGGGCGATCCTGCGAGCATCGTCAAAGTATGCGGCTATTGCCTCGCAGCGCCCCGGGTCGCCGGGCAGGAGGACATAGCTCCCCACATCGTCCATCTTGCAGGCTATATGGTACTGGACGGTTCTGTATTCCATCTTCTTGACCATTTTGCATTATTAATAATTGGCGGCGTGCAGCTCGAAATATGCTCTGGGATGTGCGCAAACGGGGCAGGTTTCAGGAGCCTCATTGCCGTAGTGGAGATGTCCGCAGTTGCGGCATTTCCAGACTGTTTCCTCGTCCTTTTTGAAGACCTTGCCCTCTTCAAGGTTTTTCAGCAGCGTGAGATAGCGCTCCTCGTGCGCCTTCTCAACCTTTGCCACTCCCTCGAACTGCTCCGCGATGTCGAGGAAACCTTCCTCACGGGCGATCTCGGCAAATTCCTTGTACATCTTGCTCCACTCTTCGTGCTCACCCTCGGCGGCGTCTTTGAGGTTTTCGGCCGTAGTGCCTATCCCGTGAATCAGCTTAAACCAAAGCTTCGCGTGTTCTTTCTCGTTTTCAGCGGTCTCCAGGAAAATGGCGGATATTTGCTCATAGCCTTCCTTCTTAGCCTGGCTTGCGTAGTAGGTGTACTTTGTTCTTGCCTGTGCTTCCCCTGCAAAAGCATACGCAAGATTAGCCTCTGTTTTGCTTCCTTTGAGTTGTGCCATGTTGTATATTCCTCCTTATACTTAATAGTCGTGATATATATTACCAAAAGTTATGATATATATAAGTATTTTACTTCATATTAGCAATTTTTGCAACGATTTTCATGACATAAAAAACACAAATGAGCTAATACTAGATTTGCGCAAATCCATTTATAGCAAGTACAGGAGGAAAATCATGAACCGCTTATTTGCTTGTATATTAGCCGCAATTATACTTGCTGCGACCTTCGCCGGCTGCGCGGTAACAGCGACAAGAACGACTCCCTATCCGACAGCGAGACCGGACACCGATTTTGATTTAACCCAACCCGGCCCTCCGGGCTATGGCATGGATGACAACGTACCCTACGACGGATACGTAACTCCAAGGGGAAACATCGACACTACGCCGGTACGCTGAAAAAACGTCCGCAGCAGTATGCTGCGGACGTTTTTCTATATTATACCTCTCATCGCAAGGATACTAAGTACGCATGTTGCAAGTAAGGCCAGGGCAAAAATCATAAAACCTGGGTTTAGCTTTCTCTTATTAGCCCCGGTTTCTGACGGGGGCAGGAGACAGGCCTTGCGAAGTGCGGTGACGACCGGCTTATACAGCAGGATTGTCAGCGCCATGTTTATACCCGCCTTTAACAGGTTAAACGGTAAAATCGCGGGAACAAGGATTTTCACGACATCGGAACGGGAGACGCCTAGATAAAGCGGAGTGATTAAGTAATTCCAAAGCAGCATAGAGAGCGTCATAACCACAAGTCCCGCAAAAAGACCTAACGCCGCCCCTTTCATGGTATGGTTTTTCTTGTAAATAAAGGCCGCTGTGCAGGTAAAGGCACAGGTCGATATGACGTTCATCAGGAATCCTATAACCCCCGTGTCGCTTATCGTGAACATCTCGACGAGTGAAACGATAAGCGATATTACAAAGCCGGTAAAAGGCCCCATCATAAAAGCACCGATAGTTATAATGACATCCTTCGGCTCGTACTTTAAAAACATAACCACCGGAATCCTGACAAAAACCACGATGACATAGGCAATGGCACAAAACATCGCTATGACGGTGATTTTCTTCGTGTCCAAACGCATAATTCTTCCTCCTTGAAATTAATAGCGCCCGAAAAGCATGGCTTCTCGGGCGCAACAATGCAAGCAAAAAGAAAAATGCATTACATTAGCAGCGTCTTCTCCCATCCAGACTCTAACTGTCGGTATCGGAATTTCACCGATTCCTGCGGATAACCGCTCGCAGACTTTAACTGCCGGTAAGGACTTTCACCTTGCCCCGAAGACATGCCTTATTCGGTTCTAATGCATTATAGCACAGTTTATAAAAAAATCAAGTCATTGTTTTGACAAACATATGTTCGATGTTGTATAATGCTGGCAATTAGATTATTCAGCGGCAGCGTTGCAGCCGTTTACTATTAAAGCCGCAAGTTTCGGAGGTGCGAGATGACGCCCAAAAAAAGCCGGGAAATTACCTGCTGCTTCACCGGACACCGGAGTTCGAAGCTCCCCTGGGGCAGCAACCACAACGACGAGCGCTGTCTTTCTCTAAAGGAAAAACTTTATGATATAGTCGAGGCCCTTTACAGGGCGGGAATAAGGCATTTCATCTGCGGCATGGCCGTCGGCTGCGATATGTACTTTTGCGAGGCGGTTATAAGGCTTCGGGCCGAGCACAAGGAAGTGTCGCTTGAGGCGGCCATCCCCTGCGAGGAGCAGACAAAGCTCTGGGGCAAGCGCGAGCGCAGGCGCTATAACTATCTGGTGCACCAATGCGATTTCGAGACTGTCATACAGCATGGGTACACCGACGACTGCATGCAAAAGAGAAACCGCTATATGGTCGATAGCTCCTCAGTTCTGGTCGCGGTATACGACGGCGGCTACGGCGGGACAAAACAGACGATAGACTACGCTGTTAGGCAGGGCCTGGAAATTATTGAACTCAGGCCTTAAGCAATTGACATATTAGCATAAAACAGAATATAATATAATTAGCAGTAAAATATATTTAATTACATAGTACAACAGAACATACTGAGCAGGCTTTGAGCCGGGCCGCCTTTGCGGCAGCAGAGTTAACCTTGACATCTGCGGGACAGTGCAATAAAGTCCCGCGGATTTTTTATACTCTCCGGGAGAAAGGAAGAATAAATGGTTAAGGACAGCAATGAAAAAAGAGCTTTAAGGGTGACATGGGGCACCATAGCAGTAAACGTCCTGTTGACCGCCTTTAAGTTTATAGCGGGCTTTCTGGGAAATTCCGCGGCCATGGTATCCGACGCTGTCGAAGGGCTCTCGGACATACTCAGCTCCCTCTTTGTGATTGTGGGCATTAAGGCCTCCGCAAAAGCGACGGACAGCGACCACCCTTACGGGCACGAGCGGCTGGAGTGCGTCGCCGCCATTATCATGGCGGCGCTTATCGCTGCAACGGGAATAGGCATAGGCTACAAAGGGCTTTCGCTCATTGTCTCGGGCAGCTACGGTGCAATACCTGTCCCCAGCGCCGTTGCGCTCATTGCCGCGGCGGTAACCATTGCTATTAAGGAAGCCATGTTCTGGTATGTGCGAGGCGTTGCAAAAAAGGTAAGCTCGTCCGTGCTTATGGCAAGCGCCTGGCACCACCGCTCAGACGCGCTTTCGTCCGTGGGCAGCTTTGCCGGAATACTTGGCGCGCGCATAGCCTTTCCCATTATCGACTCCATTGCCGCAACGGTAATTTGCTTTTTCATAATCAAATCGGCCTACGACATATTCTCAAAGGCAATAAGCGGAATGACTGATCGCTCCTGCGACAGCGAAACCGTGGAAAAAATCAAAAGCCTTGCCCTCACCCAGGAGGGGGTTCTCGGCATTGACGATATTAAGACGCGGCTTTTCGGCTCGAAGATCTATGTTGACATTGAAATCTCGGCGGACCCCCAATTGTCTCTTTTCGACGCGCACGAGATTTCCGAGAGAGTTCACCGTGAAATTGAACGCATCTTCCCTAACTGCAAACACTGCATGGTGCATGTAAACCCGCACCCATATGACGAAGACAAAACCAAGGATGAAATCAGCGAAGCTTCGCCTTCATAGTGCGCTGTCGTCATGATAAAGATAAAGATTCTTTAACTGCTTGTTTGTAATTAGGCGCCGGTTGGGCTTCTTATGGCTTTCCGGCGCTTTATTACTTTTGCCTTCAGCCATGCTGCACGAACCTGACCGATTTACGCAAAGTTTTTTGTGTTTTAGACTGTGGCTTCGCGGATAATAGGAAAAAATATAAAATTTTTACGCAGGAATGGAAAAGTCTACATGATTGTGGTAAAATGAATTAATTTCTAGGGGTGTCCGGTAGAACAGAGAAAAATGCACTCCTTACGCGCTGATAATTCTAAGTAAGGCGCGGGCTTTCAAATGGCCATAATCTATCGCTCTTAGCAGTGGATCTTGTAACCGATTGTTGTTTATAGCCCTTTTACTCGAAAAGCAGGATGTGCAGGCCCTAAAAGTACGAAAATATGTTTTAGGAGGAGTTAAAATGGGAAGAGCAACGCAGGATCTTCGCAAGGAACACGAGGCCATTCTCTTTGTATTGCAGATATTTGACAAGATGCTGCAGTCCGGTGAACGCGATTTGGAAACCATGCTTCACTATTACGGTGAAGTCCTCTACTTCCTGAAGATTTTCGCCGACAAATGTCACCACGGCAAGGAAGAAAACTATCTGTTTGAAGAGCTGGTCAACAAGGGAATTCCCAACGAAGGCGGCCCTGTCGGCGTTATGCTGCGGGAACACGCCGAGGGCAGGGATTACATAGCGCAAATGAGCAGCAGCCTTGACGATAAGGATTTAAGCGGCTTTAACGAGGCCGCGGTAAACTACCGCGATTTGCTGCGCAGCCACATTGACAAGGAAAACAACGTCCTTTTCGTAATGGCGGACAGGGTGCTTGGCGAAGAAGAGCAAAACCTGTTGTTTGAAAAGTTTGAGCAGCACGAGGAAAATGTCATCGGGCAAGGAGTTCACGATAAGCTGCACTCTATGATAGACATCTGGGCCGAGGCATTTGGTGTGGAATAAGGCACACCAAACTGAATATAAATGCCATAAAAAGAAAGGAAGATGAGTAATGAGAGCAAAAATTGATAGAGACGGATGCATTTCCTGCGGAGTATGCGAATCCACCTGCCCGGAAGTTTTCAGGATGGCAGATGACGGGCTCGCCGAGGTTTACGTAAACCCCATTCCCGAGTCCTCGATAGAGGCGGCAAAGGAAGCGCGCGACAGCTGCCCGGTATCCGTTATCTCAATAGAAGAATAGGATTAGCGTTGACAAAGCGCCCTTCTGAAAGAATCAGAAGGGCGCTTCATCATATAATTTATACTGTCTATACGGCTTCTGCTATAGAGTATGGAACCAAGGCCGCAACAGGCCAGAAATACATAGTCGATTTTTTATATACCTCGACATCATCAAGGTCGGGGTAAAAGGGGGCTTTATAGGCTCACTCCTCCTCGTCCTCTTCCCCGTTTTCAAATTCCTGCATCACCATAAACTGCTCGCTGGGCGCGGTGCCGTTAATTAGCTGCATCTCCTGCCACTGGGCCTTTGTTATGAGAAGCTGCCGGGGCTTTGAGCCTTCGAAGGGGCCGACTATCCCCATCTCCTCCATCTGGTCAACAAGCCGCGCAGCTCTTGAATAGCCCAGCTTTAACCTTCGCTGCAGCATTGAAACGGAGGCCTGCCCGGATTCGAGCACGACTTCTACCGCGGCGGGCAAAAGCTCGTCGTAGTCGCTCTTAGCCTCGTCCAGCGCTCCTGCTTCAGAGCCGCCGTTCTTTTTCTCCTCGGTAGCCTTCTCCATATGCTGGATAATCTCGTCGGAGTACTCGGGAGTGCCGCTCTTCTTGACGTACTCGACGACCGCCTCAACCTCTTCCTCGCTGATAAGCGCGCCCTGTATTCTGACGGGCTTTCCCGAGCCTAAGGGGAAGTACAGCATGTCGCCGCGCCCGATTAGCTTTTCGGCGCCGGGCGTGTCGAGGATAATGCGGCTTTCAAGCTGAGAGGCGACCGCGAAGGAGATGCGCGAGGGTATGTTTGCCTTCATAAGGCCGGTTATGACGTCCGCCGAGGGGCGCTGGGTTGCTATGATAAGGTGCATGCCGGCGGCGCGGGCCATCTGGGCTATGCGACAGATGGACTCCTCAACCTCCTTGGCCGCTACTATCATCAAATCGGCAAGCTCGTCTATCAGTATCACAATCTGCGGGAGCTTCTTTCGCTCCGGGTCCTTTTCACAGTACGCATTGTATGTAGTTATATTTTTCACGCCGACCTCGGAAAACAGCCTGTAGCGCTTCATCATCTCGGTGACGGCCCACTGGAGCGCGCCCGCCGCCTTCCTCGGGTCGGTGACCACCGGAATTAGCAGGTGCGGGATGCCGTTGTAGACACCGAGCTCTATCATCTTGGGGTCAATCATAATAAAGCGGACCTCGTCGGGCTTTGCCTTGTATAGAAGGCTTACTATGAGCGAGTTCATGCAGACGGATTTTCCGCTGCCGGTCGTGCCGGCAATCAGCAGATGCGGGAGCTTCTCAATATTCCCTACCACGCACTTGCCGCTAATATCCTTGCCGAGCGCGAAGCTTACCTTTGACTGGGCTCTCTTAAACTCGGCAGACTCGATAATATCCCTTATAAACACGGTGCTGACGAGCTTGTTGGGCACCTCAATACCGACAATGGAAATCTTGTTCGGGATGGGCGCGATGCGTACGCCCGAAGCTCCGAGCGAGAGCGCTATGTCGTCGGCGAGATTCGTGAGCTTATTCAAACGCACGCCCTGCTCAAGCTCCACCTCGTAACGGGTAACCGTCGGCCCCCTCGTTATGTTTGAAATCTTGGCGTTTATTCCGAAGTTGTGCATGGTCGCCTCAAGGCGCCGGGCGTTCATGCTCACCTCGTTCTCAGCCGAGCCGACGGGCGTAATCTTGGGCTCGGTGAGCAGCGTAATCGGCGGGAACACATAACCGGAGTCCGAAGAAGAGAGGTTTTGTTCTATGGTTTTTGCAACGGCCTTCTGCTCCGACTCTATTTCTTCCTTCTTCGCCTTCGGGGTCTCAGCAGCCGCGGGCTCGGCCATCGGCGCGGATGCAAGGCCAGACACCGCAGCGGCCTCGCCTACCGGCGAGGGTCTTGGCGAAGGGGACGCAAAGGGTATGTCCGACTCGGTTTCAAGCGCCTTGTCGGGTGTAGGCACGTTTGGCGTTTTGTTAAACAGCGTTGATCTCTTCTTCACAGGCTTTTCCGGAAGCGGGGGGTCGTCAACGGGTATATCTATTACCTTTTTGACCGTCCTAAAATCGTTTTCGGAGGCCACGGGTTTGGGCTCATACTGATTTATTGACGGCTCCGCCTTAACCGAAGGCCCGTCGGGTACAGGCTTAATCTGCCGCTTTGGACGGCTTCTCCTGAATTCGATTATGCTTGAGGGCGTGATATGCAGGGCCGCCATAGACATTATCACTATCAGCGCCGCAATTACAATCAAACTGCATATGCTGCCCAGCAGACTTACAAGGCCGACGGCACAAAGGCCGCTTACCACGCCTCCGCTTGTGAGAGCCGCGCCGTCCTCATATAGGAACTTGACTAGACTGCTTGTCCAGGCGTAGTCTATTTTGCAAAAGACTAGGTGCAGGAAAATTCCTATCACGGGCACAAGCAAAAGCGTACAGCTTACTCGGAGCCTGACAGGGCGCCCCCTGTGGAAGCCCAGAATAAACGCGGATGCAAGAAGGCTTACCGGGAGCACGAAGAAGCCCCAGCCGAAAAGCCCCGTCCCGACGTCGCGTATCAGCTTTAGGAACAAGGCTTCGCTGTCAAAATAGCCGAAAACGGCGCATATGCCGAGAAAAAGGCATATAATCGCGCCTATTTCCCTGTGCCTTGACGGCTTTTTATTCTGTTTATTGTTTGTTCCGTTCTTTTTTGCTTGGGCTTTCTTTTGTTTTGCCATAGCGCACTCCTTAGCGACCTCGCTAAATAATTATTGACAGTATTATCACAAGCAGCCCCACCGTCCAGCAGTAATAGGCAAAGCTTCCGAATCTGTCTTTTTGGGAAATCAGCTTCACAATTTTTATCGCGACAAGGCCGGAAACCGTCGCGGCGGCGACACCCGCAAGATAGACCGGCAGGAGCGAGGTGTCTATACCGGCCTTCAAAGCTTCCACCAGGCTTAGAATATTTGCGCCCAGAATCGCGGGTATCGACATTATAAAGGAGAACCTGACCGCAAACTCGCGGTCGAAGCCCTGAAACAGTCCCGCAGTTATGGTCGTGCCCGAGCGCGAGAGTCCCGGCACTATTGCAATTGCCTGCGCTATACCGACAAACATGGCGTTAAGCATCGTCGCATTCTTTTCGTTCTTTTTGCCCTTAATAACCCTGTCGGAAATAAAGAGCAGCAGCCCCGTAACAATGAGGGCAAGGCCGATAAAGGTTACGTTGTAGTAGAGTTTTTCAACGTATTCCTTCACAAACACCACGACAACTAAAGGCAGCGTGGCGACGATTATCAGAAAGAGAAATCTGATGGACGAGCGGTGCTTCACTGCACCACTCTCTCCCCTTCTGAAAAGCGAGAAAAAGGCTTTTATAAGACCTGCTATATCCTTGCGGTAGACTATACATACGGAGACAAGAGTGCCTAAGTGCAACAGAACGTCAAAGAAAAGATGGCTCTGCTCCATATTCTCCATGCCGAAAACGTTCTGAAATATAGAAAGGTGGCCCGAGCTTGACACAGGCAGAAACTCGGTGGCCCCCTGTACGAGTCCCAAGAAAATAGCAAACCAAAGCTTCAAGCAGTATACCCCCGTCCAAGTTGCTTCTACCCGATATATATTACTGAAAATCCGTTAAATACACTGTCGCCTGTTTTTATATAGCTTATATTACCATATTTCTTATAAAAGAACAATAATAAAGTATAAGCGGCAGGGATTTGACCCCTGCCGCCTGCAAAGTATTCTTTAAGATATTTGGTTCTGCTGATTCTCGCTTCGCGCCTTGTTTATCTCCCCGTGCAGGTACTCGAGCACATCGGAAAGGCCGCCGAGCTGGTCGATGAGGCCGACTTCAACCGCCTCCTGGCCGTAAATTACGCTTCCGACATCCGCCGCAAGCTCGCCGGTTCGCAGCATGTACTCGATGAGCTTTTCCCTTTTGATTTTTGAGTTTTCCGTAATGAACTGCACTATCCGCTCCTGAATTTTGCTGAAATAGTTGAAGGTCTGCGGCACTCCGATTACGACTCCCGTAAGGCGCACCGGATGTATGGTCATTGCCGCCGAGGGCGCTATAAAAGAGCGCTTCGCCGCAACCGCGAGCGGCACACCTATGGAGTGACCGCCGCCAAGCACCAGAGATGCAGTGGGCTTTTTCATCCCGACTATCATCTCCGCTATAGCAAGCCCCGCCTCTATGTCTCCGCCGACGGTGTTGAGCAAAATAAGAAGCGCGTCTATTTCGGGGCTCTCCTCAATTGCTGCAAGCTGCGGCAGAACATGCTCATACTTCGTGGTCTTGTTGTTTTCCGGCAGAAGCTGATGCCCCTCAACCTGTCCCACAATCGTTAGGCAGTGAATGTTGCCCCTGACGCTTTTGACGGTTGAGGAGCCCATATCGGTTATCTGTTCTTTGTCGTAAACCTTAGCTTCCTGTTCCTTTTTTTCTTTGTTCTCTTCCACAAATAATCCCCCTGTCCGTTTTAGTATCGGCAGGGGGACCTGAAATTATGAAGAAATTAAGGACAAACACACAAAAGAGGTAAGCAACTGCCTGCTTACCTGGCGCGCCGGCCAATCAACTTCACAGAAAAATGTGCCGCGCCCAAGTGTTATTTAATGAAAACGGCGCTTGAACCTCAGGAATTGTAAATGTCGCGGCAAAATTAGACTAATTGTCCCCCCAAAATTTGCATTCTTCATTCCTTCCCAGTCCTCTCATACGCACATCCCAGGATGACACTATGACTTCCCATTCCTTCATTTTCATATCCCTCTCACACCGTTTTATATCCCTTCTCCCCCATGCCATTTTGGTAATAAAAAACCTGAGAAAACACGCAGAAAACGTGAATTCTCAGGCTTTTTGGCACTTATATAGGGTTATAAATAGGGTTTGGATGGTTGTGTTACGGGCACCGGCATATCAAGGCTCATTGGCAAGCAGGAATATCAATGCTTGCAAGAAATGAGGAAAATGAGAAGACTAATTGGCCGTGGAGGGATAGAAATGACTTGCAAGAAATGGAGGGACAATTAGTCTAATTTTGCCGGAACAGTGTCATAGTGTCTCCTGAGAATTAACCGTATTAAATTTGCTGGTATTATACCATATTTCCTAATACGGTGGCAAGGTTGAAAAACCACTCTCATTTCCTGTAATTTTGCCGATGCTGGTTGCTCTCAAATCCTGTTACCTCAGCGAGTACAGTTTGCTCTCGAATCCTGTGATTTCAGATGGAGTGGTTTGCTCCCGTTTCCTGTGATTTTTCACTGAAGCAGTTTGTGCTCAAATCTACTTTTCATACCAGTTATTGCCACACCACATTACAAAAAGGCCGTTTATCCTCGTTTAATATGTAGTTCTGGGATGGTCACTTATGGTAAAATACACCTGTTTGCTTGATTAAATGTGTCCATTCAGAACAGCTCCCAACAGATTTTTTAGGCAAAATAATTGACGAGAGGCTCCTGGATGATATGGAGCAGCATGGCATAGACCTCTGTGGAGAAAACGGAGAATATCATACAATCGTTGTAGACGGTCCTCTGTTTAAATCTCCTGTACCCTATCAACTGGGAGAAATACTTGAATTAGAATAATAGATTAATAGCTGATGCGCCGGAAGAATGCAACACGCGCAGAAGTGAGAAAAGGAAGCGCTTCGATTGAGGCGCTTCCTCTTTTTTATACATGACATATTGTCAGATTATTATTCTTTTTATCTGCAATTCAAGCTCTTATTGCCAAGTATAATCGAAATTAACGTGGATTGAACAACGCGCCGAGTACAGCCAAGACGGTTGCCATTATTAAGCCTGACACAATATACGATGCGATAGTCGGGTTAATTTGAAAGTAAATTATTATCGCAAGACATTCACATAGCAATATTACTGCTACTCTCTGTTTTATTCTTCTACGCTGTTTCTGTATATGCTGTTTATGCTTATGGGCAACTGGCGCAATTATAATGGCTATTAGCGCCGCCGTAGCAACACACACTGTTGTTATGTATGTATTTATGAGCCATATCCTGCTGACTAATATGCTTGAAGCCCCAATAGCAGTACCTATGACGATGCACCAAAAATGAGAAGGTGCGTGCAACCCCCCAAGGTTAATTCTCAGTAAAGAGTAGCTGATTGCCCAAATCAGAAGATATACTAGCCGATTAGTTAGAACCCCAACAAGCAAGAGAAAACCATCTGAAATCAGCAAGTTAATAAAGCACTCGGCCCCATAAGAAAGCACGGCATCGTTATTTCCGTCAGCACCATTTTGAACAAGATAGTGGGAAATTTTCTGCGATATATCGGTAATCATAATTGTCACCTCGTGCTGCTAACGCAAGACAGCAGAACATTACGAATATTCTGCAAGTGGGTTAAACTCACTGGAATTGACATTTTATTTGAAAGTAGTAATTCGCGGCCGTTAAGCATCAATACATGTTCGATATTTATAATTGCAGTGCGATGGCAGTAAAGAAATTGCTCAGGTAAATATGAGTAGATTTTGCGTAACGGTTCCATCTGTCTATAAGTACCTTGAGTGGTGATAATCTGGGTGTAATGATTGTCACTGGAAAAGCAGATGATTTCAGAAAATGGTATACGATAAACACATTCGCGATGCTGAAAAGTATATAAACCTGCATCTAATGACTTGATTACATACTCGATACATTTAGCAACTTTACTGTAGTCGACAGGCTTTAAGAGATAATTAAGGGCGTGGACATTGTAGCCTTCAAATACATATTCGGCAAATGAGGTCAAAAACACAAGCTGTCCATTAAAACCAAGCTCGCGCAATTTATGTGCAGTTGTAACTCCATCTATGCCATCCATAAGAATATCCATAAAAACGAGGTCAAAATTCTTAATTTTGGAAGCTATAATCTCTTCGCCGCTTTTGAAATGGACAATCTCATACAGAACATTATGTTCCTGAAGCCATTTATGTAAAAATTCCTGAAGATTTTGAGCTTGAAGTTCTTCGTTTTCCACTATAGCTATTTTCATTAGTGTTGCCCTCCAAAGGAATCATAATACTTACATTGAAACGTTCAGCTTCGGGTGTAAATTTATATGTGCCCCCGGAAGCCTCAACTATCTCCTTGATTCGCCGAATGCCAATACCATGACCTTGTAAAGACTTAGTAGATAACAATACTGCATTTTAATATCCGTTCCAAAATACTGCTCTATCAGCTCCGGAGAATAGAAGTCCACCAGAGCCTTATATAGCTTGGCGCCATCATACTTGGTGTACTGGATGTTCATGTCGGAAATCAAGCCCGCGTTCTCCATGGCCCGTGCGAGGTTATCGCTTTCTATATTAGGAGACGCCTCAAACGGCATTCTGTAATACGCAAATAACGTATCGGTCAATGCCGGCTCGTAATGGGCACAATCGAACACCGGTTCGTCATCCTCAGGCATAGGTGTATAGCGCCCGCTGAATAACGACTTGTGTGTTGTGATTTCACGTATGCGACACCGATGAATCGGACAAAGAGGCATAAGTTCAATCTGATGAACGGTATGCCAGTAGGGCTCCCCGTACTTTTCTATGTCTTCTTGACGGCAAAGCGGGCAGTATCTCAACTTGTCATGCTTTGTGTACCTGTATAACCTTGGTTTCGTGTCGACACCATTCACGAAATCCTCATAAGCTTTTATCTTTTTCTCTTTAGGGTAAAAGCGCATGAGATACGGGAATAGCGTACTTTCCAAAACGGCTTTGCGCAAATCAATGACGTTTGGGAATTTGTCGTGGACCATGATGATTGATTCGTTGGGATAAAAGCCGGTAATGAGAGTGCTGGTATTACGCCCATCAAAGAGTTCTTGAATGGACATATACCAGAACGGGTTGCCGGAACGCTTGTGATATCGAGCGATTATGCTGTACCAGAGCTCGCCCGGGTACGGCGTTGGAAATTGCATCAGCATAGAATCACCGTAACAAGGTCTTTATCTACAAGAGCTTTGCGCATTTTTGCTGTCCTGTTCTCGTCTTGATAGATTTGAAGTATGTCCTCTACTTCCCTATCCAATGCTGGCCTTCCCTTGGCTGCTGTCGACGAATTGTTTTCTGCCTGAATCGTTGTGGTCGCTGTAATGGTCTCATTTGCGCTTTGTGGCTTTTCTTCATCAACTGCGCTCTCTGTGTTCTCCGTGTCTTCTGCGTCTCTCATATTTTCAGGAGTATCCATTTCCATATAGCTGCCGATACGGAAGTCCTTTACCTCAAACTCAGAGATGGACATTCCTTCTGCACAAGGCTCAGGAACAGCGAGGTTCAGTAACTTAGCTGCTTTTAAGACGGATGCTTCGGTTAGCATCTTCTCGCCGCTCAAGATAGCTTGGCTCTGTGCTTCTTGAAAGAGACTGATTATGTAAGATGGTACTCCGCCGGAATACTGATAGAAAATCTTCCTCATGGTATTGGTCAGCTTGGCCGGCCGCTCCAGGTATTGATACTTCCATAGCTCCTGGAGGAACGAGTGGAACGCGCCGTCGTTTTTCATTGCGTTCAGTCTGTACCCTCTTGTTCTGCGCATGAGGTGCTCCTCTTGCCTAAACACCAGTTCGGCGGCCGGGGTCCCGACGAAGCAAATGCCGCTGGAGACCTCATTAGTGAGCTCTACAAGAAACTTAATCAGCGGTTTGACTCTGTGATTCTTATTCGCAAAGTCGACCGCGTTTTGTATTTCATCAATAACTATCAAAGACAGGTTGCAGTTGGCGACAACCAGTTTGAGATGGGTGGCCAGAGCTGATATAGACAAGCTTGATGCGTGCTTCGAAAGAAAATTTGTATTTGCACAGCTATCAATCGCGGCCAGGATTTCATAGCACAGCGTTTTAAGTGAGCAATCCGCGGGGCACTCAATGTAAATATAGGTTATTTGCGTGCATTCAAAAGGTCTGGAGTCGTACTCGTGATGCCGGATGACTTGAGGTATTAGGGAAAGACATTTCTTTAGCGTAGAAGTCTTCCCGATGCCCGGTATTCCTAATATGGCGAAGCTATCCGGCTGGGTGAGATGATTGACGGGTTTGCCATTGAAGAGTTTGTCTATCTTTTGAACTCTCTGATAGGCTGACTGGCTCATGCAGGAAGACAGCATTGCCCGGTGCAGCTTGTTGTATATGTACATCATGTATGGCATGGGAAGAAAGAAATCGCTAATCGAAGATATTAGGTTATTACGCTGCTCATCTGATAGATTTTTGGCGTCTTCAGGTTGAACAGGAAATGAAGCCAGTCTGCGAATTACTTCTTCTGTGGACACCATTTCCGGCATGGCTTCAAGAAACGGATTACCTTTCTTTTCTCCTGAGTAAATGGCGTCCACTACGTTGTCATTGCCATATTTCATTTTTCTCACCCCTTGTTTGCTATTCTTTTAATTTTCTGCTGAAGCTCAATCTTAGCCACTTTTTCTTCTTCTTTTAATGCATTGACTTTGCTTTTCGTTTCTTTGCGAGAGGATTCTATCTCATCCCAGTCTCTTCCGGATGCGTCTTTGCTGGATAGAGCCAAATCAAATCTCACAAACTGGTCGTTCTCATACAGATACACACAGTCAACACTATCATTGTCATAAGCGACCGTTACTTTTTCCTTTCCATTCAGCCCTGCTTCATAGAAACGGCGTTTGTACGCAGAATTGAAATAACGGATTTTGTTGTACTCAAGTCCGTATTTTGTGATATATCCGGTCGCTCTCGGAAGAAGTCTTATTCTCACTTCTTCTATATCTACCGGCAGCATATCGCTATTTCCCGTCTGCTCACACCATCTCCAGACGCCGGCGGGCGTGGGGTCCGCATCAGCCAGTGTGAGTGGGAGATTCTGCAATACTCTTGCGCTGTTAAGATAGATGACGCAATTCAGGACTATTTCGGTGTACTCACGCAGACTCAAAGTAGCCTGTTCGCTGTATTGGATTGCCCAGCGTTCCATTGCGTCGGGCTCAATAACACCTTTGCCTCTTAGGAATGATTTATAGGAGCTTTGCAGCAGGTCGAATGTCTTCTCTACCATGCCCTTGTTGTCGGGCCGGAAGGGTTTCAACCGTTGTATAGTCAGCCCATATTTGATGCATAGCTCGTCCATCCGGCTTGAAGCAAACTCTTTTCCTCTGTCGACAACGATGGTTCTTGGCATGGCGCCAAAGCACGGCCATTGTTCAGGGGTAATATCTATGCCGTATTCCTGACAGTAAGCGACCTTATCTCGGACGATATTCCAGAGCAAAGCCATAACGGCCTCCTCTCCGAGTTCATCCATGGTGATATGAATACCGGTTATCAAACCGGACAGAGAATCAACGGCCAAGTATAACGTCGGGCGGCCCATTACTGCCCCGGTCAGCTCATCGCGGAGATAGATGTCGGCTATAGTGGCGTCTACCTGAAATGTCGCGCCGATTCTTTCAGCCCATAGACGCTGATTTCCCAATTTGGGTCTGCTGTTGCGCTGATAATGCGTTAAGCCCTCTCTGGATATTTGCTTCTCCGGCATCTCGCGGTATCCGTTATCGTAATAGAAATGGTGAGATTTTGTTGGGTGTTTATCCATAAGGCTGCCGTCTGGTTTTGTAAATAATTCACCCAGCATTAAGCTGTATGTCGTTGCCAAGCTGTTTTTCTTTGCGTTGAAATAATACTTCCTAATGGCGTAATCAAACTCTTTTGCGTACTTGGATACGCGGGGTTTGTCATCGTCAGACCCGCCATTTCCGCGAGATGGAGTTCCTAATCCAAGGTATTTATAAAACAGGGATAATATAGTCCGTTTTGTGACGCCATACTGCTTTTCGAGTTGGGATGCCATTTCGTTTCTTTTTTTCTTGCTTGTGATATACACCTCATCCTCAAGCAGCGGTCGAATCACTTCCATGCGCTCGGCAACTGCCTTGGTCGGCTTCTGGACTCTCTTTGTGTTCTTCTCAAATAAGGCCGGCGGTTTAATTCGAGTGGCGTTTGCCAATGCTTCGTTAGACATGAACAGAATCTTGTTTGGCTCGTTATGTGAGATAACAAATGCGCCATCAGGGGTCTCGACCAGTATTCTGTAGATTTCTGTACCGGTATCGACAAACGTGTACTGTATCATTTTTCGTTGCTCCTTTCTTTGTGTGTTTTAGGTCTGGTGTTTTCATTCATCATTTGCTGGCTCTATGTAATGAGGAACTACTTTACTTTGTGTCTTATTTTTTCTGGAATAAGACTATCTTCCAGTCGGTAATGCCTTGTGACTTCCAATAGCGGCGGGAGAGTTCGAGTTTTTCCAGCTCAGCGCGCTTTTCAAGCAGCTCATCTTTCGATAGTTCTCTGACAGCTTTCTTGCCTGTTGCGTATTCGATTAGGAAGTCGGTCTCCCACGTTGGTTTTGTGTCTCCAACCTCCGGTTTGTATTCCTTCCTAATGTCCACCATACTGACTTTCAGTAGTTCCTGAGGGTCAATAGGCACACATACTCGGTAACTCAAAACTGTTTTGTCTTCTTCTAGCATGTCTGCAAACTTTTTGGCCTCCAATGAATGTGCTATAAAAATGCACTTGTTTTTTTCGCTATAAAATTGAAAATCCTGTCTTTGTGTTTTGATTTTCTGCATCAAAATAAACCTCCTGGCATAAAATTTTTCCGCATAATTTAGGGATTCCAAAATGAATTATTTTTTCCGAGAAAATTGGCAAAAAACTTGGAATAAATCCAGATTGGCTCTCAGATTTATTGTATATATTTAATATATATAAGGCTAATTTCTCTACTTTTTTGTGCAATATATCAATCATTCTCCGAATAAATCATGCAATATTTCTTGCGTTTTGGGTATTTTTTCGGAGAAAATCGGCTATTTTTTGTAATTATATGGTAATACTGTGCAATATCGTGTGGGTGTTGTTGCAAAATGTGGGTTTTGGTTGACATAATATACCCAAAAACTCCGAATAAATCGGCCTTTTTATTTATTCGAAGATACTATGTAAATGTCGCGGCAAAATTAGACTAATTGTCCCCCCAAAATTTGCATTCTTCATACCTTCCCAGTCCTCTCATACGCATATCCCAGGATGACACTATGACTTCACATTCCTTCATTTTCATATCCCTCTCACATCTCTCTATATCCCCTTCCCTCACGCCATTTTGGTAATAAAAAACCTGAGAATACACGAACAAAACGTGAATTCTCAGGCTTTTTGGCACTTATATAGGGTTTAAATCGGGGTATAAACAGTTGTTAGAATGGTGCCGGCATATCAACGCTCATTGGCAAGCAGGAATATCAATGCTTGCAAGAAATGAGGAAAATGAGAAGACTAATTGGCCGTATGGGAATAGAAAAAGCTTGCAAGGAATGGAGGGACAATTAGTCAAATTTTGCCGGAACAGCGTCAGGAATTGTATAAATACAGTGCCTTTACCGCCTTGTATGTCATATAGCAGTCTATTTTGGAAACAACCTCGTAAGGCGCGTGCATGGAGAGCACCGGCACTCCGGCATCGACCGTTTCGATATTCCTCTCGGCCATAAATTTCGCGACAGTGCCGCCACCGCCCTGGTCGACCTTGCCGAGTTCGGCCATCTGCCAGATTACACCGCCCTTTTCAAACATTGCGCGCAGCTTCCCTATCGTCTCGGCGCAGGCGTCGCTTGAGCCGCTCTTGCCCCTTGAGCCCGTAAACTTCAGTATAGCGGTACCGTAGTTCAGTTTGGCGTTATTCCTCTTCTCGGAAACCTCGGGATAATTCGGGTCGAAGGCGTTGCAGACGTCGGCCGACAGGCAGAAGGAGTTTGCAAAGCAGTCTTCAAGCCTTACGCTCTTCTTATCGCAAAGAGAGCCTATAAACCACTCAAAGCTGCGGGATTTCATTCCCGTAATTCCCTCGGAGCCAATCTCCTCTTTGTCCGCAAGAACACAGACCGCGGTTTTTTCGGGTGTTTTCGTCTCCAGAATAGCGGCAAGCCCCGCATACGCGCAGGAGCGGTCGTCGTGTCCGTAGGCGCCTACCATGCTGCGGTCGAGACCGAGGTCCCTTGCGCTGTAGGCGGGAACGGCCTCAAGCTCGGCCGAGAGGAAATCCTCTTCGACGATTCCAAACTTCTCATTCAATATGCTCATTACCGTCATCTTGACGCGGTCGGAGCCCTCGGTTTCCTTATCAGGCCTGCTGCCGATGAGAATATTCAGCCCCTCGCCGGTAAAGGCCTCCGAGAGCGTCTTTTTCATCTGGTCGGCGCCGAGGTGGGGCAGCAAATCAGTTATCACAAGCTGCGGGTCGTCGGGCTTGTCTCCGATGGAAACCTCCACCGTGCTGCCGTCCTTTAGCGCGACGGTCCCGTAGAGCTCAAGCGGAATCGCAACCCACTGGTACTTTTTTATGCCCCCGTAATAGCGCGTCTTGAAAAACGCAAGCTCGCTGTCCTCGTAAAGAGGAACCGGCTTTAAGTCAAGCCTGGGGCTGTCGATATGTGCGGCCGCTATGTTTATGCCCTCGCTAAGAGGCTTTGTCCCGATGACCGCAAGGAAAAGCGCCTTGTTCCTGCTGTTAAAATACAGCCTGTCTCCGGCCTTAATGTCCATGCCGGGCACATAGGGTTTAAAGCCCTCCTTCTCGGCAAGGGCTATCGAGTATTTTACGCTCATGCGCTCGGTTTTGCAGTTGTCCAGATACTTTTTATAGCCCTCGCTGTAATCGTAGCAGGCCTTTTTTTCCTCATCGGATATGATGTCATAGGCATTTTTCTGCTGGTAAAAGAGTTTTTCCTTTTTATCCGCCATATATTTTATCCAACCTTTCAGAAAACGGCCCGTGGCCGTACATTATTTATTGCCCAAAAGGACCTTTTTCATAGATTTTTCTATGATTTCAAGTCCCTTAATCAGCTCATCCTCTTCAATCGTAAGAGCCGGCATGATTTTAAGCACGCAGTCTCCCCTGCCGGCGCGCTCTATGACTAGGCCGTTTAAGAAGCACTCTCTCGCGACGAGCCCCGCCGCGTCTTCAATTTCAACCGCGCCGAAGTCTACGCCGTGTATCATCCCTATGCCGCGATAGCGGAGGTTTTTGTCCATGGGCAGGAGCCTTTCCGTCACGAATTCGCGGATTAGATCCTCGTTCTGGCGGGTCTTTTCCTCAAGTCCGTTCTTCTCACGGTACTCAAGCGCGGCCTTGGCTCCGACAAAGGCGAGCTGGTTGCCCCTGAATGTCCCGTTGTGCTCCGCCGGCTTCCATATGTCAAGCTCGGGCCTGATAAGGAGCAGAGCCATCGGCAGGCCGTAGCCGCTTATGGACTTAGAGAGGGTGACCATATCGGGCACAATCCCCGCCCTTTCGAAGGAGAAGAACTTGCCCGTTCTGCCGCAGCCGACCTGTATGTCGTCTACAACCAGCAGCACATCCTGACGATCGCAGAGCTCGCGCAGGTCGCGGATGAACTTATCGCTCAAGGGAATAACGCCGCCCTCAGCCTGCACGGTCTCGATAAACACCGCCGCGGGCTTCTCGACGCCCGAATACTCGTCCGTCATCAGCTCCTCCATATATGCTATCGTGTCGATTTCGGGGTGGTTGTATGGGTGCGGTATGAAGGTGACTCCGGTAAGCGGCAACCCCGCTCCGGCGCGCGGCGTTTTTCCGCTGCTTATCGAAAGGCTCCCCAGCGTCATGCCATGGAAAGAGCCGGTAAGAGCAAAAATGCCGGTGCGCTTTTTTACCTTCCGGCTGAGCTTGAGCGCCGCTTCAACCGCGTTTGTCCCCGTGGGGCCGCAGAACATGACCTTATAATCTAGCGCTCTGGGTTTGAGTATCAAATCGCGGAAGGTTGCCAGAAAATCCTCTTTGACCTTAGTGTGCAAATCAAGCGCATGGCTAATTCCGTCATTCTCAATATATTCGATTATTCTTTTTTTGATGTAGTCGTTGTTATGTCCGTAGTTTAAAGCGCCAGCTCCGTTGAAAAAGTCGATGTACTCCCTGCCGTCTTCCGAGTACATTTTTGACATCTTCGCCCTGTTGAAGGATACGGGAAAGCTTCTGCAATAGGACCTTACATTTGATTCAAGCTCTTCGTAAATACTCATTATGAAACCTCCATTTGCTTCCGCGAACGAGTGCATTATACTCCCCCTGCTTTGAAGAAGTCAATAACACGCTTTGCGGCTGATGCCCGTCGGCGAGCGGCAGGCTGTTTTTCTTTTTGTGCGTTTACTTAGCTTATATATTACCCTTCGTTTTGACGATAACGGCGCTTAGCAGTTCCCTGCACCGCAGCCTGAATTCTTCCGCGCTCTCATAGTCATTTCGGAGAACATGGTCGCAGTTGCGTTTATAAAACTCGTCGTCCTTCTGAGCGTTTATCCTCAAAAGGGCATACTCCCTTGAAATACCCTCGCGCTCCATCAGGCGCCTTACCCTGTGCTCCGCCGGCGCGATAACTCCTATGGTTACATCGCAAATACGGGACAGTCCGCTCTCGATGAGAGCGATGGCGTCAATGCCGGCGAGGGTTTTGCCAGCGTTCTCAGCGGCCGCGAGTATTTTCTCTACTTCGCTTGCGACGTATTTGTGCGTTATCTCGTTTAAGCGCCCCAACGCCCCCGCGTCGCCGAAGACAATCTTTCCGAGCGCCTTGCGGTCGAGAATGCCGTCTTTTATAACGCCCGGAAACTCCCCGTCTATCTCAAGCAGCATATCTTTAGAGCTCTTTAAAAGCTCGTGATAGAGAGCGTCGCAGTCGATTGTGCAGCCGCCCATCCGTCCAATCTCATTGAGAACGGTGGTCTTGCCGGCCCCCGAACCGCCCGTAATGCCGATTACAAGCATTTCAATCTCTCCCCAAATCAACTATGCGAAAACCCGCGGCCTTTTTAAGCCGGTTTGCGATGGCGATCCCCAAACCTTCCTCAACCGGGCACTGTGCAAAGACTTCCGAAACATCCATATCATCGAAAGCACGGAGCGCGTCGAAAAGCCTTTCCGCCTGTGCCTTCAAATCGGTAGAGCTTCCGAATGAAAGCGTCCTTTTTTCATCAAACATATGGGCAAATTCGTCAAAGCAAAGGACACCCTTATTTCCGAGGTCCTGCTTTTGTATATACTGCGCAGATTTTTCGGGGCTGCCGCACACAACTGTCACAGGCGCTTTCGGCGCGTAGTGGCGATACTTCATCCCGGGCGC
This sequence comes from Clostridiales bacterium, assembly GCA_012838345.1. Lineage (GTDB taxonomy): Bacteria > Bacillota > Clostridia > Oscillospirales > Oscillospiraceae > DUPK01. The sequence goes on along the minus strand of DUPK01000038.1, from coordinate 35,889 downwards.
CTTGGGTTTTTCGTCGTTTCCCATAAGGCTGTTTATCGTCTCGTCAACTTTAACCTCACCCAAAACGTCCCTTAGCTGCTCCAATGTCACGCCGCCCGGGCGCAGGAGTCTGGGAGGCTTTACGGTGAGGTCGATTATTGTGGACTCAAGCCCCACGGCGCAATCCCCGCCGTCGATTATGGCGTCGATTTTGCCGTCCATATCCTTGAGGACATGGGCAAAGCTCGTGGGGCTTGGCCTTCCGGAGATGTTGGCGGAGGGCGCCGCTATCGGAACATCGGCCGCTCTTATAAGTGCGTTTGTAATCGGGTGGTCCGGGCAGCGCATACCGACCGTGGGAAGCCCCGCGGTAGTTATATCGGGAACAAGACTGCGGCGCTTTAATATTATGGTCAGCGGCCCCGGCCAGAAGCGCTTTGTAAGCTCATAGGCTTCCTTCGGGACATCCTCGCAGTATCTCTCTATCCAGTCATCGTCGGCGACGTGGAGTATAAGCGGGTTGTCCTGGGGCCTGCCCTTCGCCTCAAATACCTTTCTGACGGCATTCTCGTCAAGTCCGTTGGCACCGAGGCCGTACACAGTCTCCGTAGGAATGGCCACGGTCCCGCCGCGCTTTATTATCCGGGCGGCTTCTTCTATTTCCGAAGATGCCTTGCTTATGTCTGTAATGCGAAATATTTTGGTAGTCAACTCAGTTTTCCTCGCTCAATCTGAGTTTCTCAGCCTGGTCCGCGGTTATAAGCGCCTCAATCAGCTCGTCAAGGTCACCGTTGAGTATCTGCTCCAACTTGTAAAGCGTAAGCCCAATACGGTGATCAGTAACACGCCCCTGCGGGAAGTTGTATGTCCTAATGCGCTCGCTTCTGTCGCCGGAGCCGACCTGACTTCTGCGCTCCGCCGCAATCGCCGCGTCCTGCTTTTGCCGCTCGGCCTCATACAGGCGCGAGATAAGAATTTTCATCGCGCGCTCGCGGTTTTTATGCTGGCTTCGCTCCTCCTGGCACTCGACCACCGTGCCGGTGGGAATATGCGTTATCCGAATCGCGGATTCTGTCTTGTTGACGTGCTGTCCGCCCGCCCCGGATGAGCGGAAGGTGTCTATCTGGAGGTCGGCGGGGTTAATCACGAAGTCCACTTCCTCCACCTCGGGCAGGACCGCCACCGTTACCGTAGAGGTGTGTATGCGCCCCGAAGCCTCGGTGTCGGGCACGCGCTGCACGCGGTGTACTCCGCTTTCAAACTTCATGCGCGAGTAAGCGCCCTCGCCCTCGATGACGAAGCTGACTTCCTTGATGCCGCCAAGCTCGGTTTCGTTAATATACGCCACCTCGGACTTCCAGTTTTTTGACTCGGCGTACATGGTGTACATGCGGAAAAGGCTGTGGGCGAACAATGCCGCCTCGTCCCCTCCCGCTCCGCCGCGGATTTCGATAATTACGTTCCTGGAATCGTTCGGGTCCTTGGGCAGCAGAAGAATCTTAAGCTTATTCTCCATCTCGGCCATTAAATCGCGCGCGCTCTCATACTCCTCCTGCACCATATCACGGAATTCTGGGTCGTCTATTCTGCCCTCCAAGAGCTCGCGCGCCTCCTCCGCGTCGCGGCGGTGCTTCTCGTATTGCCTGTAAGCCTCGACGATTGGAGCCAGCTCCTTTTGCTCACGGGCGAGCTTCGCAATCGCCTGCGGGTCGTTGTAGACTTCCGGGCTTGCCATGCGGTTTTCAAGCTGGATGTATTTTTCCTCAATAAGCTTTAGTTTTTCAAGCATATCTCTTATATTTCTCCCTCTTAATATCAGGATATTTTACCACGCCGGTGCAGGTTTGTAAACGTATTTCGTGCACCAATATCAGTTGCGGGCAAGATTCAGCAAAATAGGCTCTTCCCGATAAAGCGAGGGGCATACGCTCTTGTAATAACCGCCCGGAGTAAGGCACAGTAAAATTATTGCTCAAAAATACAAATTTTGTCTTGACTCTGACACCGTGTTATACTTTACACTGAAGTCGAGCTCAAAAATCACGCCGGTGTGAGGTAAGAAACATGCTTAAAATCGGAGATTTTTCAAAACTGTCGAGGATCAGCATACGGATGCTGAGGCATTACGATGAAATCGGCCTGCTTACGCCAAAGACCATCGACCCGTTTACAAACTACCGCTATTACGGCGAGGACCAACTACCGGTCGCAGGGCAGATTACGGCCCTAAGAGCTATGGGCTTCGGGCTATCCACAATCGGAGAGATTATTAGAAGCTATGACGACCCAAATAAGCTGGCGGAATTTTTGAACGTGAAGCGGGCTGAGCTGCAGGCTGAGGCTGAGGACGTGGCTCACCGTCTGCTGCTCCTTGAGACAGCAATCAAGCGGCTGAGAAAGGACGGTAACTCTATGAAGTACAATGTAACGTTAAAGACCCTGCCAGAAAGGTATGTCGCCAGCGTGAGAAAGGTCATACCCGCGTATGACCAGGAGTCAACTCTATGGGGTATCCTCATGTCGGAGACAGCGAGTATGAATCTGCAGCCGGCGGACAGCTGCTTAGGCCTTGCAATTTTCCATGACGAGGGACATAAAGAAAGCGATGTGGATGTTGAAATTCAGATGTCCGTAAAGGGAAACTACAAGAACACCGAGAATGTTGTGTTCAAGACTGTTTCCCCCACAGTGATTGCTTCCGTCACCTACAAAGGAGGCTATGAGCAGGTCACCGCCGTTAACGAGGCCATTGCCAACTGGATAAACGACAACGGCTATGAGTTTAGCGGCCCCATGTTCTGTATTTACCATGTAAGCCCCGCCCAAACGCGAAATCCCGATGAATTTGTGACCGAAGTCTGTTTCCCGGTAAGAAAGAAGTAGTATCTTTTTGGAAAAGGCGATGGAATTTCAGTCCTCCTAAAGCAGATAAACATTTAAATTATTAAGCCCCCGTTCAAAAGCTCCTGGCTTCGGAACGGGGGCTCTAACACGCCATATCTTCGCCGGTCATCAAGGTATCTCTTTTGAGTCTTTCGCTCTCATTCTGTGAACCTTTATTTCTCCTACCAACCAGATAAGCAGCGGTATTATTATCTGAAACGGTATGGCGTAGAAGGGATATATGTCAAGAAAATCCACCATTTGTATGGTATTCCGAAAGATCATAAGGCTCAGCGCAATAGAGAGCACCGCGATTGGGAAAATCATGCTTTTGTAGTTCTGTATACCAAAAAGACTTGCCGTTCCCTTAGCCGCCGCCACAAGGCAGGCTGTTATTTTTACGATTCCCGCCAATATCAAATTTGTGGCTATAGAGCCTTCTACGCGCGCCAGGAATCCACCGGCCTCCACGACACTAACCGCCGTGAAAGACGGGAAAAAATCCGCCATGCCCATTGAGGTGTTGAGCAGCAGAATATTGCGCAGTATCACAATCAGCAAAACCGCAGCGCCGCAAAATGAGGAATACATATACAGCTTATAGGGGCTTTCCTTTCTTTTAAAACTGCCCGCTATGCATAGTAAGATTACCGTCTCGGCAAAGGGAAAACTAAAGAATCTGAAAGCGTTGGAAGCAATCGCGCCAAAGCTATGCTCCATAAAAGGCCGGATGTTATTAATATCTAATTTATTAATGCTCAACACGACCGTAAGCAGAATGACTGAACTAACAATAGGCATTATAATTAACGACCATCTGCCCATTGTCTCTATCCCGCTTTTGGCCATATAGACTATGGCTAAAAGCATGACTATCATAATCGCAAGCTGAGGCGTTTCAAACATAACGGTGATTTTAATAAACTCCGAGAAGTTTCGTAAAACAAGGGCAGACAGGTGCAGCGCGTACCAGCTCATTAGGGCAATCAGTGCTCTTCCCGCAATTTTCCCAAACAGGATTTTCATGATTTCAAATAGGTCTTTGCCCGGGAAGAGCTTTATCAGTCTTGAGTAAAGCAATATGATGGGCAGGGCAAAGACAAGGCCAAGCAAAAGGGAAATCCAGGAATCCTGCCCGACCTCGTCGTTTATGTTGAACAGGGCGCTGCTGCCAAACAAAAATAATACCAGTAAGCAGAATGCCTGACTGGGCGAAATTGCTTCTTTGGGCATTTTGAGCATGGTTTGTTTCCTTCCTGTCGTAATTATTCGCCTGACTTTAATATAAATTTTTCGACAACATATTTAATCGGTTCGGTAGGACTTGGAAGTTTAATAACAAGACTATACAAAAAAAGCACAAAAAAACCAACTGACAGAAAGGCCCAGTAGACAACGGTCTCCTTTACGGAGAGCTTTTTCCTTAATGGCAGGTAATCAAAAAGTATTATGATAATTAAAAAGAATACGACAATGGCTGTAAGCATTCAAATTCACGCTTTCTTAATCATTTAATCGTGGCAGTGTTCATAATCCTAATATCCGCTTCCACCTCTAGATCCAGCGATTTGAAATGCTCGTCCCAGTTATCCTTAAGCTGCCTCCACAATCTGAAATCCTTTTTGTAAATCATGTTTCCGAAACCGAATATATCCGAGCCGAATTCGGTTTGAAGCTTTTTCACTACATTGCGAATCTTATCTTCAAGCTCCTTCTCGGCGGTTTCCTCCAGAGCGTTTAATTCCTTTTCGTCCAATGGAGCAAATTGCCTCATAAACTCACCCAGAAACACTACGGTCGTCGTTTTTATCTTTATCTTCAGCTTTTCATCTTTGTATTCAAAGGACAGGTTAGTGTCGTTATTGTATATCTCAAACGAAATATCCGGACGCTGCCCCGATGAGGCAACGGTAAAAATGCCTCCTTCTATTTCGTTTACGATAAATAAAAAATACTTGGATTCCTCCGGCGAGAGAAAACCAACCAGCTTATTATCCTTGAACACAGCCGTACCGTTTGTCTCAGCGGTAGGTTTGCCGTCATTTTGCACAATATGGAAAGCCGGCAATGCAAGCTCTTTCCCCTCCGCTCCCATAATATTAAATAACCTATACAGTTCAACGGACAAAATTGAGGATGTTATTTTTTTGTCATCCTCCAGGATTTCAAGTATTTCATTGGATATAACAGTATGTCCGATGCCCTCGGAAGCGATAATGTCGCGGGCAGTTTTTTCCTGGGAAACTACTACGTTAATAGTCTCGCGGCACTCGGAGTCCCTGATAAAAAAGTCGAGAACCACGTTTAAGTCTTCATTGCGTGCTATTTCTTCACAGATTATGATTAACTCCGAATGCCCGAAGTATAGTTTGTTGCTTACCCTTCTCTTGGCGTTCCTGACCGCCTCAAAAATGGTTTTCCCCTCCGATTCGATTAGCTTTCTATTCGGTCCCTTCTCCTTTATAGGTTCAATCAGGTCCACGATTTCATAAGTCAGCTGATATATATCCTCCTCGGGTTTTTTGTCTATAGCCACGCCCGTGACTATGGTAAGTTCATCAAGACCGCGATAGTCCCAGCACCCGCTTAGAGGAATAAGCAACAGGAGAATTAGCAAAGAGGATGCAATTTTCTTAGTCATTTTCTTGGTCCGCCTTTTTCTTCCCTGACCTTATCCTTTGCAAATATGGGACGAAGAATCATTTCCCACCACGGAGCTCTTATGACTGTGTCCTTTGCAGACTGGAACTTAAACTTTCCTGAAAAACCAAGCTGAGAAACTCCGAAGGAGCTCAGGTTGATGGTATGAATAAGAACACAGGAAATACCGATAATTATACCGAAAAAGCCGAAGAAGGTCGCCATCACGAGCAGCACAAACCTTATATAAATGACGGGGGCATTTAATTTCGGGACCAGCAGGCTTGTAATTCCTGTAAGTCCGACAATAATTATCATCGGGGCCGCAATTAGTTTTGCCTCGACGCTCGCCTGCCCTATTACCAGAGCGCCCACGATGCTGAGCGTCTGGCCTATGTTGGAGGGCATTCTGACTCCGGTTTCCCGCAGAATGTCAAACACAAACACCATGACAAACGCTTCAAGCGCGGCTGGCAAGGGTACGCTCTGGCGCTCGGCGGCAATGCTGATAAACAGCTGCAGGGGCATCATCTCGGGATGATAAGCGATAATCGCAATATAAACGCCGGGAACCGTAACGGTAAGAAAAAAACCTATTACTCGCAGCATTCTTGAAAAAGAGGTGTAAAAAAAGCTCAAATAATAGTCTTCGCTGCTCTGAAAATTCTCTATAAAGAGATAGGGTAAGGTCAAAACCTCCGGCGTGCCGTCCAGGAAAACGGCTATACGCCCTTCCATAAGCTTGCCCACGACTACGTCCGGTCTTTCGGTGTAGCCGATTGCGCGGAAGGGCGACCACGGGGCGTCGCCTATCAGCTCTGTAATATAGTTTGTGTCCAGGACCGCGTCTATATCTATCATGGAAAGCCGCCTGTAAAGCTCCGCCAAGATTTGCTTGTCAATCAGGCTCTCCATATAGCAGATGCACGCCTTGGTCTTCGTGCGCTTGCCCAGTGTATAGGTCTTCATTTTTAAATCCGGCGAGAGTACCTTTCGCCGGACCATCGTAAGGTTTATGGTCAGCGATTCCGTAAATCCCTCGCGCGGGCCGGTTATGTTTTTTTCGTTTTCCGGTTCGCTAATCGAGCGTGCCTGAAAACCTCGTGTGTTGAGTATTACGGCCCGGTTTATGCCGTTTATAAACAAAACGGTATCGCCGTAGGCAATCGCCTCGGTGATTTCGTCAATATCGCCTGTATCCTTCATTTCGTTAATCTGTAGAACCTGCGTCATCAGGGTGTATATCGGGTCCTCATCATTAAGCGAAATCGGCGATTTTATCAGTGCCCTAATAAGGCTTTCGTTCATAATCATGGGGTCTACCATTCCGTCGAGGTAGACTATGCCGTACACAAGTGTCTTGTCGTTTTCGCTGCTGATATACTTTATGCGCAGAATATCAACATCCCTGAAAAGGCTTCGGACGGTTTCGATGTTACTGTCAAGGGAATCAAATAAACCCCTATTCCCCGCAGCCCCGCTATCCTCCTGCGTACTCCCGGCTGTGCTTTGATTTTCCTTATTCGCTTCCTTCTTTTCCTTTGCTTCATCCTGTTTTCTCTTGAAGAATCTACTCATACGGCCTTATCCCCATAGTCGTTTATTGATATAGTAATTCCCATATCTGTCAGGATAATGCGCAATAATCGACAAAAACTACCTCCTCTCTTATAGCCGCTCCACACTCCGATATACGTTCATAGCCTGCAATTCGCCCGTCGCAATCCGGTGGTTCTTGCTTCGACAAAATGACGGATAATTATACGTTGACTAATATTACGTTTAGTGTTATAGTATTATTACGGTAAACGTACTATACGGGGTGGTTAATATCAGGGATAATATAAAAGGCGGTGCGCTGACCGAGACAACCTTTCTTATACTGCTGGCTTTGTATAAACCTAATCACGGCTACGGCATCATGCAGTTTATTGAAGAGGCTACAAACGGGCGGGTTGTTCTAGGTGCGGGGACCCTATATGGGGCAATAAATACCTTGCTTATGAAAAAATGGATTGCCCCCTTTGGCGAGGAAACGGAAAGCAGAAAAAAGGAATACCTCATTACCGATATTGGCAAACAGATGGCAAGGAAGGAAATTAACCGTATGGCGGAAGTTTTGAGGCTGGCTTCCACGATTATCGGAGGAGAGAAAAGCAAGTGAGCAGAACGGTGTTTCGATACTTTTTTGATTTCCTGGACGGGCAGGAAAAATGGCTCAACAGCATGGCTGCGCGCGGTTACCGGCTGAAAAAATGCGGTAAGCTGAGCTACACTTTCGAAGAGTGTATGCCAAACAAATATGAATATGCAATAGAGTTTGTCGGGGATAAGTCCTATTCCAAGGCAAGGGAGTACCGCGATTTTCTTGAAAGCCTGGGCTATCGCAGTTTTACGAAAAACATTAATCTGAACTTCTCTTATGGAAAGCTGAGGTGGCGGCCATACGCAAAGGGTATGGGGCAGATTGCCGCCTCGCCCGGCGGCTTTAACAGAGAGCTTTTGATTCTTGAGAAAACGAGAGACGGAAAGCCCTTTGATTTACATACGGACATATGCGACAAATTAAGAATTTATAGGTCCGTAAGGCGTGCCTATGCCTGGGCAGTTCTTCTGATGTTTGGCCTGACCGCTGTGACGTTTATCCCAAATGCTTCGTCAGCCTCCGCTGATACCATATGGGGGATCAGAGCTGTTGTATTAATCCTTGGAGTGCTGTTTGCCGTCCCGGCAGCAAAATATACTACTCTGGTCAGCAGGCTGAGAAAAGAAAGCAGGGTTTTTGAGTAACCGATAAAAACCGTTATTATGAACAAAAGAAAAAGCCCCAAAATTGGGGGCTTTTCTGTTGGCAATTTTGTTAGCAAAACTTTTTATAAAATGCTAAAATAGTCCGCGAAAAAGTCGCCTTCTGTCTACATTTTAAACGCCGACTAATCGGCAAAGGCGTTGAAATATAAGAAAAGTCCTGTAATCAGTTGACTACAGGACACTTTTCTTTTGGCGGAAGCGGTGGGATTCGAACCCACGAGCCCTTGCGGGCTACCTGATTTCGAGTCAGGCCCGTTATGACCACTTCGATACGCTTCCGTATTTAATTATGACACAGGGGCGGCCTTAGTCGGTTCTGACTTTAAGTCTAAGCCCATATGTTCATCACGTTTCCGGGCGGACATACTTTCCTGCTCCGGAGCGCTTCTCTTGCTCATTTCAGCTCTAATAAGATACAATATTCCGCCGTGTTTGTCAACGCCGAACCTGTTAAAATTGACTTTTTCATTCCAGGGTATATAATGGACATAGAGTATAAAACCGGAGGCGTTTAATATGGATTCATATCTAATCAACGTTGCGGGTTTGGAGCGGTCGCTTAAGCTGTGCAGAATATCAGACGACCTATATATAGCCGCGTTTATCATGTTCGGAGACGTTGAGCTGAACGAGCACTGCGCTAAAAAACTGCTTGAAATGGCACCCGAACACGACTATATAATCACCGCGGAAGCGAAAAGCATACCGCTCGTCTACGAAATGGCGAGGCTCTCGGGGAAGAACAAGTATTTCATTGCAAGAAAAGGCCCCAAACTCTACATGACGGACCCCATCATAGTCGAGCTCAAGTCCATAACCACCGAGCGAACCCAAAAGCTCTATCTTGACAGGGCGGATGCCGAGCTCATGCGCGGCAAGCGCGTACTTATAGTCGACGATGTCATATCCACAGGCGAGTCTCTCAGGGCTCTTGAAACGCTGGTGAACACGTCAGGCGGAATAATAGCCGGGAAAATGGCGGTTCTTGCAGAGGGAGACGCGATGAATCGCAGCGATATTAAGTTTCTCGCCCCCCTGCCGCTTTTCAACGCCGAGGGAAAGCCTCTATAAAAGTACTCAAGGACGCCAGAAGTGGCGCCCTTGATCTATGAAATAGGAGGTTAAATGAAAAGATTATCACTGCCTTGGCTTTTATATTAGAGCCAGAATATTAAGTTATCTACATCTATTTATTAAGAGAAGATTAAATAAGGCGTTTTTTTATGTTTTTTTTCGGATTTCCCTGAAGAAATCCTTTAAAATGGCCGAGCACTCGAAATCCATCAGGCCTCCGACAAGCTGCGGATGGTGGCCGAAGTCCTCCAGAAACATATTCATAACCCCGCCGCAGGCCCCGAACACGGGGTCTTTTGCGCCGTAAAAAACCCTTTTAATCCTAGCGTTTATTATTGCTCCGGCGCACATGGGACAGGGCTCAAGCGTGACATAGAGGTCGCAGTCAATAAGCCGCCAGCCGCCAAGATTCCTGCAGGCTTCGTTAATCGCCTCTATCTCAGCATGGGCGAGCGCGTTTTTTTCGGCTTCACGCCGGTTCCTGCCGCGCCCGACAATTCTGGAGTTTAACGTTATCACACATCCGACCGGGACTTCCCCGTTCTGTGCCGCTTCTTCGGCTAGCTTCAGCGCCTCCTTCATATATTCTTCGTGACCCACTTAAAATCCTCCCGATTTTTTCAATCTTGTTCATTAAAGCCGTATAAGCTGTCCTGCCTGAGGGAACAATAGCCATGGAGGTGGCAATCATGAAAGTTAGCGATCTCATGACAAAAAACGTAGTATCAATCTCCCCCGACGAGAGTACCTCGCTCGCCGCAAGGCTCCTATACCGCCACAACATCGGCTCACTGCCCGTCTGTTCCAGCGACGGAAAGCTGCGCGGCATCCTGACAGACCGTGACATAGTGCTCAGATGCGTGGCGGCGGAAAACGACCCCGAGCACACACCCGTGCGTGAAATCATGTCCCGCGCACCGATAAGCACAAGCCCCGACGACGATGTAAGGCAGGCAGCGGAGATGATGGCGGCTCACCAAATTCGCCGTCTGCCCGTCACAAAAGAGGGCAAGCTGGTCGGCATGCTGTCGCTGGGCGACATCTCCAGGACGCACTCCTACAACATGGAGGCTTCGCGCGCGCTGTCTGAAATCTCTATGAACATAAAAAAGCGGTGAGCAACGGGGACACTTGTCCCCGTACATACACAATCGAAAGTTGAAAATCTGATTAATCTATCGCCGGATAGAACATATCCGCTTAGCCTGGCTTGTATTTGAAGGCTCGCCCCTTATTAAGGGTGCCGGCCTCTTTTTGAGCTAAACCAGCGCCTCTCTCCCCTCACTCTTCACTATCCCAGGGGATGTCAACTATGATGGGAACGTGATTTATCGCCGGCAGAAGCTTATTAAGGACGTCCGACGTATGCAGCTTTAACGTGGTCGTGTTTGCGCAGGGATGGCAGCGCATGTACTCGCCGTTTACCACATCCCTGTCTATTACAAGCTGCACCCTGCCCTCGGTGTCGTTCATCAACCCGAGAATGCTTACCGACCCCGGGTGCACGTCCAGAAACTTAAGCATATGCTCCTCATCGGCAAAGGAGAGTCTGGACGACCCGATTAGCTTGGAAAAAACGCTCGTCCTGAAAGGCTTATGCCCCGGCATCAGAAGCAGGTAAAATTTAGTTTTCTGCCTGTTGCAGAGAAAAAGGTTCTTACAGACGCCGACACCTATTACTTTTTCGACCTCCATACAGTCTTCTATGGTATACGCAGGCGAGTGTTCCGCACGGATATAGGAGATTGAGAGAGAATCGAGCAGTTCATAGCAGCGCATTTCCCTCTCCTGACGGGCATCTGCGGGTCTCCCGCTATAAAGTTTTTTGTCTACACAGAAATATTCCATTATTTCACCAGATAAATAAATTTTATCACAATAATTGACAAATATGCTAATTAGATGTATTATTTGTAAGTGATTGCACAATCTGGGAGTGATATATAGTGGTCTTGCCCCTCCATGTCCTTGAGGAAATACATAGATATTTGACCGATTACGCCTGGGAATGGCGTACAATCAGCAAAGTAATTAACTATAAGCACGGGTATAATTTTGAACCGGACAGCATGGAAAGAATATTCAAGAAAAGCCTTAGACTCATACTGGGACAGCCACAAAAACGCAAAGATGTAAGCTATAACCCAAATCTCATAATGCCAGCAGGCAAAATGTAAGCCTGGATTAAACAGATGAGTCCTGTAACCTTTCGGCTACAGGACTTTTTTTGCTTTAAACCTTGCCGACTGACTGTGAAATCAACCTGCTCCGGCCAGTTTTTGTGCGAAGTATGAGCTAGCTGTCAAATTCATCAAGATTAATGTTTATATCATTGCTCTCAATTACGACCTCGCTCGGGAAGGGTGCGCTGTCCTCCTCAAACAGGAAGGCGGTATTTACAAAGCCCTTGATGTTAGCACCGTCTTCAACGGCAATGGTGTTCGTGCGTATGTCGCCGACAACAATTGCATTTTGATGCAGGTATGCCCTGTTGCCTATGTTGATATTACCCTTTACCTTTCCGTCAATATTGGAGTTTTGAGCCTTCAGGTTTCCAAGAAGCACTGAATCGCTGTGTATGTAAGCATTGCCCTTCGACATTATGTTGCCCTGTATGGATGAGCCTTCCATCCTCGTATTGCTGCACCTTAGATTGCCGACAAGCACTCCGTGCATGGTTACATCTCTCAGAACGTCGACGTTGCCGCGGACCTTGCCGTCTATCGTAACGTCTGCAAGGGAACGAATATCGCCGAATACAATGGTGTTTTTCGAAATAATGGACATTTCCTTCTCAGCAGGCCTATCGGGCACATGCTGTCCGGGGTCGGCGGGGCGGCTAAAGTAAGCGGGTAAATCGTGGTTGCCGTTGATAGGCACGGAACGTCCGATACGAGCGGGCCTGCTATTATGGCTAAAGTCGTGTTGTTCGGGTTTTTGCTTTGGGGAAAAGTCCTCGGAAACGGGCCTGGAAACCGGGTTCTTATATGTATCGCCGCTTTTATACCCATAGGATTTGGTGTCAAACTCAGCAAACACATCGTCATAAGTATTCGAAATATCCCGATTGAAGGAGGCAAACTTCCTTTCAATCTCGGCGGCTTTTTCGCTATTTTGATTTGGGTCAGGGCGCGCCTGAGCCCCTCCGAGCAATTCTCTGAGTGCTTGATAAAAGTTCTCCTTCAGACCCATGTGAATTCTCCTGTCTTATTAATATTGAGCATGAGGGCAATACAAGCTCTTATAATAATCCGATTTGACGGAACCTCTTTTAGTCGTGCTTATGTATGGCAGTCGGAAAACACCAGCGTTAATCCCCGTCAGCAGTTTGACCGTTCGAGTTCATATTAAGCTGCTGCCTGAGTTCGTCAATCTGCAAGCTGATTGATGCCTGCAGCGCTTCTTTAAACTCCTGAAGCTTCGTGTTCATTGAGGCGCTGGTCTGCTCGCTGATGCTTGCTGTTTGAAGGTCTATGTAGTAGTTCAGATTCCAGTACAGCTCGTCGAGCTGTTCTACGGTTGATTCATACAGGCCGTTTATCTTTTCCTCAATCTGCTGATTGAGGCCTTCCACCTGTGAATTAAGCTCGCTCTTAAGCGCCGATTTCTCGACTTTCAGAGTGTCGTCCACTATCTTTCGAACCGCCGCAGTCAATTTATCCGGAAGCGTTTCACCAAATGTGTTAATCGTCGCTTCCATTGTCTCAATTCTTCTGGTATTCTCCGCACTCTTCACGCTTGCCACAATAGCAAAAACAGTCGGAAGAACAAGTAGAGCAATGAAAACCGTCACAATAAGGTGTTTGAAAAACTTAACACTGCCAAAATACATCTATCTTCACCTCAAACAGTAAATTGACTGCAGGATTCCACTTTCCAATATATTATAACAAAATATATCATTTAATTCTATAATTATACTACATCTTTTCAAAAAATAAAAGTGATTTTCCAGTACTTTCCCAACTAAATTATGAAAGTAAGGGACTTAGCGTGAACTTGCACCCCTCAAGAAGTATCAGCTCAAACCCGGCTGATTTGCCGTATTCCCCAAACGAGAGCCTGCTCGACCGGGCGGAGCATCATAAAAGGACGGCAAAAGCGCCTTATTCGTCCAGCTTTAAGACCGCCATGAAGGCCTCTTGCGGTACCTCTACCGAGCCTAAGCTGCGCATGCGCTTTTTGCCCTCTTTCTGCTTTTCAAGCAGCTTTTTCTTTCTGGTGATGTCGCCGCCGTAGCACTTGGCAAGGACGTCCTTGCGCAGAGCCTTGATTGTCTCGCGTGCGATTATCTTGCCGCCGATTGCAGCCTGCACGGGTATCTCAAACATCTGGCGCGGTATGTTCTCCTTTAGCTTCTCGGCTATCCTGCGCCCTCTTGCATACGCCTTGTCCTTGTGCACAATAAATGAAAGCGCGTCGACAATTTCGCCGTTTAAGAGAATGTCGAGCTTGACAAGGTTGGACTCGCGGTAGCCGGACAGCTCATAGTCGAGCGAGGCGTAGCCCTTGCTGCGGGACTTCAGTGCGTCAAAGAAGTCGTAGATTATTTCGTTGAGCGGCAGATCATAGCGCAGCTCGACACGGTCGGTATCGATGTACACCATTTCCTTGTACTCACCGCGCCTGTCCTGGCAAAGCTCCATGATGTTGCCGACAAATTCGGCGGGGCATATTATGCTCGCCTTGACAAATGGCTCCTCGGCCACGGCGATAACCGACGGGTCGGGGTAGTTCAAGGGATTGTCTATCATCACAACCTCGCCGCTTGTCTTTGATATGCGGTATATAACGCTGGGTGCAGTCGTTATAAGATCAAGGTCATACTCCCTCTCCAGGCGCTCCTGCACAATTTCCATGTGCAATAGGCCCAGGAAACCGCAGCGGAAGCCGAAGCCGAGCGCCGCGGAGGACTCCGGCTCGTAGGACAGGGCCGCGTCGTTCAGCTTAAGCTTTGCAAGCGCGTCGCGAAGGTCCGGGTATTTCGCCCCGTCCGCGGGATAAATGCCCGAAAAGACCATCGGAATCGCGGGCCTGTAGCCGGCGAGTGGCTCCTCGGCCGGGCGGTCCGCCTCTGTGACCGTATCGCCCACCTGGGTGTCCGAGATGTTTTTTATGCTCGCGGTAAAGTATCCCACGTCGCCGGCCTTGAGGCTTTCGCAGGGCTCAAGCCTCGTCGGGCGAAGGTGGCCGACCTCTACAACCTTGTACTCCCCGCCCGTTGCCATCATTTTTATCTCGGCGTCCTTTTTAAGCTCGCCCTCCACGACGCGGACATATACCATGACACCGCGGAAACTGTCGTACTGGCTGTCGAAAATCAGGGCGCGCAGCGGCTTTGTGCTGTCGCCTTTCGGAGGCGGGATGCGTTTTACTATCTCCTCAAGCACCTTTTCAATGCCAATGCCGAGCTTCGCCGAAATCTCGGAGGCATCCATGGAGGGTATGCCGATAATATCCTCAATTTCACCCTTGACCTTCTCCGGGTCCGCCCCGGGCAGGTCAATTTTGTTTATCACGGGAATTATCTCAAGATTGTGCTCCAGGGCAAGATAGGTATTGGCCAGCGTCTGCGCCTGAATGCCCTGGCGCGCGTCAACAACGAGAAGCGCACCCTCGCAGGCGGCGAGCGAACGGGAAACCTCGTAGTTAAAATCAACATGGCCGGGCGTGTCGATGAGGTTCAGCGTGTATTCCTCACCGTCCTCGGCTGTATATTTAAGACTCACAACGTGCGCCTTTATCGTAATGCCACGTTCACGCTCAAGGTCCATACTGTCAAGGACCTGGTCTTCCATATCACGGGAATCGATGGCACCGCATTTCTCCAAAAGGCGGTCGGCCAGGGTCGATTTTCCGTGGTCTATATGTGCTACTATGGAAAAGTTTCTGATTTTGCTCTGTTCCGTCAAGTATTTCACCTCTGGATATTTTGAGGACTCTGTTTCAAATCCGTCTTCGGTTTCATCAAGGCAGAAAGGCGCTCCTCAATTCTGGCTGCCGTCAACTCTATCAGCTTCCATGTATTCTTGGTAACGCTCTTTTTAAGCAGTTCGACTGAAGGCCTTATCTCGCTCGACCTCTGCTCCTCGCTAAGCTTTAAGGAGCTTATCTGAAGTTCGGCGTCCGCAAGAGCCCTGGCCTGCTCAGCCGAAAGCGAAAAAACGTCTGCCTCCGCCCCCGCAAGCAGGGAGCGCATAAACTTGTATTCAGCCGTAATCAGACATTGCAGGGCGGATTGTGCAAGCTCGTCCCCGCTTTGTATGATAAGCCTCATTAGCGCCGCCGCGAGCACGGCGGCATCGTGCGCGCTTTTTTCCCACGGAGCAGCTCCGTCGCCGGTGCCAGGCAAAAAGGTCTCGCGCAGGCTTGTCCGTCCCAGCATAAAATCCGCTGATACACCATAGTATTCACAGGCTCGACTTACAAAGTCAAGCCCCGGTTCTCTTATTCCGTTTTCATAATGCGAAAGCAGCGCCTGCGAAATACCCAGTTCCGCGGCCGCCTTGCGCTGATTAACCCCTCTCTCCTTGCGGAGCCTCGAAAGATTCTCCGCAAAGCTGGTACCCCTCCGCTCGTCCGTAGTCATCTCTCTCCTTTCGCTGATACTTGATTACTGCTTGTATATATTATATAGACGCGAAGGTATATTTGTAAACAGTAAATATTAATTTTTTCGGCAAATAATTAAAATCGAAGGTTTTGTACTATTTTGTCAGAAACTTCTAAAAAATTTGCTCATTGCAGGTTCAAAAAAGGAGTAAAAAAGGCCTAATTTTCTCTTTTATGAACACATTCATAAACAGCTCTCATTTTGTTCAATTATTGTTTAAATTTGGCCTTAATGTCCACATTCTTCCTGTAAAGTGCCATTTACTCTCGGATTTATCCGTTTTTTGTAATAACACTCTTTTATTTAATACAGTGTCTCAAGAATATTTCTTCCTCCATTTGAATATACCGGAAAAAACGGCTGTTCTAACCAATATTGGCAGGGCTTAAATTGAATAATCAATGAATTTTATATTATATGATAATTTCTTAAAAAATGCAATTGTATATTTAAATTAAAGAATTTAATAGAAAAAATCATAATATTTTTTGATTTCCAGTTGACTACCTTTGTCTATTGTGCTATTCTAAATTTGAACTTCGTTCACCATAATTTGCACTGTGCTAAAAAGCCCAGTCAAAATCAAAAAATATAAAAGGAGGCTCAAGCTTTGGAAAGCATGAAACAAAACTTAGTCGACATTGTCGGCGCGGCTAATGTCATCGACAATCCAGAAGTCCTAGCATCCTATGCTAAGGACGAAAGCTTCGCTACCCCAATGAAACCTTGGTTCGTTGTGAAGGTAGAAAACGCTGAACAAGTTCAAAACTTGGTGAATTGGGCAAGAAAGTCCCAGACACCTCTTGTCCCGGTGAGTTCTGGCGCTCCGCACTTCAAGGGTGACACGGTACCCAGCGTACCTCAGGCTGTCATCGTTGATTTGAGCGGAATGAAGAAGATTCTTAGCATAAGCCGTCAGCAGAGAATGTGCGTTATCGAGCCTGGCGTCACATATGGTGAGCTTCAGGAAGCCCTTGCAAAAGAGGGTATGACGCTTTCAACCAGCCTGAGACCCAGGGCGAATAAGTCTGTTCTCACAAGCGTTCTGGAAGTTGAACCAAGACTTAATTGTCTCCACCAGTTCAACTATGTGGAGCCGTTGAGATGTACTGAAGTTACGTTTGGAGACGGCATCCAGATGTTCACCGGTGAAGCCGGCGGCGGCCCGCAGGATCTTAAAAAGCAATGGGAACTTGGAAAATGGCAGGTTCATCCGGGTGGACCAGGTACAACCGATATAGTTAAAATGGTTACTCAGGCTCAGGGAAGCATGGGAATAGTTACCTGGGCGTCCCTGAAGTGCGAGCTTCTCCCGACTGTGAGAAAGTCGTACCTGGTTCCAGCGAAGAAGTCCACCGACCTTGAGGACTTTGTCTACAAAACAATCTGGGGCAGAGTCGGCGATAGGCTTTTTGTCATGAACAAGGCTTATCTTGCTTACCTGATGGGCGATACGGTGGAGCAGATTGCCGAGCTTAAGACAATACTCCCCAACTGGGTTGCTCCCGTCAGCCTCTCCGGAGACATCCTGCTTCCCGAACTGAAAGTTGAGTCTCAGGAATACGGTCTTAAGGAGTACGCAAAGCAGACCGGCGTTCATCTGCTGCCCGAGGTGCCCGGCGTCACGGCGGACGAAGTGATAGAGAAAGCCAGCACTCCTTCTGGCGAGAATTATTGGAAGCTCACTTATAAGGGCGGCTGCCAGGATATATTCTTTGTAACGACCCTGGATAAAACCCCGAAGTTTATCGAAGCCATGTACGAGCTTGCCATAGAGGTTGGATACCCGACCGAAGACATCGGTATCTACATACAGCCGCAGCACATGGGTACATCCGTACACCTGGAATTCAGCCTTCCTTACAATCCTGACAACGCAAGAGAAGCGAAACTTGTTAAGGAGCTTTACACCGCGGCAAGCATGCGCATGTCAAAGCTGGGCGCATTCTTCTCAAGGCCTTATGATATTTGGTCTACTATCCAGCTCAATAAGGACGCGCAATACTACATGCTGCTGAGGAAGGTAAAGGAAATCTTCGATCCCGACAACATTATGAACCCCGGCAAGCTCACCATAAAATAGAAGAAGGAGGATTTTGAGATGGCTTTACAAGATTACAGAGCTATGATGGAACGCTGCAGCAACTGCGCCGGCTGTAAGTTCATTCCATTTGATAAAGTAAAAAGCTTAAGATTTGCGGAAAACTGCCCGAGCATCGGTTACTATAACTTTATGACATACTCCGCTCGCGGCCGTTTCCAGCTGAGCCAGAGCCTGCTCGATGGCAGAGCAGAGCTTGACGATACTATAACAAACGCTATCCATGCATGCACATCTTGCGGTTACTGCGATATCGGCTGCAAAATAACAAGATACAACCTTGAGCCCCTGGAGCACAACATTGAGCAGAAGGCCTATGCTGTTGAAAACGGCAAAGTGCTGGAGGGACAGAAACCCGTCATTGAGAACCTTAAGAAAGAACACAGCATGATTCCCGGCACCAAGAAAGCAAACCGTACCGACTGGGCAAAGGATTTGGGCCTTAAAGACGTATTTAAGGACAAGGCCGACGTTTGCTTCTTTGCCGGATGTAAGTACAGCTATGATCCGAAGCTTCAGAAGGTCGCCCAGAACGCCGTTAAGCTGCTTCAGAGCGCTGGCGTAGACGTGGGTTACCTCGGTGCCGCCGACAACTGCTGTGCCGGCCGCGCTCACCAGATGGGATTCTTTGCTGATTTCAAGGATCGCGCGAACGCCAACATTAAGGCCTTTGAAACAGCGGGCGTAACGACAATCGTAACTCCCTGTTCCGATTGCTACCACGCTTTCAAGCGCCAGTATCCGAAGCTCGGATCCAACGTCAAGGTACTCCATATCGTTGAGTACATAGATCAGCTGATTCAGGAAGGCAAAATCAAGTTCACAAAGACGGTCCCGATGACCGTTACCTATCATGACCCCTGCCACCTCGGCAGACTTGGCGAGCCCTATGTGCCCTGGGACGGCAAAGAGAAGAAAATATTCAACCAGATCCAGATTTGGGAGCCGAGAAGGCCCAGATACAACGGCATCTACGGAATCTACGACGCCCCGAGAAACATCCTTAACGCTATTCCTGGCGTAACTCTTGTCGAGATGGAAAGAATTCGCGAATACTCATGGTGCTGCGGCGCAGGTGCTGCATGCAACGAGAGCAATCCCGAGTTCTCCGCCTGGACGGCCGGTGAAAGGGTAACGGAGGCGAAGGCAACCGGTGCCGACGCACTGGTAACTGCCTGCCCGTGGTGTAAGGACAACTTTGTGAACGCTGTCGACGAAAATGGTAATAAGATGGAAGTCTTAGATATCATTGAGCTCGTACAGCAAGCAATATGAAAGGAGGTTCTCTAAATGGCTTTTCCGAGAGAATTGTATAAAGCGCTGGAAGATATTGTAGGAAAAGAAAATATTTCCGAAAATATTGGTGTATGCGAGACTTATAGATGCGTTCCGTCTCAGTCTTCGGCTCACTATGGTCCGACCAAGAATTGGACGCCGCGTCCGCAGGCTGTTATTTTGCCGGGAAGCGCCGAAGAAGTACAGAATATCGTTAAGATATGCAATAAATATGGCGTGGAGTTTAAAGCATCAACAACATTCTGGTCAACCATGGGCTATATCGGCGGCGACTTTGCCCTCCAGATTGACCTGAGAAGAATGAAGAGCATTAAAATTGATGCCAAGAACATGCACGCAGTCGTTGAGCCATATGCTATCGCCGCAACCGTTCAGGCGGAAGCCATGAAGGTCGGTTTGAACCTCAATATCCCCGGTGTCGGATGCAGCAGCTCGACACTTGCAAACTTCTCAACCTGGGTTGCGTTCGGTCCGAACTCAATATCAATGGGTTATGGTAACGAGAACGTGCTCGGTATGGAATGGGTTCTCCCCGACGGAGAAATAGTCAGAACCGGTTCCCTCGCCTCCGACGATGGCTGGTTCTGCGGTGAAGGCCCCGGACCAAGCCTGAGAGGTATATTCAGAGGTGCGTTTGGTGCGGCCGGTTCTGCAGGCGTTTGCACAAAAATTGCCGTAAGGCTGCATCCGTGGCCCGGCCCTGCTGACTTCCCCACCTACGGTCTTGCTCCTGCATATAAAGCCGACTGGGGTCCAAACTTCAAGTGCTATACGCTTTGCTTCCCGGATTGGAAGTCTTGGGCACGCAGCATCCAGTACTTCTATGAGAGCGACATAGCCTATTCAGGACACAGGCAGTTCAATATGTTCGGCAGAAACCTGAAAGGCGCCATGATAGAGATCATCTCCAATCATGAAAGACAGCTCACCGATCTTGAAGAACTGGTAAACGACCCGTACATCAAAGAGCAGACCGAAAAGATGAGGCATGATTACCAAGTAGTTATTGCTGGTTTCACGCCGAAAGACATGGAGTACAAAGAGAAGGCGGTCGACTATATACTTGAGCAGACCGGCGGCTGGAAGAGCGAAATGATGCTTGAAAAAGACAAGCACGACTATGCGCTGCTGTACTTAACCAGACTCGGCCATAAGAATCTTAACTATGTCATGTGCGGCGCTTACGAAGGCGTATTGGGCTTAACCGGCAACGTATGGAAAGCAATTGAGGTTGCAGACGAGGCAACTGCTTTGAAGAGGAAGTGGGAAACCGAACATACCTCTATCGCTGCAACCGGCGGAGACTCGGCAATGGGCTGCTTGTCCGGACTAGGCGGCGGCGGTACAACAGGTTGGGAGTTCTTCACCAACTTTGACTCCTATGATAAGAACTCCGTCGAGGGAACATATGCCTTTGTTGAAACAACTCAGGCGCTCATGAACAAGTATGCCTTCGGTCCTGATTTCTGCAGATGGAATTCCGACGTAAGAAAGATGAACGGATACAACTATACGCAGGAAGAGCAAAACGAAATGTTCAAAAAAGCTGCGCAGCCTTGGGTTTTCATTTATCAGTATAAGATTAGAGAAGCTATTAACCCGAAAAACCTCTGCGGAAGCTACGTCAGGACGCTCGACCCGAAGGCCCTGGAGGAATAGTAATAGCGGGGACATAAGCCCCTCTAAATATACCTCCCTTCTTGTTTTGGCTTTGGCAAAGAGGCCGCCACTTCGGCGGCCTCTTTGTTTTTCATATCATCACTTCCGGCTTTCTTCCCAGCACCAGCGACCGGTGCGCACTCTGCGGCTAAAGCCCTCTCCCTCTTCCCTGTCCGTGAAGCGCAAATAATGCCATAGCTTTGAACCTCCTAGGACGGCAATGCCCGGGCTCTATATCCATAGTTCCTTTCGGCGTGAATTGCATAAACGATGAAATCTGATTTTTCCACCTGAATATAGATTCAAACAGAAGCTTCTTAAGCGAAAAAGTGTAAAAGCAAAGGTATTTACCTTTACATGTCCCACAAGATGGTATAGAATATGGCGAGATTATTTATAGGGGTGTTACTATGAAAAACCGCGGTTTTGAGGCGGTAAGCAATCCGAGGAATAAAGACATTAGCTATCCTCTCCTCCCACTCCGCACATCCAAAACTTCGGCGGGATACGATTTCTACGCGGTGGAAAACCTGGAGATACCTCCGCAGGCCAAGCTTGAATTTATCACTGACGTAAAGGCATATATGCGCAGAGACGAGATGCTCATGCTGGTTGTGCGAAGCTCGACGGGCGTAAAAAACGACCTCATGATGGCAAACACCATCGGCATAATCGACAGCGACTTCTACAACAATCCCGACAACGAGGGCAATATAAAAATAATCCTGCGCAACCTGCGCCCTGAGATTCGCCTTTTGGGCTTCAAGGAAATGAGCATCGGCGGTGAGACCATCTCAATTCCTCAAATCGAGGATTTGAGAGAGAAAAACACAGTGCATATCAAGGCGGGCCAGCGTGTTGTGCAGGGAATTTTTGTCCCGGTTCTTGAGGCCGACAACTGCAATTCCGAAAACGAACGCCTCGGCGGCCTCGGCAGCAGCGGAAAATGATACCTATCTGCAAGTATTATTGTAGCCTGAAGCCCGGCGAAAGACGACAATATACGACCTCTTTACCTGTAAGCCTTGCACCATAAAATAATTAAATGCTTCGCTTTTCCTGAAGTCCTTCCATATGCCGACATTGGAGCGCCTGGGAAGTCAAAGGCGAAATTGAAGGCTCCTAAAATCTATGGTATAATAACAATGTGAAGCATTTTCATTTTTATGTATGCGCTAAAGCAACGCGCGTGTACTTTTTCCCTGGCACGTGCCGGATTTAGATTAATTGCTCCCATTTCGTTAATAAGTTGCACACAAAGGAAATTGAAGCAAAATCATTGCGTAAGCAGTAATTGAACTAAATCAATTGGAGGAAGAAGATTTGTCAAACAAGTACACGCCCTTAACTGGTTCGGTAAATCTCAGGCCATTTGAGACTGTCCGGGCCAGTGAAGCCATATACAATCAAATCAGGGATATGATTATCACCGGACAGCTTAAGCCTGGTGACAGATTGCCTTCCGAAAGAAACATGATGACTATGCTAAAGCGGAGCCGCCCCACAATCCGCGAGGCGCTGCGCATGCTTGAGCGCGCCGGTTTAATCAAAACCATACCAGGAAGCAACGGTGCAATCGTGCAGGAGCTAAGCACGAAAGACGTAGAGCATTCCATAGAAAATATGCTGCATGTAAATCAAATTACTTTGGAGGAAATGGCGGAATACCGCTCTCTGAACGAGGTCTCCATAGCGGGCTGGGCTGCCGAGCGCTGTACCCGGGAGGACCTCGATGCTATCGATGAAGTATTGCAGCAGGCAAAGTCACTGGTTGAGACGCCCAATGAGTTTATTGAGCTTGACCCAAAATTTCACGGGCTTATCGCCAAGGCCGCAAAAAACGAAGTCGCATACATTATGACGCAGGTGCTCAGCAAGCTGGTAACCGAAATGATAGGCTCCAGGATGGAGAAAATGCCCGTTAAAGACCGTATAGCAATGTGCAACAAGATACTTTTAATGCATCAGAGTGTCGCCGACGCATTGCATTCACGCGACGCTGAGGCGGCAAGAAACGCGATGAAAACGCACATGCACGCCTTTATGCAGGATTTGACGTCCATTGATAAAGATTATAATTAAATAACACATAGAAGCGGAAAGGACCCAACTGTAAAGTCGGGTCCTTTCCGCTATTATTGAGAGGTTTTTGGGGTTATTCAGGTTTATAGGGCTTTGCCTCCCCTTCTGCAATCATGGCCTGTATCTGCTCCTGCGAATAGCCTAGGCCGGCAAGCACGGCTTCAGTATGTTCGCCCAGATAAGGCCCGCGTGTGTATGGGGGCAGACCGGCGTTGTCAAATATGACCGGCGGACGCACCAGAGTCCTCGTCGCGCCCGTAGGATACTCCATCGCATAGAAGCAATCGCTTGCCCAGGCCTGCTCGTCTACCAGCAGTTCGTTCCACGTCTTTGCAACTGCAAAGGGTAAATCGGCTTTGGCAAGAAGCTCTGTCCATTCGGCGGCGGTTTTCTGTGCAAAGCCTTCGCGGAGTATTTCATAAAATATCTCAAGATTAGCTTGAAGAGCAGATTGCGGATAGAATTTCTCGCTGCCGACCAGATCCGGGCGGCCAAATACTTCTTCCATGAATTTGGGATAGTAAGCATCATAGCTCGGCACAGCTATTTGCAGCCAGCGGTCGTCTTTTGTCTTGTGCGCCACCTGAAGGGGGTTGGCCATATGCTTTCTCGATATCGGGTACTGGGTTGACGGATGGCCGTACTGGGCGCCCTGCAGCATAATCGCGACATCCCAGATAGCCGCGTGGAAAAGACTTGCCACGACCTTGTCGCCCACCCCCGTCTCGCGCGCACGGTAAAGCGCCGCCAGAATACCCGCGGCGAGGTTCATACCTACCTGATGGTCGCCAAATCCGGGAATGGTCGCCATGGGAAGGCTGTCTTTGTCGAACATGGTACCGAGTATGCCGCCGCGGGCGAAGTAGGATGTAAAATCGAAGCCCGGAAGGTCCTTATCGGGCCCTTTTTCGCCGTACCCGCTGACAATCCCGAAGACAAGCTTGGGGTAGCGCTTTTTCAGGGTTTCATAGTCGAGGCCTGCACGCTCAAGCGCATTCTGGCGCCAGTTGGTGATAAAAATATCCGCCCCGGCTATCAGTTTTTCAAGAGCCTCGCGCCCTGCCTTGCTCTTTGTATTGAGGCAAACACACTTTTTTCCCGCATTTTCAAGGTCGAAGCTCGTGTTCTCGAGTTCTCCCGCGGGACGCCCCTCGTTGACGGCAGTGTACCTGAGCGGGTCGCCCTTAAACGGCTCGACCTTTATTACTTCCGCGCCCAAATCACAAAGGAACCTTGCGCAGCACGGTGCGGCGACAAATGTCGCAAGCTCAACAACCTTAACTCCATTTAATGGTCTCTTCGAGTTCTCCATCAATTAATTCTCCTTAGTGTTCGAATCGGAATTCCCGCTTGACAGAGGTTTATGCCCGCTTAACTTCGTAATGAGGCAAGTCCTGCGAATTGAGCAGTAAGCCATTCGAGAGCTTCAAACGCTGCGGGCAATTCTTAAATCATATCTTTAAAGGTCTCAATAATGGTCCTCGCCTGCTCGTAATTTACCATCTGACGGTCGACTTCAACTAATGTAACAGGCAAGCCGGCCTCTTCACAGCGGCTCTTTATAATTACATAGTCAAATTCTTCCGGGTCACAGAACTTTGTCAGAATGACTATAACTCCCCGGGCGCCCGTTTCCTGTGCAGTTTTGACAATCAGGTCCGCGCGCTTTTTATCGACGTCAAAGAGCAGGCTGCAGTTGCCCATCCCACTGAATTTCAGCACCAGGCTGTCCAGGGCAGTCTCCGCTTCCGGAGCGTCCGTACGGTACTGGCGGCTCTGGGCTGCCACATCGTCGGCAACAATCTGAATCCCTAAATCGTCGAATATCGAATTGAGTGAGTGGCTGTCGGCGATTATGCCGCTTATAAGCACTTTCACCTTTGTCTCCCCTGCAGGAGACCTCTTTAGAGCCTCGATTAAATCTTTTACAAGCGCCGTATGCTCTTCCTTAAGCATGAACATCGCGCTCTTGAATATATCGCTGCGGGCACAGGCGCTGATTTCGGGATGTTCCGCCAAAAGCGCCGACACTTCCCGCATGACGGCGTTGTGCTCGTTGTAAATCCTTATTGAGCCCCAAAGGGCCGCATCGTCATATGTGGTGGCGAAGAGTTTCTCAAGCGTTTTGATTACCCTTTGATAGCCGGCCTTCGTAAAAGCTCTCCCCGCTTCACCGGCGCGGTTCTGCGGATGCACCATAGGAATAAAAGTAATGTCGGGTACCGCGTATTTCCAGTTTTCGCCCAGGCACTTGAGGCTGTCGCAGAGTGAAGGAATAATTATGGCCGAAGCCCCGTCGTATGTACCCTTTATTCCGAGCTCAAGTATGCTCTGCATAATGCTGCAGATAAAAGCGGGAAAGTACTTTTTGGAAAGCTGCAGCTCCGTGTCGGCGCCCCAGGCTCCCATGGGGACCGCGCCCATCGCGTGGACAATTTCTTCAGGCGTATATACGGGGGCGCAGAGAACTACTCTTTTCCCGGCCTTTAGGTAGGCTTCCATCTGCTTCCCTGGGTTGGCGGCTATATCGTGGAATTTGTTAAGAAGCTCCTGAACGGCCATCCTATATTCCTCCCTTATTGGCTTCCATGATTTCCGCAAGGGCCTGAACCCTTGTTTCATACTGCGCCGCGGAGAAATTGCGCGGGTCGGCCTGGTCGCCGTCGAAGCTTGTGACCGGGATTTCGCACGTTTCCCCTATCTGGCGACTCATTTCATTCATAAAGCCGCTCCAGAGCTTGCATGAACGGTTGACATGCACCAAAATTCCTTCCGCGCCGGTATCCTTCGCTATTTTTATGCGCCTGTCTCTAGCAAGCTCAAGATTTATTGCGTTGGGCACGTTGCAGTAGGCCCTGATTAAGCCGTCAAAGTCGTCGTATATAAAGCCGAAGGCGTCCGCGTAAATCGTGGCGACCATGTTTATTCCGCGGTTTTTCAGTGCAGTGAAGGTAGTGCGCAGGTGTGGCCAGCAGGCTATGCCCTCGAACATTATCCGGTGTTTTTGTTCGCCTCGGAAAGTGCTGCTGCCCTCAGCCACAGCCTTTTTGTACTCTTCAACAAGGGTTTCAAAGGCCTCCGCCGCTTCGACCGTTCCGCGCGCGCATACGGCGACCGCCATATGGTTGAGAAGGTCAAAGCCGTTGAGCGGGCTAGGTTTATACCTGCAGTATGATGTCGCCTCAAGCCAGGCCCTGGATGTCCTGTTCGATATTGCCATTACTTCCCTGAACCTCTCCTCGCTCCACTTCTTCCCTGTTATCTCCTCAAGCTGCCTTATCGCGTCGAGAAACTGTGCCTTGACGTACTCTACCTGTGCATCCGAAACCGTGTAGTCAGGATTGAACGGGATGTCTATGAATATCATCGGTATATTGAGCGTCTTTGCCAGGTTTTCGTACCACTTAATCATGCAGTTGCAGATGTTGTTACAACAGAGCACGAAATCAGGCAGAGGCATATCCTGTTCAGGGGCCTCCTTGACTTTTGAATAAGCAAGGCTGATTCTCGCATACGCGCAAATATCGTTTGAATACCCTTCGGACTCGGCAATTTCGCACAGTCTCTGCCCACCGCCGCGTGCGGCTATGGCAGCAGCCTGGTTTTCAGGATAGCACACCTTGATTCCGAGGGTCTGGAATATCTCTTGTGGGAAATTGCTTGCACACCAGCCGATTTTCTCACCCCGTTCTTTTGCCTCCTGCACCTCGCGGTAGTGCTTTCTGACGATTTGTTCGAGCTTGTACTTGGCTGAGTTCGGATCTGCCGGCGGGCGGGCTGGCTTTACTTCTTCTGCCATGACTTTTCCTCCTTTATCACTGTGCTTGGATTTTGTTGTACGCAAAGAGTGCCGCGCCAATCGCGCCGAAAAGCTGAGATAGCGGCGAAAAAGCGATTTCAACCTCCAGCGCTTCTTCCAAGGCTTTTCTCACTCCCCCGTTCAGCGCGACGCCGCCGCTCATGCAAACCTGTTCCACTACACCTACTCTTTTTGCCAAGGCCGCGGTGCGCGCCGCAACGGATTCGCAAATCCCCGCGACGATGTCGGGAATTGGTACGCTGCCAGCAAGCTGACTTATGACTTCGCTTTCCGCAAAAACCGTGCAGGTGCTAGAAATCTTCGCGGGTTTTTCTGACTTTGCGGCAACCGCTTCCAAATCGCCGACTTTGAGCTGAAGCACATTAGCCATTACTTCCAGAAAGCGCCCGGTTCCGGCGGCGCATTTATCGTTCATCAGAAAATTAATCATTTTTCCGCTCTCCGAAAGCAAAATAACCTTGGCGTCCTGCCCTCCGACATCGATAAGCGTTCGCAGCTTTGGAAAAATGAGGCGCCCCCCAAGTGCATGGCAGGAAAGCTCGCTGACTTGATAATCCGCGCCCTTGAAACTTCCGCGGCCATAGCCTGTAACAGTTGAACATGCAACCTCGTTAATTGTATAGCCGCTTGAACTAAACACCTCCGCCAGTGCCTTCCCGGGGCTGTCGGTGCCTATCCCCCCAGAATACAGGGATGTGGCAATTATCTCCGCCCCGTCTTTTAACAGCGCGCATTTGGAAGTCGTAGAACCGATATCAATGCCTAATGTAACCATCTATATATCCTCGAAATAATATCTAATTTATCAGAAATTCGCACTACATAATTAACATAGTTAGCTGGTATTACCAGTATGCTACTGTGATTATATATATAAAGTCTAGTTAAGTCAATGCTGCTTTTGTCTAAATATACCTCCTTTTTTCTACCCCTAAAGATATAACCCGTTTTGATATAAAAAATTGGCCGACTGGTTAATATCAGTCGGCCTATTTCAATTCAAATTAATTATCAAACCGCCGCTTCTACCGCTTTAGCAGACATTAACTCTATTTTTTGCTTATGCTTCTTTCCTCGAGCGGAACGTAATTTTTGCGCTTTGCCACACTCAGATACGCCGGCCTAATAATCTTGCCTCCGTTAATCAGCTCCTCCATCCGGTGGGCGCTCCATCCGCTTATGCGTGCCACGGCAAAAATGGGGGTAAACAGCTCAATCGGCAATCCCAGCATGTGATATACAAGCCCGCTGTAAAAATCGACGTTGGCGCTGACACCCTTGTAAATTTTGCGCTCTTCGGCAATAATCTCGGGCGCAAGTCTTTCAACCAAGGAATAAAGCTGGAACTCATCCACTTTTCCCTTTTCTTCGGCTAATTCCTTGACAAAGGCTTTGAGAATATTGGCTCTCGGGTCGGACAGAGAGTAGACTGCATGTCCCATTCCGTAAATGAGCCCCGCCCTGTCAAAGGCCTGCTTATGCAAAAGCGCCTT
The DNA here is from genome assembly GCA_012838345.1 of Clostridiales bacterium. Lineage (GTDB taxonomy): Bacteria > Bacillota > Clostridia > Oscillospirales > Oscillospiraceae > DUPK01. The sequence continues at coordinate 7,438 of DUPK01000038.1, read as the reverse complement.
GAGATACTCCCCAACCTCTTTTTCATTTTTCCAGTCGGAAACCGCCTTCTTCATGTCCTCAAACATCTGCACGACCTTGATGTTCGCACCGCCGTGCTTCGGACCCTTGAGGGAGCTGAGAGCCGCTGCAATCGTCGAATAGGTATCGGAACCGCTTGAGGTTACAACGTGGGTGGTGAAGGTGGAGTTATTGCCACCTCCGTGCTCTGCGTGGAGTATCAGCGCAACATCCAGGATATGAGCCTCCATTTCGGTGTACTTGCTGTCCGGCCTTAGCATGTGCAGGATATTCTCCGCTGTGGAAAGCTCCGGCTTCGGCGGGTGAATAACGAGGCTGTTGCCGCAGATGTAGTGACTGTAAGCCTGATAGCCATACACCGACAGCACGGGGAAATTCGCAATCAGCTGGATGGACTGGCGCATTACGTTGGGCAGGGATATGTCGTTTGCATTGTCGTCATAGGCATACAGGGTAAGTACGCTGCGCGAGAGCGTGTTCATCATGTCGCCGGTGGGCGCCTTCATGATGACGTCCCGGACAAAATTAGTCGGGAGAGTCCTGTATCCCGCGAGAATCTGGGTGAATTTCTTAAGCTCTTCCTCCGTCGGCAGCTCGCCATAAAGCAGGAGGTAGGTCACCTCCTCAAAGCCATATCGCTTCTCATCCATGATACCGGAGATTATCTGCTCTATGTCGATGCCCCTATAGTAGAGCTTCCCCTGCGCAGGGATCAGTTGGTCGCCTTCCTTGGCGAAGGCCTGGATTTCGGAAATCTCCGTCAGCCCCGTGAGAACTCCTCTCCCGTTTACGTCGCGAAGCCCCCGTTTTACTTCATATCTGGCATATAGCTCCGGATCAATCATGCTGTTTTTTTCGCATAGTACCGAAAGTTCTACAATATCCTGTGTAATTTCAGAATACGAATTCTTTTTCCTGGTCATAGTATCTCCTTCTTTACCCTTTGCTTCAATAGAAACTGTAAACGCTGAATTATGATTATTCTATCACATAAGCGGATCTTATGGCAACCTGTTGTAAAATATTTGATATTAATTTTTGAATTTTTCATCTGCAAAAATTGCAGATTTTTGCTGTCTTCCACCCCGGCAAGCATTCTACCGTAACAGCCAAGTGGCGTATGGACAGCACAGATTACGTATGCTATACTTTTCCAGAGAGCAGAATTCTATTTGCAATACGGGAACAACGGGGAGTGAAGGAGTAAAATGACAACCGGGAAGAAATTTTACATGGACGTAGTTGTCTGCGGCGGAGGAGTTGCCGGCGCTGCGGCCGGAATAAGCGCGGCAAGAAACGGAATGCGCACCATGCTCCTTGAAAGCAGGGAGTCCTTAGGCGGGCTCTGTACAAACGGCTATATCACCGGTATCGCCGGCCATATAGAGGGTATTTGCAAGGAGTGGCTGGAACGCCTGCACGCGGAGGGACACGCGGTAATGAAACCGCATCTGCCGACGGTAGAGCCGGAGTACGGCAAACTGATGCTGGAGGAAATGCTCCTCCAGGCAGGCTGCCGGATTCTCTACGGCGCGACCGTTATAGACTGCGTGGTGGAAGACGGTAGAATAAAAAAGATTATCGCCTATTCCAAATCGGGCAAAATAGAGATATACGCTAAGGTTTTCATAGACGCCACTGGGGATGCCGACCTTGCTTTCATGGCTGGGGCCCCCTGTGAAGTGGGCTGCGCGGAGTTTATGGGGCTTAACCAGTCGGTTACCATGGGCTTCAGGCTATCTTATGTAAACCTCGAGAAATACAAGCAGGCCAACGCCGAGTGGAACGAGTATCTCAAGACCCGCCCGCCCGAGGAGCACTGCTCGCTCATAGTCCACAAGGAAAAGGAAGCTATTGAAAACGGCGATTTGCACGAGCTGCTCAGTCCCGGGAACCTCGTATACCCCATGCCGGTCGGAAATCCCGAATGTACAGACGTGACGCTGGATGCAACGCATACCTTTGACTGCCGCTGCGACGACGTAGAGGACCTCAGCCGTCAAATTGTCGACCAGCACAGGAAAGTAGTATGGTTTGTGGACTTTCTGAAAAAATATGTTCCCGGATTTGAAAACGCTGTGCTCACGGGCCTTGCGTCCATGAACGGAGTGCGCGACAGCCGCCGCATAATCGGCGAGTACATCTTTACCGCCTATGACATTGGAAACGCAAAGAAGTTCGACGACAGAATCCTACTGCATCCCGAGTGCTACGATGCTCATATTCCGGTCCCCGGCCACCATACTGCTTCAAGGCATATACACCACCCGGTGCCTGTCGAAAACGCCATCTGCCGCCCTTCTCAGGATGACGACGACCATATTTTCCATCCCTTCGTCCGTCCCGGCGGCTATGAGGTCCGCGTCAATCCGCGCCTCTGGTGTGAATTCCCTTTCCGCAGTCTGATAGCGACTGAAGTGGACAATCTGTTGGCCGCCGGCCGCTGCGCTTCGGCCGATTACCATGCAATAGGCAGTGTTCGTGTTATAGCAGCCTCTATGGCCATGGGTCAGGCGGCGGGGACCGGAGCCGCGATGGCGGTTAAAGCGGGGGTAAAGGCGATACGCGAGCTTGAAGGCAAGCTGGTCCGGGAAGAGCTGATAAAGCAGGGCGTCCCTCTCGACCAGCCGCCGGGAGGCTACTGGGAGAACATACGAAACTTCAAAGGCGAACCGAAAATCACCCACAACGACTATGTCTGCCTATATAATGAAAAAGGAGAGCATCCTTTTATTTGGTAATATCCACCCTATTAATACTACAGAAAAAACAGACCACAAACCCGCATATGCTGGGTTTGCGGTCTGTTTTTTTGTCTGTAGCAGTCTGCAGCGGCATTATCGTTTGTATTCTTTTCCTTTACCGCAAAACTTATTAGGCACTTAAGATAAGAAAACGCACCCTCGTCATAAAAACAAGGGTGCGTTCGTCCTTTGTTTCTATAGCTAGAAGAATAGCGCAGCCACAATTCCCGATAGGATTATTGATATCGCAATACGTTCAAATACGACTATCATAACCTTCCCGAGCGGAACCTTGACGTCCGAAGCCATGTAGCAGGGCAGAGAGCCGCCGAAGAAGAGCACTTGCGATACGGAGGTTACGGCGATCACGTACTTGGAAGCATCGGTGAGTCCCGAAACTACCACGTTGGGAACGAACATTTCAGCAACAGTGGCAGCCGAAGCCTTAGCCAGCATCAGGGGCTCAGGAATACCGATGAGACTGATTAGATATGTAAAGGGATAGAATATATACCCTATAATATCAAAGACGTTCGTGAGTTTAACCAGGATAAACGCAAGCAGACCTATGGAACCCATGACGGGAGTCAGAACGAAGCACATCTTAATTCCGCCGGCAAGGTTCTCCCAAATGGTCTTCAGAATTTTACCCGAGCGCTGCGCGGCCTCAAGTCCCTCGTCAACAGCCGCTTTGAATATGCTCTTTCCTTCAACCGGCAATTCTGGATTTCCGACGCCGTCTATGTAGGTTTCAGGCAGTTTTGAGATTGGCCACAGCCTTACCGTTATCGCAGTGACGACAAAGGTGATGAGCAGTGTAGTCCAGAAGTAGAAGTTCCATATACCCATGAAGTTTGCCGTCTTAGCGACTATAATCATGAAGGTTGCGGAAACCGTAGAGAAGCCGCTCATGATTATAAAAGCTTCTTTCATTGTATACTTGGATTCACGGTAGAGCTTATTTGTCAGATAAATCGCTAGGGAGAAGCTGCCGACGAAAGAAGCAACTGCGTCGATCGCGGATTTGCCCGGAGTTTTAAAGACGGGGCGCATAATCGGTCTGACAAGAACTCCGACAAATTCAAGGCAGCCAAAGGCGATGACGAACGTAAGGAATATGGAACCGATGGCGACTATGACCGTAACCGAGACAACAACCTTTTCCCAAAGGAAGGGCAGCATTCCGGGGTCCATCAGCCAGGCGGGTCCTACGTTAAAGTAGGCCAGGAAGCAGATGGGAATTCCGAGAGTTCGGAAGACGGCCATAATGAAATCCATTACGCCCTTTTTATACGTTTTCTGAACCCAGGGAAGTATTCCGCCAATAGTTCCTATTATAAGTGTAAAGGTTGGACCCAGCCAGGGTAAATATTTATTCATGTAGGTTATTATATGGTCTACCGCGATAGAGTTTGTCCCGTTTAGAGTGAACGGCACAAAAAACAGGAATATGCCCAATAGGCTAAAGAAGATAAAGTTGAAAACATTGCTAGGCGCATAGACTTTTTTGTTCTGGTCTACCGTTTGAGTCACAAATAACACCTCTCAATAATACTTTTACTAGTGACGTTGCGGGTTTGGGCCATAAACAAAAGATGCGTTGCCTAGGGAATTCAATTTCTAGATTCTTACGTTTAATGGAATTGCTGAATCTCGCTGATGTTTTCCCTATAAGGGAGATAAAGTGCTGGGTTCGTGGCATTTACTGATAGGCTTCTATTTTGTCTTGGAACACCTCCCGTTTCTAAAAATATGACTGCTTTTTTAAATGTGTTAACAAAATGGTAACAACTACAACGCTAGGATAACACAAATCACTTATTTAGTCAACCATAATTAGGTAGAGATTTTCAGATATTGGTGTAATTTCTAAATATAGTATGTTGACTATTTTAAGTTGCGGTCTCCAGGGGGACAGTCCCGGGCAGTATTTAATACGATTCGCCAGAAACTAGAGTGGATTAAACTTCTTTTGTATAGAAAAGCAGCACCGTCCCAAAGTCCTGCAAACTATTGAGCGTTTGAGCCTTTTGATCATTGATTATTGGGGATTTTGTTCTGAGTACTCATAAAAATGCTGACGGCTATACTGCCTGAGAGCAAAGACCCCTATGCAGGGTATGCCTGCATAGGGGTCTTTCTTACTTGCTTTTTATATTGGGTAAGCTAAAGCTACTGCCATTTGTCGCTGTATTATGAAGTGCTCTACTCTTTACGCGAGGGCTTAGATGGCGAGGGCGGCATCGAAGCCTCCGCGGATAGCATCGCCGAGCATCTGCGGTTTCCTGGCGTCACCGACTATATGGATTTCTGTCTCGGGAATAACATGGCGCAGCGCCTCCACCACACCCTCGCGCGCTTTCATGCCCGTTGCCATCAAAACGGTGTCGCAGGGATACTCTTCAAGCTTTCCGCTGCCAACCACGACACAGAGTACGCGGTCTTCCCACACTCCTGCCAGCCTGCGGCCAGTGATTACCTTGCCGCCGGCTTTTTCAATCATTTCGGTGAGCTGTTCATTTCCCTGGGTGGGGTTGTATGGAAGCTGAGGCAGCATTTCAATAACCGTCACGTTCTTCCCGAGCATGGCAAACGAAGCCCCGCATTCAAGGCCCAGCGAGGCGCCGCCTATTACCACAATCCGGTCCCCCGTTTCGCATTTTCCGAGCTCCGCGTCAAGGCAGCTGTACACATGCGGCAGGTCTATACCAGGGACATCAGGAAAACTCGGTACCGCTCCGACCGCAATTACCAGTGCGTCCGGCGCAAGCGAGCTAATCAGTTCCGGCGTCGCCTCACAGTTTAAGCGAATATCCGCACCACTTTCCGTTACCTTGCGGATAAAATAGTCCCTAAACTTCTGCATACCGACCTTAAGAGGCATGGCTGCCGCGGCGATTAGATTGCCGCCAAGATGCTCCTCTTTTTCCAGAAGAATTACATCATGGCCGCGCTCAAGGAGGGTAAGGGTCGCTTGCATACCCGCCGGTCCGCCTCCGACAACTACGACCTTCTTTTTTCTTCGTGCGCGGGGCACCTCTCCGTCAACAAGCTCCATCTCTCTGCCGAGCTTGGGATTGACGGCGCAGGCAAGGGTTTTTGTATTCGTGATACGTTTGCCGCAATAATTGCAGCGGGTACACGGCCTGACTTCCTCGGGTTTGTTGAAAGCATACTTTCGAGGCATCTCCGGATCTGCCATCAGGCCGCGGGCAAGCAGGCAGAAGTCCGCCCAGCCCTCGGAAATAACTTTTTCAGCATTGGTCAGATTGTCGATGCCGCCGGCAACGCTGATTTTGCACTTTAATATCTTTTTCAGCTCCGCGGCGTAGCCGACGTTGACCATTTCTCCGCGGAACATATTTGGTGTAAAGTACTTGAAGTACCGCTTATCGGTGTGTAGCCCCGCGGAAACGCTGAGAATGTCGAACATACCGTCCATCATCTGAAGATAGCGCTTCGCCTCCTCAAAGTGCATGCCGTCAGGATGAATCTCATCGGCGGAAACGCGCAGTTCAATTACGAAGTCCTCTCCGCATTTTTTACGGATCCCTTCCAATATCTCCATGCAAAATCTGGCGCGGTTTTCAAGGCTACCACCGTACTCGTCGGTTCTGCGGTTGTACAGCGGGCTCGAAAACTGGCCTATCAGGTTGGCATGTCCGGCGTGGACAAAGACAGTATTCATACCGGCGCGCTTGCAGCGGAAAGCCGCGTCTATGTATTTCTGCTGAATTTCCTTTATCTGCTCGTAGGTCATTGCCTCTGCCCTGACCGGAGGGCGTCCTAGCAGCGCCGCTTTCATCAGTTCCATGGGCATGTGCTGGGCGGTCGGCCCTATTGCCGGGCAACGGTTTAAATCCCAGGAAGCGTCCAGTCCGGCATGATTCAGCTCCAACTGCCCGACCACACCATATAGCTCGAACATGTCGACAAGGCGGGTTAGCCCCGGTATGTAATGGTCATTATCAAGGGCAACCTGTCTCGGCTCATCCTGATAATGCTCAATGTCCACCGTGCAGTTTCCAAGTGTAATAATCCCCGCGCCACCCTTAGCAATCGTGCGGAAGTATTCGATGTGCTCCGTGGTCATAAAACCTTTTGGGTCCGTAAGCTTAGGAGAAGTGGGTGCCATATGGATACGGTTTTTATACTTTACTCCCCGAATTTCAATTGGAGAAAAAACGTGTTTATAATTGCTTCCCATGGTAATCCTCCGTAGTTCTTTTCTGTCTTATTACAGCTTCTCCTAGATTTGCCCGGGAGGCTCGGAACTGGTTTTCCCGCACGCAAAACTATTACCATGCTGTATAGCCTATGGTGCGTCTGTCGCTTATCGCGCACTCCAATTAAGCTGATGAATTACCCCCGACATAAACTAACTTTACAACATTATTTACAAACAATCAATAATATGGCAGTAAATGTGTGGTTATGCGCAAAAAAGGAGCAAACCCCTCAGGGAGCGGCTTCAGAGAGGCTGCCCCGGTACATAGTTATATGGTTGCGATCCACGCTCCCCGTGCGGGGAGCGACAGCATTCGATATATCCATTATCTGACCAATCATAATTTCAATCCACGCTCCCCGTGCGGGGAGCGACGACAGAGGTCTGCAAGGGGCAGTTTCGGGACAAGGAATTTCAATCCACGCTCCCCGTGCGGGGAGCGACGCG
>DUPK01000037.1 GCA_012838345.1 Clostridiales bacterium | reverse complement strand
TTTTTTTGCGCAAGGCTGTAAAAAATCGCGTAAAGCTGCTATATTTTAAGAGCAAAGGGGATAATAGCTCCTTTTTGACCAACAATACCGATATATAAGCATATACTGTCAAATATTTTTATAGAGAAAATATTTGACAAAGTCAACTGAATAATCTATAATAACTTGGCAATTAAATCGAGGTGTGCCATGCGTATAGATCTCCACGAAATCATCAATGTTCCCGGAGGCACGGTTAGCTTTGACTATGAACCGGATGTTTCCCACCTGGATTTCTACTCGGTCAAAGAAGTGATAGAGCCGCTCAGGGCGAGGGGCCATGTCAGAAACAACGCTGGCGTGTTGGTGCTTAAAGCCGAGGCAAGCACAAAGCTCAGATGTGCCTGCGACCGATGTGCCGAAGAATACGAGCATGCCGTCCGGCTTGACATCGAGGCCGTTCTGGCCGATAAGCTCCATGATGAGGACAACCCCGACATATATCTTTTAGACGGAGATTATGCGGATTTGGACGAGATTATTATTACGGCTTACGTCTTGGAAATGGACGCCAAGTTTCTTTGCAAACCTGATTGTAAGGGGCTCTGCCCAAAATGCGGCAGGAACCTCAATAAAGCCCCCTGCTCCTGCAAGGGTGAGATAAATCCCCAATTAGCTGTATTGGAGCAGCTACTAACGGATAAATAAGACTGCTGGTTACAGCTAAAGACCAAGGAGGTGTCAAGATGGCGGTCCCAAAGAGAAAGACATCAAAAGCAAGAAGAGATAAGAGGCGCAATTCTCACTGGAAGCTCGAGACCCCCGGCATAGTAGCCTGCCCCAAGTGCGGTACTTATCGTCTGCCCCACAGGGCCTGCAGGGCCTGCGGTTTCTATAAAGGCCGAGAGGTCATCAAACTGGATGCGGCAAAATAATAACTGTCCTGAAAAGAGGGGGCCTAAAAGCCCCCTCTGTTTTCTTAGCATATGACTGTTCTTAGGGAGGTCTGTTTCTTGGGTGCAAAAATAATAAACGTTGAAAAAAGCAGCCCCGCGTATAAAAAGGCCGTACCCGGGGACAGACTTATTTCAATAAATGGCAATCCGATTGAGGATGTCCTCGATTACAAATACTATTCCTACGAACGGGAGCTTACGGTAGTCCTTGAAAGCGCCGAGGGTAAGAAGAAGCTGATTCTTATCAGAAAGGACGAGGGGGAGGACCTAGGGCTTGAGTTCGACGACTACCTGATGGACAGGGCCCGCACCTGCGCGAACAAGTGCATCTTCTGCTTTATCGACCAGCTTCCGCCGAACGTCAGGAAGTCGCTGCTGTTTAAGGACGACGACGCGAGGATGTCCTTTCTTCTCGGCAATTACATCACGCTTACGAACCTGAGAGAGCGCGACATTGAGCGCATTGTCAAAATGAGGATAAGCCCGGTAAACATATCCGTGCACACTACAAACCCGGAGCTCCGCGTAAAAATGCTTCGCAACAAAAGGGGCGGCGAGATTATGGATATTATGCGTCGCTTTAAGGAGGCGGGCATTACGATGAACTGCCAGATAGTCTGCTGCCCCGGAATAAACGACCGCGCTGAGCTTTTAAAAAGCCTTGAGGACCTAAGGTCCCTCTATCCCGCGGTTGCAAGCGTGTCGGTCGTGCCGGTGGGGCTAACGAAGCACAGGGAGGGGCTATATCCGCTGGGGCCCGTCGACTTAAAAAAGGCCGCGGAGATAATAGATATGACGGACGCTTTCGGGGATAAGTGTCTGAAAGAGCTCGGCAGCAGGCTTTTTTACTGCGCGGACGAGCTTTATCTGAAGGCAAAGAGAGAAATACCGCCGGAGGACTATTACGAGGGCTATCCACAGATAGAAAACGGCGTCGGGCTCATGCGCTCGCTCGAAGAGGAGTTCAAAATCGCCCTGGAAAACTGTCCCGAGGCGAGCGGAGCGCCCTTTTCAATAGCCACGGGGGTAGCCGCCGCGCCGTTCTTAACAAAAATTTTAAAAATAGCCAAGGGAAAATGTGTTAACATAAATGGAAGGGTCTATGCTATTGAAAACGACTTTTTCGGCAAAACCGTGGACGTCGCGGGCTTGGTTGCCGGCGGCGACCTCATATCACAGCTAAAGGGCAAGGACTTGGGTCGAAGGCTCTTGATTCCCGCCTCCATGCTCAGGCACGGCGGCGATATGTTCTTGGACGATGTGACCTTATCCGATGCCGAAGCGGCGCTCGGTGTGCCGATTGTACCGGTACCGAACAACGGCTATGAATTATTATCAGCTATTTGCGATTTGAAATGAGGTGAGGCGGATGCCAAAGCCGCTCGTGGCCATAGTTGGCCGGCCCAATGTGGGCAAGTCAATGCTCTTTAATAAGCTTGTGGGAAAGCGCCTGTCAATTGTCGAGGACACCCCGGGTGTAACAAGAGACAGGATATACGCGGATACCGATTGGAACGGACGGAGCTTCACCCTTGTGGATACCGGCGGCATAGAGCCGAAAACCGACGATGAGATTCTGATGTTCATAAGGCAGCAGGCTGAAATTGCAATTGAAACTGCGGATGTCATAGTGCTGCTAACCGATATAAAAACAGGCGTAACGGCGGCGGACATGGACGTTGCCAATATGCTGCTGCGCTCGAAAAAGCCGGTTATTCTGGCCGTAAACAAGGTCGATTCCATAGGTCCAACGGACCCCGACATATACGAGTTTTACAGTCTCGGGCTCGGCGACCCAATCCCCGTATCGGCGATTCACGGCCACGGCACGGGAGATTTGCTGGACGCCTGCGTTGCGCTATTCCCGCCTGAGGAAGAGGAGAAAGAAGACGAGGATACCATCAAGGTCGCCGTCATCGGCAGGCCGAACATGGGCAAGTCCTCGCTGATAAACTTAATACTCGGCGAGGAGCGGCTTATTGTCAGCGACGTTCCGGGCACAACAAGGGACGCTGTGGACAGCTATCTGGAAAACAAATACGGAAAGTATGTCTTTATTGACACGGCGGGCATAAGGCGCAAATCGCGCATTGAGGACAAAATTGAAAAGTACAGCGTTTTGCGCGCAGAGATGGCAATAGACAGGTCGGATGTCTGCCTTATCATGCTCGACGCGCGAGACGGCGTTACCGAGCAGGACACCAAGATAGCGGGGCTTGCCCACGAAAAGGGCAAGGCAAGCATAATTCTTGTCAACAAGTGGGACCTTATCGAAAAAGACGACAAGACGATGGACCGCATGCGCGAGCAGGTAAGGCGCGACCTTACCTATATGTCCTACGCGCCGATTCTTTTTATTTCCGCGGTCACCAGGCAGCGGGTGGAGCGTATTTTCGAGCTTATTAACTTTGTTAACGAGCAGAGCACAATGCGCATAAGCACCGGCACGCTCAACAACGTGCTTGCCGACGCGATTGCAAGGGTGCAGCCGCCGACTGACAGGGGCAGGAGGCTTAAAATATATTATATGACGCAGACCGGCGTAAAGCCGCCGAACTTTGTAGTGTTTGTAAATGACAGGGAACTCTTCCACTTCTCCTATCAGCGCTATCTCGAAAACCAGATACGCTCGGTTTTTGGTTTGGAAGGTACGCCGGTTAGGATGGTAGTGCGCCAGAAGGGTGACAAGGAGTAGGAGATATACCGCTATGTGGCAGGATATAAACTGGATAATGGTTTTGGATTTTGCTGTCGTAGCCGTCTTCGCGTATCTCTTAGGTGGAATAAACGGCGCTATCATCACGTCCAAGTACTTTTACAAGAAGGACATCAGGAATTATGGCAGCGGAAACGCGGGGCTGACCAATTTCTATCGCGTTTTTGGCAAATACGGGCTTGTACTTGTCCTAGCAATTGATATAATGAAGACAGTGATGCCCGTCGTGTTCGCTGGCTGGCTGCTCGGGCGCTATGATATGTGGCTTGAGGGCAGCGCTTTTGCGGGCTTTTTTGCCATGCTCGGACACGCCTACCCTCTCTATTACGGGTTTAAGGGCGGTAAGGCGGTTATGGCCGGCGGCACTCTGGTCTGGTTTGTGGACTGGAGGGTCGGCATCATTGTCTGGGTTGTCTTTGCCCTTGCCGTATTGATTACCCGCCATGTTTCTCTTGGCTCGGTGGTGGCCGGAATTTTCTATCCTGTTTCCATTGCGGTGCTTGGAATTGGCAATGGGTTTGCACTTGTGATGGTTTCACTCAGCGGCGCGCTACTCATTTACAGGCATAAGGACAACATAAAGCGCATAATTAACGGCACTGAGTCCAAATTAACTTTCAGAAAATGAACTCCCGGAGGATAAGCAAATGAGGGTATCTGTTTTGGAGAGCGGCGCCTGGGGGACGGCACTGGCCACGAACCTAGCAAAGAAGGGCGAGACCGTTACTCTGCATTCAATATACGAAAAAAGGTCGGAGGAGCTCAGAACGCTCCGGGAGAACAAGTACCTGCCCGGGGTAAAGCTCCCGGACAACCTCGAGTTCAGCGATACGTTTGAAGAAGTCGCGGGGGCGGACGTTGCGATATTCGTGACGCCGTCCTTTGCCCTGCGCGAAACTGCGAAAAAACTTAAAGGGATTGTAAGGGACGATACCGTACTTGTATCTGCGGCAAAGGGCATTGAGCCAGATACCTGCCTGCGCCTTTCCCAGATAATTGAGCAGGAGCTGGGGGGCTCCGAGCGCATTGTGGCGCTGTCCGGCCCTTCCCATGCCGAGGAGGTCGGAAGGGGAGTGCCCACCGGTTGCGTATCTGCTTCAAAGAACATTGTGTCCGCGGAGCTTGTTCAGGATTTGCTCATGAGCCCCCGGTTTCGCATATACACGAGCGACGACATCGTGGGCGTCGAGCTTTGCGGGGCGCTGAAGAACATCATAGCCCTCTGCGCCGGAATCTGCGACGGGCTGGGGCTTGGTGACAACACCATAGCGCTTATGATGACAAGGGGCTTAACCGAGCTTGCCGAGCTGGGCGAGATGCTCGGCGGCAGAAAGGAGACCTTCACAGGGCTTGCCGGTGTCGGCGACCTGATAGTGACCTGCACATCAAAGCATTCGAGAAACCGCCGCGCCGGGGTGTACATAGGCAAGGGCATGAGCGTCAAAGAGGCCATGGAAGCCGTCGGCGCCGTCGTGGAGGGGTATTATGCGGCAAAATCCGCGGTAGAGCTTGCCGATAAAACGGGCGCGCCGATGCCTATTATAAGAGAGGCATATAAGATACTCTATGAGGACAAATCCCCCGAGAGCGTAATCGCGGAACTTATGTCCCGTCCGAAGAGAAGCGAGCACGAAATATCGACCTGATTTTGCGGGAGATGGGTAATAATATCCATCTCCTTAATAGACAATATCTATAATACAAAAATAAATGGAATTATGTTTTGCAATTTGCAGATTAGTTTCTTTCAAAAGTTGACAAAGAAAATGGCTTAGTATATACTCTAAACGGAAATATTATGGTAAAAACTGTGGTCACGGACAGCCAAGGGGCTGAATTGGCTTTCGGTACCCTGAGCCGGGGTGCCGATAATTTTTGGTGATTGGAGATAGCGATATGTTAACTGCGATTGTCGGAACGAACTGGGGAGACGAGGGAAAGGGAAGGATGGTCGACCTTCTTTCATCCGACTACGACATAGTTATCCGCTATCAGGGCGGAAACAACGCGGGCCATACCGTAATAAACGAAAAGGGAAAGTTCATACTGAACCTGCTGCCCTCCGGAATCCTGAGGGAAAACACCGTTAACGTGATGGGCTGCGGTATGGTAATCGACATTGAGCATTTGTATAATGAGGCAAAGAGACTCACGGACAAGGGCATTTCCATCACTCCCGACAACCTCAAGATAAGCGAAAAGGCCGTAATCTGCATGCCCTACCACAGGCTCCTCGACAATCTTGAGGAAGACAGGCTCAGGGACATGGCCTACGGCTCCACAAGGCGCGGCATAGCGCCCGTATACGGCGATAAGTATATGAAAAAGTCAGTCAGGATGATTGACTTATTAAACCCCGAAACCCTTGAGAAAAAGGTGCGCGGCCTGGTTGAGTGGAAGAACCTGATGATTAAGGGCGGCTACGGGACCGAGGCGGTGGACGCAGGCGAGATGATTAGCTGGCTCCGCAAGTACGGAGACTGGCTTAAGCCCTTTATCTGCGACACCACGCTTCTGCTGAGCGCCGCCATCAAAGAGGAAAAGAATATATTGTTCGAGGCTCAGCTCGGCGCTCTTAAGGACATCGACTTTGGCATAGTTCCCTATACCACCTCCTCGTCTACGATTGCGGCATATGCGCCTATCGGCTCCGGCGTCCCCTTTGCAAAGCTTGACCGCGTTATCGGCATTACCAAGGCCTATTCTAGCGCGGTCGGAGAGGGGCCATTTACGGCTGAGCTGTTTGGCGAGGAAGCGGCGAAGCTGCGCGAGGCGGGCGGCGAATACGGCGCCGCGACGGGAAGACCCAGGCGCGTCGGCCCCTTTGACGTGGTGGCCACTAAATACGGCGTAATAATTCAGGGCGCAACCGAAATTGCGCTTACAAAGCTCGACGTCCTGTCGTATATGGACAAGATTCCGGTTTGCGTTGCCTATGAAATAGACGGGGAGCGTACCACCGATTTCCCGATTGGTGACAGGCTCGACAGGGCAAAGCCGGTATACGAGTATATGGAAGGCTTCAAAACCGACATCTCCGGCTGCAGGAAGCCCGGGGATTTGCCCAAAGCCGCACTTGATTATATAAAGTTCATTGAAGAAGCGATAAGCTGCAGGATAAAATACGTTTCGGTCGGGCCGAGCCGCGACCAGTATGTAATAATGTAGTTCGCAACCGCAAGGAAGCGGCGCTGATTATATTGGCGCCGCTTTGTTGATACTAAGAATAAAGCCCGCTGCAGACTTAGACCATGATTCTTGCAGGGGCGGCTGAAATAACAGGGGAGAAATCGATGGGAAAGCAAAATCAAAAGGTTCTGGTGCTTGATTTCGGCGGACAGTACAAGCAGCTTATAGCCAGGCGTGTCCGGGAATGGGGAGTGTATTCTTCGATTGAGCCGGGCAATCTGCCGGCTGAAAAGATTAGGGAAATAGCTCCGATTGGCATAATACTCACCGGCGGGCCGAACAGCGTCTATTCAGATGAAGCGCCACGTTGCGACCCCATGCTCTTCAGGCTCGGAATACCCATTCTCGGCATATGCTACGGAATGCAGCTTATGTGCCATACGCTCGGTGGAGAGGTTATACCCAGCAAGATAAGAGAATACGGCCAGACCGTCATTGAAGTTGACAATTCATCTCCTCTGTTTGAGGGGCTAAGTCCGTCCGAAATTGCGCTTATGAGCCATACCGACAGGGTTTCAAGACTCCCCGAGGGCTTTGAGCGCATAGCCGAAAGCAAAGACTGCGAGTTTGCGGCAATTCAGAACAAAGACAAGCGGCTTTACGGTGTGCAGTTCCACCCGGAGGTCGAGCTTACGCTAAGCGGCAAGAAAGTAATTTACAATTTTCTATACAATATTTGTGGAGCGAAAGGTGACTACTCGATGAAAGATTTTATTGAAAAACAGATAGAGGAGATAAGAAAGCAGGTAGGCGATGAGGAAAAGGTGCTGCTCGCGCTGTCGGGCGGTGTCGACTCCTCCGTTTGCGCCGCGCTTCTTTCAAAGGCGATACCCAACAGGCTGATTTGCATATTCGTTGACCACGGCTTAATGCGCAAGAACGAGGGCGACCAGATAGAAGCGGTGTTTTCAAAGCGCGACCTGGTGTTCGTGCGCGTGAACGCCGAGGATAGATTCCTTGAAAGGCTGAAGGGCGTCACCGACCCGGAGCAAAAGCGCAAGATTATCGGCTCGGAGTTTATCAAGGTCTTTGAGGAAGAGGCGAAGAAGTTCGGGAAAATCAAGTTCCTCGCTCAGGGCACAATTTATCCCGACGTGATAGAATCGGGAGTCAATTCGGCAAATATCAAGAGCCACCACAACGTCGGCGGACTGCCGGAAGATATGGATTTCAAGGAGCTTGTCGAGCCTTTGCGCAGCCTCTTTAAGGACGAGGTTAGAGAGGTCGGCCGTGAGCTCGGCCTGCCGGAATCTATAGTAAACCGACAGCCCTTCCCTGGGCCCGGGCTTGCGATTCGCTGCATAGGCGAGGTTACGAAGGAAAAGCTCGACATCTTGCGCGAGGCCGACGCAATCTTCCGCGAAGAGGTGGAAAAGTCCGGTGAAAAGGTTCAACAGTACTTTGCCATCCTGACCGGCCTGCGCTCCGTCGGTGTAATGGGCGACGGGCGCACATACGACTATACCATAGCTTTGCGCGCGGTAAACACGACAGATTTCATGACCTGCGAATATGCAAAGCTCCCGCATGAGCTTCTTGCAAAGGTGTCATCCAGAATAACAAACGAAGTCAAGGGCGTAAACCGCATTGTCTACGACATAACCGGCAAACCCCCCGCGACCATCGAGTGGGAGTAAAGATTATCTCAATACAAATACAGGCATTACTGACTTTTGCAGTCGGTAATGCCTTTTGCGTTTATATAGTTCGTCAAATCGGAAGGTT
>DUPK01000036.1 GCA_012838345.1 Clostridiales bacterium | reverse complement strand
CCGCCGCGGTCATATCTCCCATCGGCAAAATAGTCTACGGCGACAAAACCGCAATTCTGAGCGGCGGCAATATAGGTCCGCTGTCCGCAAAACTATACGACTACCTGACCGGAATCCAGTGGGGCAGAATTGAGGACCCCTTCGGCTGGACGGTAAGGGTGGTTTAAAGGAAAGGAAATCTAACCGCCATGTACAGCATATACAATCCCGAAGCGGAAACCATGCCCAAAGACAGGCTGCGTGAGCTTCAGAGCGAGCGGCTTGTCCGGACGGTAAAGCGCGTTTACGAAAACGTCCCCGCCTACAGGAAGAAGTTTGACGAGGCGGGAGTCAGGCCCGAGGACATTAAGTCCATAGAGGATTTAACCAAGCTCCCCTTTACGTACAAGCAGGATTTGCGCGACAACTACCCCTACGGGCTCTTTGCGGTTCCGATGGACGACATCGTGCGCATACACGCCTCCTCAGGCACGACGGGCAAGCAGACCGTCGTCGGCTACACGAGAAACGATTTGAAGGTCTGGGGCGAGGTGATGGCCAGGACCATCGGCGCCGGCGGCATTACGAATAAGGACATTGGCCATATAAGCTACGGCTACGGCCTTTTCACCGGCGGTCTCGGCGGCCACATCGGCTCGGAAACCATCGGCTGCGCGACCATTCCCGCCTCGACGGGAAACACCGCAAGGCAGGTTACGATTCTTCTGGATTTTAAACCCACCTTCCTGCTCTGCACCCCGTCCTACGCCCTGACGCTTGCCGAGTATATGGCGGAGCACGGTATAACAAGGGAGCAGCTCAGCCTCAAATGCGGCTTCTTCGGCGCCGAGCCCTGGACGCGCGGCATGCAGCAGGACATCGAAAACAGGCTCGGCATCGAGTGCTTTGACATCTACGGCCTGTCCGAAATCATCGGACCGGGCGTCGCCTACGAGTGCCAGGCCCACGAGGGCCTGCACGTCGCCGAGGACCACTTCATCCTCGAGGTCATCGACCCGAGCACCGGCAAGCCCGTGCCCGACGGCGAGCGCGGCGAGCTTGTCTTCACCTGCATCACCAAGGAGGCGCTGCCGCTCATCCGCTACCGGACGCACGACGTGGGCTACATAATACCCGAGCCCTGCAAATGCGGGCGCACCCATGCGCGCATAAGCAAACTCTTAGGGCGCACGGACGACATGCTCATAATCCGCGGCGTCAACGTATTCCCCTCACAGATTGAAAGCGTCCTCACTTCGCTCGAGGGCATAGCTCCCCACTATCAGCTCCTCGTCGACCGCGTTAACAACAGGGACAGCCTAACGGTACTCGTCGAGATGACGGAGGAGAACTTCACCGACGAGGTGAGAAAGATTGAGGCCATGGCCGTGAAGGTGCGCAGGGAGATAGAAAATGTTTTGGGCATCTCCGTCGATGTGCGCCTGGTCGCTCCGAAGACCATCACAAGATTTGAGGGCAAGGCGGTGCGCATTATCGACAAGCGCAAGCTCCGCGAATAAAGGAGGAGACGAACATGACGATTAAGCAGCTTTCCATCTTTGTTGAGAACCGCGTCGGCGCGCTTCTGGACGTCACGAGCGTCCTGCGCGAGAACAACATCGATATGCGCGCCTTCTCCGTGGCCGAGACTACGGACTTCGGCATCGTGCGGCTGATTGTCAACAAGCCCGGCAAGGCGAGGGAACTGCTCCGCGCCGCGGGGCTCACGGTGGTCGAAACGCCCGTTATCGGGGTTTTGCTCGAGGACACGCCCGGCACCTTCCACAGCGTTCTCGAGACGCTTTTCAGGGCGCGTATTTCCATCGAATACACCTACGCCTTCGCCAAAAACTCGGGAACCCACAAGGCGTATATGATGATAAGGGTCGAGGACCCGGAAAATGCGGCGAAGGTCCTTACGGAGGCGGGCTTTACTCTCCTGACCCCCGGCGACGCATACGAGGAGTAGTTAAGCCCTTTGCGCAGGGGCGCTGCGCAGGAAGCATGCGGTTGCGTCCTGCAAAGCCCTATATAGACAATACAACCGACATCCCCGATTGCGGCTGCAATCGGGGATGTTTTGCGTTCCTTTAATATATCCGACTTTACGCTCCGGCAAAGGCTTGCCCTGACAATGGCCTTAGTGTTTCGCGGCGCCTTTTTACTGCCCGGCGGCCTTTTGCTGCCTTCGCCTGAGTGCGAGCTTTATCTTCTTCTTCCGTATGAAATACACTATGAGAATAATCAGCGGAAGCCCGAATATGACGGGCAGGGTAACAAAGGGAAAAATTCTGTCCGAGCGCAGAAGCTCGATGGTGCTGGAGGTATCCATAATCGGAATGAGGCAGACTATGAAGCCGAGCAGCGAAACGGGAATAACAAAGGATTTGTGCGACTTGGCCCCGACAATTCCCGAAAACACATGGCTCACCATGTAGTTGTAAAGAGAAAGCTTCAAAAGCGCCAGAGGGAACCATGCGAGGGTATTAATCGCCTGCATCCTCTCAAGGAAGCCGAGAGCCTCCACCTGTCTTGTGTACACATAGTAAGGGTTCCAGGCGATTCTCGCAAAGTCAACTCCGAGCACCAGAATCGTCGGCAGAAGGATAAGCATGAAGTTGACGGCGAAGGTGAGGACGGCTCTTATATATGTCTTGTTTATATTGACCTTCTCGTCGATATACTGCGCGAAAAGGAAAAAAATGATGGTTTCCGAGTATCTCGCGGCGGTGAGGAAGGCCCCGATATTCATGTCGATGAATTTCGAATCGGCGAGAACGGGCCTCAGCACCCCCCAGTCCATCTTGCCGAGCCCCATCAGGAAAAATGTCACTATCGTGAAGATTATGATGGGCACGAATATCGTAGAGAGCCTTCCTATGGTGCCGGCTCCGTTGTAGGCGGCGTAGCAGACCGCGATGAGAATGGTCACGAGAAGGCCCCAGGTGGGCGTGTCGGGGAAGAGATAGAGGTTTATGAACATCGAGACAATCAGCATGCAGGCGGTAAAGCAGTATGCGAAGAAAAGCACATAGAAAAGCGCCATGAGCTTTCCGAAAAACTTCCCCAGAATCATTTCGAAAGTCTCGTTGAAGCTAAGGCCCCGAAAATTGTTCGTGATAACGAGCAGCGGAATATTCAGCAGGAACATATAAGCAATCGTCATTATCAGGACAATCCAGACGTCCTGATTTGAGGGCGGCGTGTTCAGGATAGGCATAAAGGTATAGGGAAAAACGAGCGCGCTGCCCGAGGTCATGAAAACCAGCTGAAGGGCGGTGATGAAAGGCTTTTTCTTCACTTGTCCTCCTCCTCATACCTGAACGGCCTCTTAATCTCTCCGTAGCGGCGTATCCTGGACTCAACCGAGACGCTTATCTCGGCCTCCTTAAACTTTTCGTCCCAGTCCTTTTTCATATCCCTCCACTCCTTGGGGTGCTGGTCGTGGACGAATTCGCCGAAGCCGAAGATGTCGCTCTCAAACTCCTGCTGCGCCTTTTTGATTGCGCCCTCCACGTCCTTCTTCAGCTTCTCGTTGAAGGACTCCTCCAGCTTTTTGATTTCCTTGGGGTCGTTTATCTCGATTTCGCCGGTCTCCGCCGCGATGTTGGTGTTGAACTTGAGCTTTACGTCGATTTTTATCTTGTCCCCGTCCATGGAGGTCTTGACCTTGCACTTTGAGCCTGTAATTCCGAAAACCGTGTTTCCGGTCTCGGAGGGGACCGTGATGTGGATGTTGTGGACCTTGTTCATGATGAAGTTGTAGGCCCTTGTCTCCTCGCCGTTAAAGTAACCGGCAAGAACCCCGTCCTTGAACGCGGCAAGGCCCTCGCAGACGATTTTATATTCCTTTTTCTCCTCTCCTTTGCCGCCGTCGCCGCCCTTGTCCTCGCCCTTGGGGGTCTGGGACGGGTTTTCAACAATCTCGACAAGCAGCGCCACGGGCTGCTTTCCGTCGCTGTAGTAGTCCCTCACGAAGTCGAGGGTCGTCGGGAAGACGGCCTTCAATGAGCTGTCCGGCAGAAAACGGCTCATGGTTTCAATATAGTTGCCCACTGTGTCGGACAGGTCCAGCGTCGCCTCGTATATTTTCTCGGGCTTATCGCCCTTAATCACGCCGATAAGCGTGGTCTCGTCGGTTATTTTCGCCCTGAGTATATAGTCGAGCGTCGGGTTCACGCTCTGTTTCGCGAGCTTTTCGGAGAAAAAGCGGACCTTGTAGTGCCCTCCGAATATGCTCCTGTCCACGCTCTGGGAGGCGTTGGCTATGGCCTCTCTCGGCGAGTCGCCCATTGCGCGGATGGTATAGTTCGAGCCCTTCGACTTCCCGCCGTCGCCGCTTCCGGCGTCGGCGGCGTTTAAAAACTCAAGGTGGACTATGAACTTCCCTTCGTCGTCCACGTCGTAAATTAAGCTGTTCACAATGCCGAGGTATTTCGGCTCGATTCTGCTCCAGCAGCCCGAGAGGGAGAGCATTATCGGCAGGCACAGAACTATGCATAAAATCCTTTTTATAGAAGCCGCCCCCTTTTAAGGCTTGATGTTTTTTCTCTTGCTGTCCTGCCCGGCAATTGTCTCGGGCCTGTACTCCAGCTTCTCAAGCGGCGCCCTGATAAAGCTGTCGGCCATCTCCTTTTTTGAGAAGGACGAAAGTATCGGGATTCCGAAGCTGCTTGTCGATATAAGCTGCGCTGCCATTATAAAGGCGCAGGAGGCTATGCCGATAACTCCCATCGCGCTGCCGAAAACCCAGAACAGGGCCCTGTAGACAAGCGTAAACTCGGCAAGGTTCGGCACTATGAAGCTCGCCACGGCGGAGAGAGCGACGATTATCACCGAGGCTTCGCTAACGATTCCCGCGCTGACCGCCGCCTCGCCGATGATAAGCGAGCCGACTATGGTTATCGCGGAGCCTATCGCCTTGGGAAGGCGCGTTCCGGCCTCCTTCAGCAGCTCGAACATAAGCGTGAGCACGAAAATCTCGGCCGAAACCGGCATCGGGGTCTTGAGCGTCGAGGTGATTATGCTCCTGAGGAAGACCGAGGGCAGCATTTCCTGATTGAAGGTCACTATCGCGACATAGAGCCCCGGAACCACAACGGTTATAAATAGGCCGAGTATCCTAAGGAGCCTGAGTATCGAGGCGTATAAGAACCTGTTGTAGTAGTCCTCCGAGGTCTGGATGTTCTCTATGAAAAGCTCGGGGATAGTGAGAACGTGCGGGCTGCCGTCGCAGAGTATCGCGACGCGGCCCTCTAGGAGCCTGCCCGCCACGACGTCGGGCTTCTGCGTCAT
>DUPK01000035.1 GCA_012838345.1 Clostridiales bacterium | reverse complement strand
GCTAAACGCTACAATTCCACACAGGCGCTTATCGCGGAGGCAAACGCACTTGAAAGCCCGAACCTTGAATACGGGCAGCTACTAATAATCCCCAAGAAACGATAATTAATAAGCGGGAGGAGCTTTTCGGCTCCTCCCGCTTTGCGATAGGAAGGGTTGTCAATTAATTTTATTCATGATAAAATTATCAAAAAGCTCCCCGCGTTGGGGAGTATCTTAAATTCAAGCTGTGGCGGTGTCGCCTTATCCGGGGGATACACAAGGCTTAAGAATACGCTATAAAGGTTACTAAAACAGAGGAGTTGGAAATAATGGCAGGGCATTCCAAATGGAAGAATATACAGAAGACAAAGGGGGCGCAGGACGCCAAGCGCGCCCAGATATTTACGAAAATTTCCCGCGAGATTATGGTCGCGGTTAAGGAGGGCGGAGGCGGAGACCCAGCCAACAACTCCCGCCTGGCCGCTGCTATAACAAAGGCGAAGGCAGCGAATATGCCCAACGACAACATTAAGAGAGTAATTGACAGGGCTCTCGGCAGCGGCGACAGCTCCAATTTCGAAAGCATTACTTACGAGGGCTACGGCCCCAGCGGAGTCGCCATTATCGTTGAGACGATGACCGACAACAGAAACCGCACGGCGGCCGAGATGCGCCACTATTTTGACAAGTACGGCGGAAATATGGGCACCACAGGCTGCGTCGCCTGGTCCTTTGACCGCAAGGGCGTGATTATCATCGACAACGAGGATTTGAGCCTTGACGAGGACAAGGTCATGCTGGATGCGCTTGAGGCGGGCGCTCTCGACGTTGAAAACGATACGGGGGTATTTGAGGTTTACACTGACCCCGACGATTTCCAGCAGGTGGTTGACACCATGGAGAAGCAGGGCTATAAATTCCTGTCCGCCCAGGTTGAAATGGTGCCCCAGAACTATATCAAGCTCACAAGCGAGGAAGACATAAAGAACATGCAGAAGATGCTTGAGATGTTTGAGGACAATGACGACGTCCAGAACGTCTGGCACAACTGGGAAGAGGAATAATATGAACAATGAATTTATAATAACCGCGGCCGCAGAGTACGTGGACGTTGCGCCCGAAAACAGGATAGGCGCCGATATTGCGCTATCTCCGGAGTTTGCGGGAATAAGAATATTTGACAGGCCGATTTTCGGATTTGCTAGCGCAATGGACCCCATGTTTGAAGACCTGCGCAGGCCCGAGGCGGTTGGCGACTGCTTTATGCCGCCGAACGAATGGCTAGACGGCGCGAAATCGGTAATCTCCTTTTTTCTCCCGTTTACAGAGGAGATAAAGAGAAGTAACGCCCTTGACTTTTCCGAACCCTCGGCCCTGTGGCTTCACGGAAGGATAGAGGGGCATGCCTTTCTGAACAATTTGACTTTGTTTATTGCGGAAAAGCTCCGCGATACGGGTTTTGAGGCGGTTGTGCCAAGTCTGGACAAGCGCTTTAAAATGTTCAGGAATTATAACGGCCTTGAATTTACAAGCCGCTGGTCGGAGCGGCACGTGGCCTATGTATGCGGGCTTGGAACCTTTGGACTTTCCAAGGGCCTTATAACTGAAAAGGGGATAGCCGGGCGCTTCGGGAGCGTAATCACCACGGCGGCTTTGGAGCCGACCGGGCGAAAGTATACTGGGATTTACGAATACTGCACCATGTGCGGCTCATGCGTACATAACTGCCCCGTCGGCGCCATTTGCCTTGAAACGGGGAAGGACCACAAAAAATGCTCGGATTTCCTTGATATAACGGTGGAAAAGTATAGGCCGCGCTACGGCTGCGGGAAGTGCCAGGTCAAGGTGCCCTGCCAGAACGGCATACCTAAGAAGTAAAGACAAATTTATGCCCCCATTGACAGTCATTCAATGGGGGCGTAATTCTTTTTATTCCACATCCTGCAGGGCGTCGTAGCCTTCTTCGCCGGTGCGCACCTTGATTACGTTTTCGACGTTGTAAACGAATATCTTGCCGTCGCCTATATTACCGGTGTAAAGGGTTTTCTTTGCCGTCTCGATGACGGTCCTGACCGGAACCTTGCTCACGACAATCTCAACCTTAACCTTCGGGAGCAAATCCGTTTCGTATTCGACGCCTCTGTAATATTCCTTATGACCGCCCTGAATTCCGTAGCCTAAAACGTTTGTTACGGTCATGCCGGTAATGCCTATCTTATCCATGGCGTTTTTCAGCGCCTCAAACTTGTTCTGCTTTGTTATTATCTCGACTTTAGTGAGCTTAACCCCCGTATTCGGAACCGTCACGACCTGGGTTGGCACAGCCTGCTCAAGGGGAACGGTGCCGGTAACCTGGGGCGGCAGAACATCGCCCGGCTCGGCTTCGGAAGCGCCGGTGTAGTCAAGGGACAGGAACTCGGGATAGCACTGGTTTCCGTGTTCGCCAATGTCAAGACCCTCAATCTCCTCTTTGGCCGAAACCCTTAGCCCTAAAGTTACCTTGATAAGCAGCCAGATAAGCAGGGAAGCGGCAAAGACAAAGACGGCGACCGAAATAACGCCCAGTGCCTGCACCCTCAGCAGCTCCAAGCCGCCGCCGAAGAACAGTCCGTTGGGAGTGCTGATGCCTCCTACGCCGTCCTGCGCGAAAAGGCCGACGAACAGGGTGCCGAGGACACCGTGCAAAAGGTGGACAGAAATGGCGCCAACGGGGTCGTCAATTTTTCTTCTGTCGAAGAACATGACCGAGAGCACAACCAGGCAGCCGGAAACCGCTCCGATAATGATTGAGGAAGAAACGCTTACAAAGGCGCAGCAGGGAGTGATGGCGACAAGGCCTGCCAGCAGTCCGTTTATCGACATTCCCAAATCCGGCTTTCCGATTACAAGCCAGGCCGTCGCCGTTGATGTCAAAATCGCCACAATGCCCGCAGTATTGGTTGTGACGAGTATATGTGAAATCGCTTTCGGGTCGGCGGCCATTGTGGAGCCGGGGTTAAATCCGAACCACCCCAGCCACAGAACGAATGCGCCAATCGTGGCAAGGCTCATGTTATGACCCGGAATGGGCTTTATCCTGCCGTCCTTTGTGTATTTCCCGATACGAGGCCCAAGCAGCAATACACCGGCCAGCGCCGCCCAGCCGCCGACGGAATGGACAACCGTGCCGCCGGCGAAGTCAAGCATCCCCAGCTCTGCGAGAAAACCGCCGCCCCATATCCAGTGCCCGACAATCGGGTAGACGAGCATGGTGAGCAGGAGCGAGAAAACTATAAAGGAGATGTATTTGATACGCTCGGCAACAGCTCCCGACACTATCGTAGCAGCCGTTCCGCAGAACACTAGCTGGAAGAAGAATTTCGCCCAGAAAGGAATGCCCGCCCAGGAGATGGCCGAATAAACCCCTTGGTAAAGATCACCGGTCGCGGGTGAGTTATCCGCCCCTCCTGCAAAGAACAGACCCTTGAGGCCGACAAAGCCGTTTCCGTCTCCAAACATCAGGCCCCAGCCCAGGATGAGAAAGCCGAGAGACGATACCGCAAAAACTATAAAGTTTTTTGACAGTATATTCACCGCATTTTTCTGTCTTGCAAACCCGCTTTCAACCGCGGCAAAGCCCAGGTTCATAAAGAAAACCAGGACGCCGGCAAAGACTACCCATAATGTATCCAGGATTACTGTCGTACTCATAGTTAAGCCTCCTTAATAAATATTTAAGGCGCCGAATTCATCCGAATTCGGCGCCTTTGCCTCAGAAACTATGCTGTTAAGGTTAACCTTAAAAATTATGACTGCACTATAGCAAAAAAGAAAGATAAAGTCAAGAACGATAATGGCGTTTTATGTATGGGTTTCTTCCTTTTGTAAGTATGCCCTAAATGTCACTGCTTTTTAAACGCTTTTTTGGGCGCTGCGCATATGGGGCACTTGTAGTCCTCGGGCAGTTCCTCAAAGGGAACATCGCCGCTGTAGACGTAGCCGCAGACCGTGCAGACCCATTTTTCCTCCTGCTGTGAGTATGGCTGGCCCTCTTTAAATGCCTTGAAAGCCTCCTGGGCCTTTGCTTTCAAATTCTTCTGGTAGTCTCCGTAAATGAGCGGCTCGCCCTCGCCCTGCCAGGCGTCCACAACCTCGCAGAAAAACGCTGTATGGGTAGAGAGCTCCTTGTAGTCTGTGACCTTGCAGCGCAGGAAGCTCGCGGCCTTTTCTAGCACCGGCAGGCCGCCTACGTATTTATGCTCTACGTTTGCCCATTTGTCGGAGTCACGACCTGACTGGAAGCCGAAATTTGCGATTATGAAGGGGTCGACGTCGGTCGGAAGAACTGATACGGTGAATTCTCCAGTCTGCTTGATTGCCTTGTTGGTTTGGTTGGCCTGAATACTGCAGAGAATGACGGTCGGAACCGGGGAATTTGTGGACTGAATAAAAGCATCCACGGTGCACCCTGCGTCCTTTCCGTCCAGTTTGGTGCCGATAACATAGACTCCGTAGGAGATTTTGTACAATGCCGTAAGATCCATAGTTTCAGCCCCTCCAGTTTTTTAAAGATTTACGTCCGCACCATGGAGTGCGGACGATTTTCACAGTATGTACACGAGTAAGCCTATAAGCCGGGTTCTGTCTTGACAGCCATCTATCTAGGCGGGCCGTTGCCGGCGCGCTCAAGCCACCTCCTCGGGAACGGTCGGGCCAACCTTTGCTCCCTCCACGGTGTTGCTCCGGATAGAGTTTACAGGGTCGAATTGTCTCCAATCGACCGGTGAGCTCTTACCTCACCTTTCCACCCTTGCGTCGTCGCGGCGCGACGATTCGCGGTATATCTCTGTTGCACTTGTCCTGAAGTCGCCTTCGGCGGGCGTTACCCGCTATCCTTGCCCTGTGGAGCCCGGACTTTCCTCATGAACCGGCTTTGGCCATGTCCATGCGGCTGTCTGGCATACTCGCAAAGATATTGTACCTTTTTCGTATGCCTTTGTCAACATGGGAAAGTCTATGCATTATGGTTATAATTGAAAAAGGGGTAAAACACTGATATAATAATACGGTTAAAATATCCGCATGGGGTGAGGCCGTTGAATGCAAAAATGTCCGAATATCTTGATAAACTAAAGGGAAAGAGGATTGCCGTAATTGGTATCGGCATCAGCAACACGCCGCTTATAAAGCTCCTTCTTAAAAACGGCTGCTCCGTCACCGCCTGCGACAAGAAATCTCGCTCACATTTCGGAGGGCTTACCGAGGAGCTTGAAGGCCTCGGTGCGGAGCTGAGGCTCGGCGAGAACTATTTGGACGGCCTTGACCACGACATAATCTTCAGGACTCCCGGAATGCGCCCCGACGTGCCGCAGCTTCTTGAGGCGGTATCGCGAGGCGCCGAGATAAGCTCGGAGATGGAGGCCTTCTTTGAGGTTTGCCCATGCAACATTGTCGCGGTCACCGGCAGCGACGGCAAGACTACCACGACCACGATTATTTCCGAATTACTGAAAGCCTCGGGGAGAAGGGTTTATCTCGGCGGCAACATAGGCACTCCGCTTTTCTCCTTAGCAGGCGGCATGGAAAAAGACGACTGGGCGGTTCTGGAGCTGTCCTCGTTCCAGCTTATGACGATGAAAAGAAGCCCACATATAGCGGTTGTGACAAACCTTGCCCCGAACCACCTTGATTATCATAAATCTATGGACGAATACATCGAGGCCAAGGAGAATATTTTCCGCTATCAGAGCGCGGAAGACCTGCTGGTCTTAAACGCCTGCAATGAAATAACAAACGGCTTTAAGAATACTGCCCGGGGCCTCATCAGGATGTTTTCTATAAACGGCGGGCTGGAGGATGGCGTGTTCTTCGACGGCGGCGCCATAGTCCGCGCCAAGGAAGGCAAGACCACCGAGATTATTAAGGCCGGGGATATAAAGCTCCCGGGTCTTCACAACATCGAGAACTTTATGGCCGCCTTTGCCGCGGTGGGCGATATTGTAGGCTATGACATTTGCCGAAAGGTCACAATGGAGTTTGCCGGAGTAGAGCACAGGATAGAGCTTGTGCGTGAGCTGCGCGGCGTTTCGTATTACAACGACTCCATCGCCTCAAGCCCCTCGCGGACTATTGCGGGCCTTAGGTCTTTCAAGAAGAAGGTTATACTGATAGCGGGCGGCTATGACAAGAACATATCCTACGACGAGCTTGGGCCGGAGATTGTCCGGCACGTCAAAACCCTTGTGCTGACCGGGAACACCGCTCTAAAAATAAGGGCCGCGACGGAAAAGGCACCCGAATACACTGAAGGCAACCCCGCAATAATGCAGATTGAGGACTTCGGCGACGCCGTCCGTGCGGCGGCGGGTGTCGCAAAGGAGGGGGACATAGTGATATTGTCGCCCGCCAGCGCCTCCTTTGACAGGTTTAAAAACTTTGCCGAGCGCGGCGAAACCTTTAAAAAAATAGTAAACGAACTGGAGTAAAACCATGGACTTAAAAGAGACCATAATAGAATTAGCGTCCATAGCGGGCCCCGCGGGCAGCGAAGAGGCCGTTACCGAAAGGGTTAAAGAGCTTCTTGAGCCTCTTATGGACGAGGTTAGACTTGATAATCTTGGAAACGTAATCGGTTATAGAAGCTGCGGTAAAAAGGGGGCCAAAAGGCTCCTCATAGACGCGCATATAGACGAAATCGGCCTTATCGTCACCGGTATAGAGGAGGGTTTTCTGAAATTTTCCACTATAGGGAGAGTGGACCCCCTGATACTGCCCGCTCGGCAGGTGAAGATACTCACAGACCCGCCGATATACGGCGTGATATGCTCCATGCCGGTGCACGCGCTGACGCCCGCCGAAATGAACAAGACGACAAAGCCCGAGGATATGTATATAGATATTGGGCTTAATCAGGAGGAAGCGATAAAGAAGGTTCCACTAGGCACCCCAATCGTGCCGGACGCCCGTGTGGCAAGCCTTCAGGGCGATGTACTGACCGGCAGGGCGCTCGACAACCGCGCCTGCATGGCGATAATAATAGACGCTCTCTCCGCGTTGAAGGGCAAAGAACTTAACGTCGACCTTATCGTTATGGCAAGCGTGCAGGAGGAGCTTGGGCACCGCGGCGCGATGACCGGCGCCTTTTCGGTGGCGCCGGACTATGTGCTTGTTTTGGACGTCACCCATGCAAAAACGCCCGATTACAAGAAGGAAAAGGCCTTGAATATCGGCGGCGGGGCCGCGATAGGCGTAGGGCCAAATGTGTCACGCAAGCTGTCGGACAAGCTCATTGCCGTTTCTAAGGAAAAGGGCATATCGTACCAGATAGAGCCGATGGGCGGGAGCTCCGGCACCAACGCCTGGGTTATACAGACAAGCCGCGAGGGGGTAGCGACGGCCGTGGTGTCCTTACCGCTTAAGTACATGCACACGCCTGTCGAGACGATGAAGCTCAGCGATGCCAATGCAATATCAAGGCTTGTCAGCGAATTTGTACTGTCCATGAAAGGCGGTGAGCTTGATGCTAATTAATACGCTTAAAACACTCTGCGCCCTGCCCGGCGCTTCTGGGATGGAGGATGATGTGCGCGAGTTTATAATACGCGAGGCAAGGCCCCATGCCGATGAGATTGTAACGGACAGTATTGGCAACGTGATGGTTTTTAAAAAGGGCAGGAAGACCCCGCAAAAGCGTCTCATGCTCGCGGCCCACATGGACGAGGTCGGCGTAATCGTTATGGGCATCACCGAAGACGGGTACCTCAAGTTCGATTTTGTCGGTGGTGTGGACAGGCGAGTCGTGATAGGGCAGAGAGTTTGGTTCGGAAACGTGATGGGTGTCATAGGGCTTCGCGCCGTACATTTGGCAAATAAAGAAAACAAAGAGGATGAAAACGTACCGAAAACCGAGGACCTCTATATAGACATCGGAGCACCCGACAAAAAGTCGGCTGAGAAAATAATAACTCTGGGTGACATCGGAACCTTCGAATCTGAGATTCTGGAGTTCGGCGACGGTTTTTTCAAGGCCAAGGCGTTAGACGACAGGCTCGGCTGCGCCGTTCTGCTTGAGTTTATTAAGGAGGACCTCGCCGTCGACACATGGTTTGCCTTTACCGCCCAGGAGGAAGTGGGAACCCGTGGAGGTACGGTTGCCGCGTACAGGATAGAGCCCGAAATCGCGCTGATTGTCGAGGGCACGACGGCCGCGGACCTACCCTCCGTTAAAGGTACGAAAAGAATATGCTCGCCCGGTAAGGGCGTCGTAATCCCCTTTATGGACAAGGGAACCCTTTACGACAGGGAACTTTATACGCTTCTTACAAACCTTGCCGACGAAAACGGCATTCCCTGGCAGACAAAGCAGCTAATCG
This sequence comes from Clostridiales bacterium, assembly GCA_012838345.1. Lineage (GTDB taxonomy): Bacteria > Bacillota > Clostridia > Oscillospirales > Oscillospiraceae > DUPK01. The sequence continues at coordinate 63,937 of DUPK01000035.1, read as the reverse complement.
CCGGCGGGACCGACGCTGCGGCTGTTCAGCGCTCGCGCGCCGGAGTTAAGACGGCGGGGATAGCGGTGGCGATACGGAATATCCACTCGCCATCCTGCGTCGGCAGTAAGCGCGATTTTGAGGATTTGCTGAAACTAGCCAGACTATTTATCGAAGCGCAGGCCTGAACGTTTTAACTTATTCGCGCTTCGGCCGAATAAGCGCAATTTGACCATTCCGTTAAATTTTGATTATGCCAACAGCATCGCGAAAGGAACAGAAATAAAAATGTTTGATATAAGTCCCGAAACTAAGGCTCTCTCGGAGCAGGCGGAGGCAAAGGTCCTGCACGTTTTTTCCGAGATAGACAGAATATCGCAAAAGAACACCGAAAAGGTACTGAGCGCCTTTCACAAGCACAGGGTTTCCGATACCTATTTCGCCGGAACTACGGGCTACGGCTACGGTGACAAGGGCAGGGACACGCTTGACCTTATATACGCCGAGATTTTCAAGGCGGAAAAGGCGCTTGTGCGCATCGGCTTTGTTAACGGCACTCACGCAATAACCGCCGCTATCTTCGCGGCTCTGCGCCCGGGAGACATACTCCTTTCGGCGACGGGGCTTCCCTACGACACGCTTCAGGGCGTTATAGGCATATCGGGCAATTACCCCGGCTCGCTCAAATACTATGGGATTGGATACAAACAGGTTGACTTTGCCGCGGACGAAAACCCCGCCTACACGGAGATTGAGGCCGCCGCCTCGGAAAGGGGCGTCAAGGCAGTCTTTATCCAGCGCTCGCGCGGCTATTCCGAGCGCAAGGCGCTCACAGTGGAGGAGATAGGCAGGATATGTGAAATCGTCCACCGTGTTAACCCCGACGCCGCAGTAATAGTCGACAACTGCTACGGTGAATTTGTCGAGGAAGCTGAGCCGATCGAAGTCGGAGCCGACCTTATTGCAGGCTCGCTTATAAAAAACCCCGGCGGGGGGCTTGCGCCCACAGGCGGATACGTCGCCGGCAAGGCGGAGCTTGTCGAGGCCGCCGCGATGCGCCTGACCGCCCCCGGTATCGGCGGCGAGTGCGGCTGCACTCTCGGGCAAAACAGGGCGCTTTATCAGGGCTTATTTCTGGCGCCGCATACGGTGGCGCAGGCGCTCAAAACAGCCGCGTTCTGCGCCGAGCTAATGAGGCTTATGGGCTATGAGAGCCATCCTGAGCCGGATTCCAAGCGCTCGGACATAATACAGGCGATAAAATTCGGCGACCCCGAACTTTTAAAGCGCTTTTGCCGCGGAATTCAGCGCGGCGCCCCCATAGATTCCTTCGTAACCCCGGAGCCGTGGGACATGCCGGGTTATGACTGCCAGGTAATCATGGCCGCGGGAGCGTTTATACAGGGGGCTTCTATCGAGCTTTCCGCGGACGGACCCATGCGCCCGCCCTACATGGCCTTTTTGCAGGGGGGCCTTACCTACGAATCCGGAAAGCTGGGTGTAATGCTCGCGGCGGAATATTTGAGAAATGCCGAAAAGTAACCGCCGGGCGGCTGAGAATTTGATTTTGTGAAAAAAGAGTATCCGACATATTTGCGATTAGAGTGTTTCTTCAAGCAAATAAAGGCAAGCCCTCTTGAATACACTTGGTGTAAGGGGGTGTTCCCTTATGCCGAGAAGAGGCTTTCTAAGACATCACGCTCCAAACGCTTACTTCGGGATTGTGATAGGGAGAAAGAAAAGGCGAATCATAACGCTTGTAATAAGCGGAATTCTGATTATTGCGCTGAGCATATACATATCAGGCAGAATTCGCCCTCTCATAGTAAATATGGCTGCCGCCGAGGTAAAAAACGCGGTTACCACTGCGATAAACGAAGCGGTAAAGGAAAAAATGATGTCGGGGGACTTCGATTACATGACCCTCATATCGCTTGAAAAGGACGACACCGGACAAATCACGGCGCTTGTTGCAAACATGGTGCACATAAACACCCTGCAGGCTGAAATAACCAATAAGATAATAGAAAAGATACGCGAGGAAAAAACCTCACATCTTTCAATACCCATAGGCAACATCATCGGAGGCTCGCTTTTGTCGGGCAGAGGCCCGGGAATAGGCATTAGAATCCTATCCGTAAGTTCCGCGAGCTCAAAGTTTATAAACGGCTTTGCAACCTCTGGGATAAACCAAACACGGCACCAGATAATTCTCGAGGCGACGGTTTCCGTCAGCGTGCTGGTGCCCGGCGCAATTACCACGGTGCCCGTATCAACCCAGCTTCTGATTGCTGAATCGGTGATTATCGGCAGAGTACCGGAGAGCTACATGTATTTTGAGGGTAGCGAAAACTGGGACACAAATCTTGAAAAATTCGACGTGTTACACTAAGGAGAATAGAAATGGACGCAAAAGCGGAGATTGAACGCCTTAGGCAGGAGATAAACAGGCATAATTACAACTATTACGTGCTTGACAATCCCACCATAAGCGACTTTGAATACGATGAAATGTTCCGTCGTCTTGAAGAGCTTGAAAACCAGCACCCCGAGCTCATAACCCCGGACTCGCCCACTCAGAGGGTGGGAGGGCAGCCGCTTGCCCAGTTTGCGCCCGTTGTGCACGCCGTGCCCCTGGAGAGCCTGAACGACGTATTCTCATTTGAGGAGCTCAGGGCCTTTGACAGCAGGATAAAACAGGCGCTTGGTTTGGCGGAATACTCGGTCGAGCCGAAAATCGACGGCTTGTCGGTGGCGCTTGAGTATGAAAACGGCGTTTTTGTCCGGGGCGCGACGCGCGGAGACGGTGTGACCGGGGAGGACGTAACCGAAAACCTTCTCACTATAAAGAGCCTGCCGCGCCGCATTGAAAAGGGACCTGAAAGGCTTATTGTGCGCGGAGAGGTCTACATGCCAAAGGCGGTTTTCCACGAGCTGAACGCCAAGCGGGAGAAAAAAGGGGAGCGCCTGCTAGCAAATCCGAGGAACGCTGCCGCCGGTTCAATGCGCCAGCTCGACCCCAAAATTACGGCGTCGAGGAAGCTCGAGATTATTGTTTTCAATGTGCAGCTCATAAGTGGCGAGGGATTTGGCACCCATTCCGAAAGCCTTGAATATTTGCGCTCGCTGGGCTTTAAAACCGTCGATTTCTGGGTTTACGGCAATATAGACGACTGCTGCGGACAAATACAGTGGATTGGCGAAAACCGCGATAGCTTCGATTACGACATTGACGGCGCGGTAATAAAGGTTAACAATCTTGAAGACAGACGAAAGCTGGGGAGCACCTCCAAGGCGCCCCGCTGGGCCGCCGCATACAAGTACCCGCCCGAGAAAAAGGAAAGCCGCGTCAAAGACATAACGGTGCAGGTCGGGCGGACAGGTGTTCTGACGCCCAAGGCGGTAATAGAGCCGGTGCGCCTTGCCGGCACTACGGTAACAAACGCGACTTTGCACAACCAAGCGTTTATCGACGAAAAGGACATCAGGATAGGCGACACCGTGCTCGTCCAGAAGGCCGGGGAGATAATACCCGAGGTACTGATGGTTATAAAAGAAAAACGCCCCGATTGGGCGGTTCCGTACAGGCTTCCCGATTACTGCCCGGTCTGCGGCGCTCCCGTTTCGAGGGAAGAGGAGTCCGCGGTCAGGTGCACGGGCGTCGAGTGCCCCGCGCAGCTTCTGCGCAATATAGTGCATTTTGCTTCACGTGACGCCATGGACATCGAGGGTCTGGGCGAAGCCGTGGCGGAGCTTCTGATTAATTCCGGCCAAATCAAATCGGCGGGCGACCTCTATTATCTTGACAAGGACAGAGTTGCAGCGCTTGAAAGGATGGGCAATAAGTCCGCCGAAAACCTGCTTGCGGCGATAGAGAAGTCAAAATCAAATGACCTTTACCGGCTAATTTACGCGCTAGGCATCCGTCAGGTGGGCATAAAGGCGGCAAAGGTCCTCGCCTCGCATTTCGGCTCGCTTGATGCTCTGGAGAACGCGACCTACGAGGAGCTTACCTCTATATTCGACATCGGCGACGTGACGGCGAGGTTTATCATCGAATGGTTCAAAAGTGAACAGTCAAAGCACCTGCTCGGGCTGTTGAGAAATGCGGGGGTTAACACGCTGAGCAAAGCGGAGACGCTAGACCAGCGCTTTGCGGGCAAGACCTTCGTCCTGACCGGCGCGCTTGAGCGATATACCAGGGACGAGGCGAGCGAGCTGATAGAGAAGTTCGGCGGGAAGACCAGCTCGTCGGTATCGAAGAAAACCGATTACGTACTCGCGGGTGAAAACGCGGGCTCAAAGCTCACGAAAGCGCAGGAACTGTGTGTCAAGATTATAACGGAGAACGAATTTGAGGAGATGATAAAATAGCCGCTTTGGCGGCTATTTTATCGGATAAATTCCATTATGTGCAAATCCGGTGTCGGCCAGTTGAAAAAAATAAAGTACTGAAAAAGCGATTTAAGCCTTGTCAAACAGGAATACTTATGTTATACTACGACTTGCGCTGTGATAGGGCGCCATAGCCAAGTGGTAAGGCACGAGTCTGCAAAACTCTGATACCCCAGTTCGAATCTGGGTGGCGCCTCCAGTCGTACTTGAATACCGTCGATTTCAGCAGTGCTGAAGCCGGCGGTTTTTTATGCTCAACCCCCCTGGGCTACCATGTCATGGCAGCCAGGGGGTTAATAATTTAAACCCCTGCCGATAAAATCTGCTCGGCCGCTTCCGCAAAGCCTTCTGCACCGTCAAGCCTGGTCACATAGTTGGGGAGATGGCGCATCTTTTCCGCAAACGGAAGGATGTTTGCCACAGCGCAGCTGTTTGGAAAGAACTCAAACATCGGCTCGTCGTTGGGGGAGTCCCCGAAGAATATGCAGCTTTCCTTTATGTCAGTCTCTTTAAGAATTTCCGTAAAAAATAGCCGGGTCATTTTGAGCTTGTCGTAGTCTCCAAACCAGGCGTTTACGTGAATAGAGCTGATTTTGGCCTGAGCGCCCATAGAAACGCAGATGTTTTTGATCCTCTCAGCGGCTTCAATACCGAGATAAGGCGGGTCCTCGTTATAATCAATGGCAAGGTCATAAATTCGGGCAAACTGGTCCCTTGCGACGCGGCTGCCCGGCACGGCCTTTAGGCAGGCCTCCATTACGGCGCTCAGCTTCTCCCGGGTCTTAGGGTGCGCAACCGACGGATGGGTAAAGGTTTTTATCTCTTCCCCCTCGCAATAGTAAACGAAGGCGCCGTTTTCGCCCACGACGGCCCGCACCGGCCACTGCCTTATTATGAGGTCGCACCAGCCCGCCGGGCGGCCGGTCACGGGAATAAGGGAATAGCCCCTTTTATAGAGCTTCCAAAGAGCCGAATAAGACTCCGCCATAAGCTTTCCGCCGCTTGTTATTGTGTCGTCTATATCAAAAAGAACGTAGCTGATTTTGTTTATAACTGATTTGCCCAGCTCTTTTATCGGTCTCATAGGACACCTCCCCACGATGGCTTTTAAACAGGTTAATTATAACAGCCGTCAATTGTTTGTCAATCAAAAGCCCAAGTATAAAAAACAAACTTTACTTCTAAACCTATGCAACGCTAAAAAAACGACACAAAAACCAGCGATTACTTGGAAATAACTTGTATTAAAAAAGTGAATGGTGTATAATTACTCCTCAAGGGGAGGGGATGCTTGTTGGTAAGTATATCGGACGTAGCGGAGAAGGCTAATGTATCGGTTAGCACTGTTTCTCTGGTTCTCAACGGGAAAGCCGAGGATATGCGCATATCACAGGAGACTTGCGACAGGGTCTGGAGGGCTTCCCTTGAGCTTGGCTACATACCAAACCTTGCCGCGAAAAAGCTTTCAACCGGCAAAGGCTCCAGACTTCCGGAAGTCGCTTTTTTTTGGAATCTGGTGCATAGCTCTTCGTTTATGATTACGTTTTTTTCTGAAGCGCAGGACCTCTTTGACGAGGGAAAGACCAGAGAAATGCGCTTTGTTATAGAGCCGTTCCGGGAAGGGCAGCTGAGCTGTGTGGAGGATTTGCTCACCGGTGGACAGTATCATGGAATTGTAGTGCCGCCCGTATGCGAAGAGGACATAGAGTATATAAATTCACTTGAGCTGCGCAGCCCGACGCTGCTGCTCTTCGGTGAAAGCGACAAGCACTCAACCGTGGCCGTTGACAATATCAGAGCCGGGCGTAAGGCAGCGGAGATTTTTGCGGCCTCCGGAAAGAAAAAAGTGGCTATTATTAACCATAGAAACAGTGAAAAAGAAATTAACGTAAAATGCCGCACCGTCGGTTTTATGGAAGCCTGCGCTGAACTTGGCATGAGTGCCGAAATATTTGAGGTGCTGCAAAAACAGATTCGCGGGGTGAGCAGCATAAAGACAATCATCCTGCTAGGTGAGGCCGCAGCCGAAGATTTCCTGAGGCGGAGGAGGCTCCCCGAGGCTGTATTTATACAAAACGATATACTGGCGGCGGGCTTTATGAACGCCATTATCGAAGCCGGCGTCCGTGTGCCCGAGGATTTGGAGATAATAACCTTCGGCGACGATATTCTTCTTGAAACCTGTCGGCCGACTCTTACATCTATTCAGTTCCCGACAGCCCGGATTGCCCGGGAGGCGATTATGATTTTGTCCGATATACTTGTAAATCCACTGGCACCTCCGGTAAAAAAGCTCATTGAGCCGCCGGTTGTTTTCAGGGATAGCTGCCCGAAACCCGGGGGCTATGAGGATAATTGACTTACATAAGACGGGATAACCGAGGCATTACATTTGGCTTAAAATAAGTACGTAAAGCCCCGTACGGTCATGTTGCCGTAAGGGGCTTTGTCAATTTTATCAGGCGGTCAGGAGGCAATCAGCTCATGCCGGCTGCTTAAAACGGAACTCATGTGGCGGATAAGGTCAAGGATTTTGTTTGAATATCCTATCTCGTTATCGTACCAGGCAATAATTTTTACAAAAGTATCGGTCAGGGCAATGCCCGCCTTTTTGTCAAAAACGGAGACATGGGTATCACCGACAAAATCGGAGGACACCACATCGTCTTCGGTGTAGCCGAGAATGCCTCTGAGCTCCCCCTCGGAAGCCCTCTTCATCGCGTCGCAGATTTGCTCGTACGTAGCCGGCCTTTCAAGATTACAGGTTAAATCCACAACGGATACATCCAGTGTCGGAACGCGCATAGCCATGCCCGTAAGCTTGCCGCTCAGCTCGGGAATAACCTTCCCAACCGCCTTGGCGGCGCCGGTCGAAGAGGGGATAATGTTCCCAGAAGCCGCTCTGCCCCCGCGCCAATCCTTCAACGACGGCCCGTCGATAGTCGACTGCGAAGCCGTCATTGAGTGCACTGTGGTCATAAGCCCGTTTGAAATGCCAAAATTGTCGTTTAACACCTTGGCAATCGGGGCAAGGCAGTTTGTGGTGCAGGAGGCATTGGAGACGAAGGTCATATCGGGCCTGAAGCTTAAGTGATTTACCCCCATAACAAACATTGGGGTGTCGTCCTTCGGGGGCGCCGACATGATGACTCGCTTTGCGCCAGCGTCTATGTGCCCCCGGGCCTTCTCCTGAGTCAAAAATACGCCGCTGGACTCAACAATATATTCCGCGCCGATTTCACCCCAGGGAATCTCCGCGGGGTTTTTCTTATCGAATACTTTTATTTTTACTCCGTTAACAATAATACTGTCGTCGGAATGGCTGACATGTCCGTCAAACTTACCGTGCACCGTGTCGTACTTAAGCATATATGCCATGTAATCCGGCGTCATGCCGGGGTCGTTTATTCCGACAAATTCAAATTCTCTGTATCTGATTCCTGAGCGAAAAACCAGGCGGCCTATCCTTCCAAAGCCGTTAATTCCTATTTTTATTTTCATATATGAACCCCTCTCAATTGCTGCTGCAATAATTAGTTATTGTAACAACAATGTTTTGGCTGAATTTGGTTTTATAAAAAATTCGGGTATGACTTTTGATATAATAGTCATACCCAGAAGAACTTTATTTATATTAGGAAATCGGAGGACTTCGATGCCATTTGCCGATAGTATTTCAACTATTTGAGCTAATCTATCGTCCGGAACCATAGCCGGAATTTCTTAGAAAACGCAAAGGCAAATTCTATTATATAATTAAAAAACTTGCCTGGGAAATTAACTAAGATGTGCTTTTCCGCTTACTTAATAGTGGCACGGCCCTCCTGAGCGCGAGGGCAAGATAATACGCCGCCAGGACTGAGGCTACGTCCTTGATTAGATAGGGGAGGGAGATAAGGAGCAGGGAGTCCATAAAGGGCCTTGAGCTGACTATGGAAAACTGAATAACTCCAAGCAGGTGACAGGCGGCAAGCCCTATAAGCCCGCAGGGCAGGGCGACAAACATTTTCCTGTGAGCCGCAAGGCCGCAAAGCAGCGCCATCGGGACAAAGCCTATGATAAATCCCCCCGTGTAACCCAAGAGCATTCCTATACCACCCCTGAAATGGCTGAACACGGGCGCGCCGACCGCCCCTAATAGAACGTATGAAACAACGGAGATAAAGCCCAGCTTCGCTCCCAGCGCGTAGCCGCAAAGCGCTATAGCAAGAGTCTGGAGCGTTATGGGGACGTTTGATGGCATGGGAATCGAGATTTGCGCAAGAACAATATTAACGGCAGTGAAAACCGCCGCGGTGACAAGCTCTTTTGTACTGATTTTCTTCATGCTTTTTTCTCCCTGATACTAATTTCACCTGAGGAGAGGGTTTTTATCTCCCCGTCTGAGGTTTTTACGATTAGTCTAGCATCGTCGTCGATGCCGAGTACAAGCGCTTCCTCGCGTGCATTTGGCGATATTATGTATATTTCTTTTCCGATGACGAAGGAGCGTTTCCTGTATTCGTTCATAAAGCTCTTTGTATGTAGCTGAATGTAAATTTCCAAAAAGTTATCAAGTACGCTGGCTGAAAGCTTGCTCCTGATTTCCGACGAGTAAGGCTCACCAGCATAAATAGAGGTCGCGATGTGCTCAAGCTCTTTTGGAAAACCGCCGTCGGGATCTGCTATGTTTATGCCTATTCCCAAAACGGCGTAGGAGAGCGTGCCGCTTTCAAAATCAACTGACGCCTCGGTCAGTATGCCGCAGACTTTTTTTCCGCCGCAGTATATATCGTTGACCCATTTAATTGCCGTCTTTCTGCCGGTAATATCCTCAATGGCACGGGATACGGCAACCGCGGCTGCGGTCGTTATCAGAAGGGAATCAGCTGCACTCAGCTTTGGGCGCAGAAGAAGGCTGATATAAACCCCGCTGCCCGGCGGCGAGTAAAAGGAGCGCCCCATCCGCCCCTTTCCGGAAGTCTGTTCGTTGGCTATGACAACACAGCCCTCCTGTTCTCCGCGCTCAGCAAGTTGCTTTAAAACGGAATTAGTGGAATCCACACGTTCCATTACCGTGAGCCTGAAAAAATCGTCATTTTTCAGGTGCTTATGTACGCTCTGCTCCGAGATTATGTCGTTGTCCTCAAGGAGGCAATAGCCCCTGTTGGGTACTGCCTCAAGCTTATACCCCTCGCTTCTGAGGCTGTTTATGGCCTTCCAGACGGAGTTGCGGCTTATGCCGAGGGCTTTTGCAAGCTCCTCTCCCGATATATGATCGCCTTTTCGATTTTCAAGCACTTGCAGCACCTTTTGCTTTGTGGACATCAAACTCTCTCCTTTTGAGAAGAATTTAACATGTGCGAAAAAGACTGTCAACCGGAAAGTAAAATAGGGTGACAATATATCTAAAGAAACGCCTCAATATTAATATTCATAATTTGAGTGAATATAGTGAATATTTATATTGTAAATAACGTTCTCATTTGATAGAATAACAATTAAATTAGAATTTTCAAGGTAGTGTAATCGTGGGTATACTGGAAAACATTAATTCTCCCGAAGACATCTGGGCCCTTGACAAAAGCCAAATACCGGAGCTATGCAAGGAAATACGCGAATTTCTCGTTGAGAGCGTATCGTGTTCCGGCGGCCATTTGGCATCAAATCTGGGAGCCGTAGAGCTTATGGTGGCCATCCACCGTGTTTACGACACAAAAAAAGACAGGCTGGTGTTCGACGTCGGGCACCAGTGCTATGTACATAAAATTTTTACCGGCCGGCGCGAGGATTTTAAGAGTCTGCGCAGGCTTGGCGGCATTTCCGGCTTTCCTAAGCCCTGCGAAAGCGAGCACGACGCTTTTATCGCGGGCCATGCTTCAAATTCCATATCGGTTGCCCTCGGTATGGCGCGGGCAAGGACGCTTACCGGCGGCAAGTATGACGTTGTCGCGCTTATTGGTGACGGCGCGCTCACAGGCGGGCTTTCATATGAAGCGCTCAACGACGCGGGCGCAAGCGGTGAGGCTCTGGTCGTCATTTTAAACGACAACGGCATGTCAATAAGCAAAAACGTCGGCGGTCTGGCAAGGCTTTTGTCACATCAGCGCATCAAGCCTGCCTATTACTCCTTTAAGCTGTGGTACCGCAGATTTATGTCCAAAATCCCCGGCGGCAAGGCCATTTACCGTTTTACACACAAAATAAAAACTATGATAAAAGAGGCCGTATTCCACTGCACCTTCTTTGAAGAGATGGGTTTTCAGTACTTCGGCCCGGTTGACGGCCACGACGTCGAGAAGCTGATTAATTATCTTGAATGGGCAAAAAACCTCAAGGCTCCCGCCCTGGTGCACGTCACGACGGTTAAGGGCAAGGGCTACTCATATTCCGAGCAGGCTCCGAACGACTATCACGGCGTCGGGAAGTTCGACCCCGCAACCGGTATAGCGCACCAGCCCGGCGGCACATTTTCGGAGATTTTCGGCAGCACTCTCTGTGAGCTCGTCGAAAATGACAGGCGGATATGCGCCATAACCGCCGCGATGACGGCGGGTACAGGGCTTACAGAGTTTGCCTCAAAATACCCAAACAGATTCTTTGATGTCGCCATAGCCGAGGAGCATGCGGTCTCAATGGCGGCGGGCATGGCAAAGCAGGGGATGGTGCCTGTCGTTGCAATTTATTCAACCTTCCTGCAGCGCTCCTACGATATGATTTTGCACGACGTTGCGATACAGAACCTGCACGTAGTCTTCGCGGTTGACAGGGCAGGAATTGTGGGCGAGGACGGGGAGACGCACCACGGGATTTTCGACGTCTGCTATCTGTCCTCCGTTCCGAACATGACCATACTTTCCCCGGCCAGCGGCGCCGAGCTTAGGTTCATGCTCGAATATGCGATAAAGAACGTGGACGGGCCGGTCGCAATCCGTTATCCGAGGGGAAAAGAGGGCGCCTATTCCGGCATGTCCGGTATTGAGCCGAAGGTCCTGCGCGTGGGCTCCGATATAAGCATAGTAAGCTACGGCACGATGATAAACTCCGCCTTAAAGGCCGCCGATATACTCTCGGTGAGCGGGTACTCCGCCGAGGTTATCAAGCTCGGGAAAATTTTCCCACTCGACATGGACCCGATTATAGCTTCAGTCTCCCGTACCGGGCGCCTGATTGTGGCGGAGGAATGTGTAGCCGAGGGCTCCGTAGGCCAGAAGATAGCGGCATCTCTCTCGGAGCAAGGCATTGAAGCCCCAGGTATAAGGCTAGTAAATCTAGGGCAAAGATTCGTGCCGCAGGGCAGCATAGCCGAGCTCTACAGGTTCTGCGGAATAGACGGGGAAAGCCTGGCATTAGAGGCCATGAAGCTTCTGGAAGGCGGCGGGCATGAGTAAAATTCGACTAGACCTTCTTGTTTTCCAAAAGGGCCTGACTGAGAGCCGCGAGAGGGCCCGTACCGAAATAATGAGCGGCCGGGTCTTTGTGAACGGCCAGCGGGTGGACAAGCCCGGCACCTTCGTGGACGAGGGAGCTGAGATTGAGCTTAGGGGGACCGCGCTTGAATTTGTGAGCCGGGGGGGACTTAAGCTCCAGAAAGCTCTTTCTTACTTCAAAGTCGACCCAAAGGGCAAAATATGCCTTGACTGCGGGGCGTCCACCGGAGGCTTCACGGACTGCCTTCTCAAAGGGAGAGCTTTGAAGGTCTATGCAGTGGACGTCGGCTACGGGCAGCTCGCGTGGACACTCAGGAACGACCCAAGAGTTGTCGTAATGGAGCGCACAAACATCAGATATGTGACAAAGGAGCAGATACCCGAGCCCATTGACCTTGTCGTAATAGACGTTTCTTTCATATCGCTGAAACTCGTGCTGCCTGTTGTTAAGGAACTGCTAACGCCCGGAGGCGAAGTGCTTTGCCTTGTTAAGCCGCAGTTTGAGGCGGGCAGGGATAAGGTGGGGAAAAAGGGCGTAGTAAGGGACAAGCCTGTGCACATGGAAGTGCTTGAAAGTTTCATCAATTACGCGGAGAGCAGCGGCTTTTCCGTAAGGGGGATGACCTTTTCCCCTATCAAGGGGCCAGAGGGCAACATCGAATACCTTGGCTACCTCGGATATGGCGATGCCGCGGATATAGATATAAAGGCGATAGTCGAAGCGTCCCACGCCGAGCTGGACGCTCCTAAGGAGGGTGAGGGTTGAAAAACGTAGTCCTTTGCACCAATCCCCGGAGAGATACTGATTTCAGATATACACTTGCAGTGCGTAAGCTCATGCTGGAAAAGGGCATTACTCCACGCCACTCAATTCTTTTTCCGACCGACGATATGGTTTTGCCTGAGGGCATAGATTTTACGCCGCTGAGCGAAGCGCTCAGTGGGGCGCAGCTTCTCATCTGCTTCGGAGGAGACGGGACCATACTTCAGGCGGCGAGGGAAGCGGCGAGAAATTCCGTCCCCATCCTGGGCGTCAACGTCGGGAACATGGGTTTTCTCGCGGACCTTGAGTCTTTCGACTATAAAAAGGTAATCATGGCTGTGGACAAAAAGTACACCGTTGACCGGCGAATGATGCTCCATGCGGAGGTAATGCGCGACGGAAAAGTGATATTTTCCGATTTTGCGCTCAACGACGCCGTCGTTTCAAAGAGCGCCGCCCGCATTATCAGGATTGCGGTTTTTGGAAACGGAAAAATAATATCTCACTTCGCGGGCGACGGCCTTATAGTCGCAACGCCGACGGGTTCAACGGCTTACTCAATGTCAGCGGGTGGCCCGATAGTCGAACCGTCGAGCGAAAACCTTATAGTTACGCCAATATGCGCACATGATTTGAGCGCCAAGTCTTTTGTCCTGTCAAGCAAAACCGAGGTCACGGTGGAACTCGGCACGATGAACGACAAGGTGGCAGTACTGTCACTGGACGGTGCCGATTCGGCCCTGCTTCTCAGCGGCGATAAAGTTAAGGTTACAAAATCAAAATATTTTACCGACCTTGTACGCGTAAACAACCGCAGCTTCTATGAAATCGTAAGCCAAAAGCTCGACACAAACGACTAAATATTTCAGGAGAAATAAGGAGATACAAGATATGAAGTCAGCACGACAGGAGCTTATACTTAAAATAATCGAGGAAAACGAAATAGAGAACCAGAGCCAGCTTCTCGAAGCCCTGAAGAAGCACGGAATCGTCAGCACCCAGGCCACGGTTTCCAGGGATATAAGAGAGCTCAGACTCATTAAAGAGCTTACTCCCGGCGGCGGTTACAGATATGTTGCGCCAATGAAGAAGGAAATATCGAATTACAGCACCAAGCTAAGGAACATACTCAAGGAATGCGTCACCTCTTTCGACAGCGCCCAGAATATTGTTGTGCTAAAAACTCTGCCGGGCCTTGCACCTGCCGCCTGCTCCGCAATCGACGGGATGGCGATAAAGGACCTTGTGGGGACGCTCGCCGGTGACGATACCGCCTTCCTTGCCATGAGAGATGCCGAGAGCGCCCGGGCCTTCTGCGAGGAGATTCACGCCATATTGTAGAGATAAGTAAGGGGGTGGGCGGATGCTTGCTGTCCTGCACATAGAAAATATCGCGGTCATTGAAAAGGCCGACATAGAATTTACACAGGGTCTCAACGTACTGACCGGCGAGACCGGCGCCGGAAAATCGATAGTGATAGACGCGATAGGCGCGGTTCTCGGTGAGCGGACCTCAAGGGAGCTTATACGGACGGGAGCGGATAATGCCCTCGTCACGGCGGTATTCTGCGATTTACCTAGTCTCCCATGGTTTGAGGAAAACGGAATATGGCCCGATGAGGACGGATATCTGCTCATAATGCGCAGGATTTCAACCGACGGGAAGAATATTTGCAGGGTGAACGGCTGTCCCGCCACGGTTTCCCAATTGAAGGCCCTTGGCCGAGAAATCCTCAATATACACGGCCAGCACGACAGCCTTCAGATGTTCGACGAGACCTATCAGCTTAAGTTTATCGACGGTTTCGGCGGAATATCCACCGAAGAGTACTTAAAATGCTATTCTGAGTACCGCGAAATCCTCGACGAAATCGAGAGCCTCAGTATGGACGAGGCTGAAAAGGAGCGCAGAAAAGACATACTAACCTTCCAAATCGGGGAGCTTGAAAGGGCGGACCTGAAGGCCGGCGAAGATGAGGAGCTTGAAGCCAGAAGAAGCTTCCTTAAAGACGCGGCAAAGCGCATGGACTGCGTAGAGCAGGCCTACCTTGCCTTTAGCGGCGACGAGCACACCGACGGGATTTACGCGGCAATTATGGGTGCCGAGCACATACTGACCTCAGGCAGTCTGGACGGGATTGGCGAATACGGAGAAACGCTCATTGAGAGCGTGACAGACCTCAGGCAAAACGCGGCCGATATTCTCGAAAGGCTCCGCGACTTAAAGGACGAGCTTGAGTTTTCGCCGGAGGAATACGATGAGATTGAGACAAGGCTAGACCTTATAAGACGGCTTTCAAGAAAGTACGGCGGCAGCATTCCCGAGATGCTAAAATACCTCGAAAAATGCCGCACCGAGCTTGACAACATAGAATACGCAAGCGACAGGCTGGAAAAGCTTAATAGGCAGCTTGAAGCGAAAGAGGCCGAATGCCAAAAGCTGGCTATAGAGCTTTCAGAAAAAAGGAAAGCTGCGGCGCTCCGCCTGAAAGAGCGCATACTCGACGAGCTGCGGCAGCTTGACATGCCGAAGGTGCGTTTGGACATAGTGTTCACCGAAAAGCCTATGGACTCTAAGGGAATAGACGCCGTTTCCTTCGAGATGTCGACAAACCCGGGCGAGAATCTTCGCCCGATAAACAAAATAGCGTCGGGCGGCGAGCTGTCCCGTATCATGCTCGCGCTAAAAACCGTACTCGCCGAAAACGACGAGATAGGCACTCTCATTTTTGATGAGGTCGACAGCGGTGTGAGCGGAAAGGCGGCGCAGAAAGTTGGAGCCAAGCTCAGAAAGGTGGCAAAACACCGCCAGGTCATATCGGTTACGCATCTCCCTCAGGTTGCGGCCTGCGCCGACACCCATCTTAAAATAAGCAAGAACACAGACGGCGCGCGCACAGTGATTAAGGTTACAAACCTGAGCCGCTTGGAGAGAATCGACGAGGTTGCAAGAATTATTTCGGGCGAAAAGATAACCGAGGCAAGCCGCAGGCACGCGGAAGAGATGATAGATATGGCGGCCAAGTCTTGACAAAAGCGCAGGGCGTGGATATAATACGTAGCATCCATTTAAACCTCAAATGCGATGAAGAGAAGAAGTAGTACACTTAAAGCCCGCAAAGAGAAACCCCGGTTGGTGGAAGGGGGAGGGGCCCGTGTATGAATACATCTCAGAGCAGCCGCCCAAAAGCCTCAGGCGAGTAGGCGCGTGACGTAGGCGCACGTTACAGCGCAGGAGTGTACTTAAATTGCGCACTCCCTGATGCCGCACGCCGCGAGGCTGTGGCGAACCAGAGGTGGTACAGCGTATATTACGCCCTCTGCTCGGAATGAGCGGAGGGCTGTTGTTATTATCGGATTCCGCTGTGTTGCTTGATGTAAAATATTTAACTGGAAGTAGAAATTCCGTCTTAATTTGATGTTTTTGCGAGAATGGAGGTTTATTATGACACTGTACGATGAACTAACAGCTAGGGGGCTTGTGGCTCAGGTAACTGACGAAGAGGAGATTAAAGAGCTTATTAATAACGCAAAAGCGACCTTCTATATAGGCTTTGATCCAACTGCGGACAGCCTGCACGTCGGTCACTTCATGGCGCTGAGCCTGATGAAAAGGCTTCAGATGGCGGGCAACCGCCCCATCGCCCTTTTGGGCGGCGGCACCGCCATGATAGGCGACCCCTCGGGCCGCACAGACATGCGCCAGATGATGACGACCGAGACCATAAACCATAACGCCGAGTGCTTCAAAAAGCAGATGAGCAAGTTTATCGACTTTTCCGAAGGGAGAGCCTTGATGCTGAATAACGCTGATTGGCTGACAAAGCTCAATTACGTCGAACTCTTGCGTGATGTGGGCTCGCATTTCTCGGTCAACAGGATGCTTGCCGCCGAGTGCTACAAGCAGCGCATGGAAAGAGGCCTGACCTTCCTTGAGTTTAACTACATGATAATGCAGAGCTATGACTTCTACGTCCTGTTTAAGGACTACGGCTGCCGCCTCCAGTGCGGGGGAGACGACCAGTGGTCAAATATCCTTGGCGGAACCGAGCTTATAAGGCGCAAGCTCGGAGAAAATGCCTACGGTTTGACTATACCGCTTCTGCTCACGAGCGAGGGGAAGAAGATGGGCAAGACACAGGCCGGCGCCGTGTGGCTTGACCCCAATAAAACCTCTCCCTACGATTTCTACCAGTATTGGCGAAATGTCGAAGACGCGGACGTCATGAACTGCCTGCGCAAGCTGACCTTCCTGCCGCTTGAGGAAATTGAGAAGATGGAGAAGTGGGAGGGCAGCGAGATAAACAGGGCTAAGGAAATCCTCGCCTTTGAGCTTACAAAGCTCGTACACAGCGAGGAGGAGGCGCAAAAAGCGCAGGACGCGGCGCGTGCGCTTTTCATAGGCGGCGGCGATACTTCAAATATGCCCTCGACAAAACTCGAGGCTTCAGATTTTGTCGACGGCGAGATTACAATAATTGACCTTCTTGCAAAAAGCGGCCTTGTACCCTCAAAATCCGAAGCCAGGCGCGCGATAGACCAGGGCGGTGTCGAGATTGACGGCAGGAAGGTAAGCGACATAAAGCTGAAATTCACTAAGGAGCAGCTTTGCGGTGATGGAGTAATCCTGAAAAAGGGTAAGAAGTCCTTCAACAGGGTTTATACGGAATAACATTTAGCCGTCTTTGCTTATTCTCTCTGAATTATTAGGCAGTCCGCTCCGGCGGGTGACTGATTGAAAGTTCGGCTTACACTTTGAGTTTAGCAGTCAATATAGTAAAAACCGGTACGGCTCATAGCCGTACCGGTGTCTGTTATTATCAGATTATTACTGAATCTTAAATCTGTCTTTCAGCGATACGCTCCTGTTGAATACCAGGGTACCGGGCTTTGAGTCCTTGTTGTCAACGCAGAAGTAGCCGAGCCTTAAGAACTGGTATGGCTCCGGGAAGGCGGCGCTTTCAAGGCTGCGCTCGAGCTTGCAGTCCTTTAAAACCTCGAGGGATTCGGGGTTCAGATAGTCGGTGAAATCCTTGTCACCCGCGTCGGGGTTGGGGTCCGTAAACAGGTTGTCGTAAAGCCTGACCTCGGCGTTTAAAGCGGTTTTGCAGTCCACCCAGTGGATTGTGCCGCGAACCTTGCGCCCGTCGGGGGTGTTGCCGCCGCGCGTTTCCGGGTCGTACTCGGCGTATACTTCAATGACATTCCCGTTTTCGTCCTTTCTGCAGCCCGTGCACCTCACTATATACGCCGACTTAAGGCGCACCTCGTTGCCCGGATAGAGGCGGTTATACTTCTTAATCGGAACCTCCATAAAGTCGTCGGACTCTATCCACAGCTCCTTTGAAAAGCTGACCATCCTGGTGCCGTCCTCGGGCCTTTCGGGGTTGTTTTCAACCTCAAACTCCTCTGTTAGACCGTCGGGGTAATTGGTTATAATGAGCTTAACAGGCCGCAACACGGCCATCACGCGCCTTGCCCGGGCGTTTAAATCCTCGCGCAGGCAGTGCTCAAGAAAAGCGTAATCGACGGTGCTTGGAACCTTGGATACGCCTATGCGCTCAATGAAATTGCGGATGGCGGCGGGAGTGTAGCCGCGGCGGCGAAGTCCGCAGAGTGTGGGCATCCTCGGGTCGTCCCATCCGCTTACATGCCCCTCCTCGACCAGTCTTCTGAGCTTGCGCTTGCTCATTACGGTGTAGTTCAGGTCGAGTCTTGCAAACTCAATCTGGCGGGGCTTTGACGGCACGTCGGTGTTATTTATAACCCATTCGTACAGCGGGCGGTGGTCCTCATACTCGAGCGAGCAGAGCGAATGGGTGATGCCCTCCAGAGCGTCCTGTATCGGATGGGCAAAATCATACATCGGGTATATGCACCATTTATCTCCGGTACGGTGATGGCTGACGTGGCGTATGCGGTAGAGGACGGGGTCGCGCATGTTAAAATTGCCCGAAGTAAGGTCAATCTTTGCGCGGAGCGTCATGGCCCCCTCGGGAAACTCGCCGTTTTTCATGCGCTCAAACAGCTCAAGGCTCTCCTCTATGGGGCGGTCGCGGTAGGGACTTGTCGCGGGAGTTGTCAGGTCGCCGCGGTATTGCTTAAATTCCTCCGGCGAGAGCTCACAGACATAGGCAAGGCCCTTTTTAATAAGTCCAACGGCTAGCTCATAGGTCTTGTCAAAATAGTCAGAGCCGTAATAAAACCTGTCGCCCCAGTCGAAGCCGAGCCACTTTATGTCTTCCTTAATGGCATCGACGTATTCGACGTCCTCCTTCACGGGGTTTGTGTCGTCCATGCGCAGATTGCAAAGCCCGCCGTACTTTTCAGCCGTGCCGAAATCTATGCACAGGGCCTTGCAATGGCCGATATGAAGGTAACCGTTGGGCTCGGGCGGGAAGCGAGTGTGGACTGTTTGGCCCGCAAAGCGTCCGCCCTCGGCTATGTCCTCTTCAATTATCACGTGAATAAAGTTCCTCGAAATCTCTTCCAATAGCTCCAACTCCTAAAGACATTTCTAATGGAAACGGCATTACGAGCAGCGGGAGGTAGGCGTAGTGCATGTATCTTTCCCGCACGCCCGAAAGGATTTACAAAGCCTTTCTAAAGGCCTTTAGTCCTCGGAGAACGTATGCCAAGTATATATCCATTAAGCGGTATTATACACGAAAAAAACTAAAAAGAAAATATATTTACTTTATCTAATATATTTTGTATAATAATTAAGATTTTTCACGCACAATCGAGGGGGCGTTTATTTGAGACCACGAGGCAGGGCCATAATTATCTTCTTCGTTTTCCTGTTTATTTTCAATATCTGTCAGCCCGTAGTCGCGGCCTTTGCAAGTTTCCACGACGTGCCGCAGGATTATTGGGCGGACCCTTATATAAGGAAGCTTAAGCAGCTCGGCTATGCTCAGGGTGAGGCGGACGGCTCATATGCCCCTGAAAGCCATATAACAAACGCGGAGTTCATCGCTTTCGTATGCCGCATGACCGGAATGGACGATACCCGGCTTGACAGGGGTGCTCATTGGGCGGAGCCTTCCGTGGAGTACGCCAGGTTTATGGGCTGGTTCACCCCGGCAGAAATACCGGGTGCAAAATACGATGAGCCGATAAGCCGCGAGATAGCGGCGAAGATACTGATGCTCGGCTTATTTAAAGATGAAGCTTTGCAGACTTTTGCCGGGCAACCCAATATAGCAGATTTGTCCGAGGTATCCGAAGGCTGTCGCGATTATGTAGCTCAGGCATATTCGATGGGCATAATCACGGGATACCCCGACGGTTCCTTCAGACCGAAAGCAAAGCTTACAAGGGCCGAGACCGCCGCCATTATGTGCCGCGCCCTGGACCTGCATAAGAATGACACCGAGGTGGCTGAGGCCGTCATGGTGCCGGTACTGATATACCACCATATATCGGACGGTCAGGGCGACACATCACCGCAGAAGTTTCGCAGGGACATGGAGGCATTGTTGAGGGCAGGATATTCGGCCGTTTTCCTTGAGGACCTTCACAGGTTCGTCAACGAGGGGACAAAGCTTCCGGAAAGACCTGTAGTAATAACTCTGGACGACGGGTATTTGAGCAATTACAGGCACGCCTGGTCGGTGCTGAAAGAGCTCGGGATGAAGGCTGAAATAGCGGTAATCGGCTGGTCAGTGGGGCTTAGCAGTGACGGAAACGGCGAGGACATAATACCGCATTTCAGTTGGCAGCAGGCTTTGGAAATGGTCAAATCCGGCGTGGTTCGGATTAACCCTCACTCCTTCAACATGCATGAGTTCTCATCGAATGGCCCCGTATCGCGACTCGGCGTACTAAAGCGGCCGGATGAGAGCTACGGGGAGTACATAGCGGCTTTTGTTGAGGACGTAAAGAAAATTGATTCAATGATTCGTCTCAAACTTGGATACAGTTCGAATGTGTTTACATACCCCTACGGTGAAAGCAGCCCACTGACCGAAAAGCTGCTGGAGAGCTTGGGATACGACATTACGCTGGGTACTCAAGAGGGTATAAATGAAATTATCAGCGGAGACAAAAACAGTCTAAGACTTTTAAAAAGAATTAACGCGGACGGGCACAAAGGCGACATAGTAAAGCTCATAGAATCTTATTACAAATGATTTTTACATACCCGTCAGAGGTTTGAAAGGAATGCAGGCAATGAAAGAGTTACCGAAAGTCTACGACCCGAAGGCCGTAGAAAAGAAAATCTACGATATGTGGCTTCAGGGCGGATATTTTAAGGGTAAGATTGACCCTGAAAAGGAGCCCTTTACAATAGTCATTCCGCCTCCGAACGTCACGGGGCAGCTCCACCTCGGGCATGCCTTTGACGAAACTCTGCAGGACGTTCTTATCAGAGTTAAGCGTATGCAGGGCTACTCGGCGCTTTGGGTTCCTGGAACGGACCACGCCGGTATAGCCACGCAGATAAAGGTTGAGGAGTCCCTGAGAGAGCAGGGAATCAGCCGCCACGACCTCGGGCGCGAGAAGTTCCTTGAAAAGGTCTGGGAGTGGAAGGAGAAGTACGGCGGCAGGATTGTGGAACAGCTAAAGACTCTCGGCAGCTCCTGCGATTGGGACAGGCTCCGCTTCACAATGGACGAGGGCTGCTCCAGGGCTGTCCGCGAGGTTTTCGTGTCCCTCTATGAAAAAGGCCTTATCTACAAGGGCGAAAGAATAATCAACTGGTGCCCAAAATGCCGCACGGCGCTTTCGGACGCCGAGGTCGAGCATGAGGAAAAAGAAGGCAAATTCTGGCATATAAAATACCCTGTAAAGGATAGCGACGAGTACGTGGTTGTTGCGACCACGCGCCCTGAGACCATGCTTGGCGACACCGCCGTAGCCGTCCATCCTGAGGATAAGCGCTACAGGCACCTTATTGGCAAGAAGGTCGTTCTCCCCCTTATGAACAGGGAGATACCCGTCATCGCCGATGAATATGTTGATATGGAACTCGGAACTGGCTGCGTCAAGATGACGCCCAGCCACGATCCGAACGACTTTGAAGTGGGACAGCGCCATAATCTTCAACAGATTCTCGTTATGGACGAGGAGGCCAGAATCAACGAAAACGGCGGAAAGTATGCGGGGCTTGACAGATACGAGGCAAGGAAACAGGTGGTAAAGGACCTTGAGGAGCAGGGCTATCTTGTCAAGGTTGAACCCCATGTTCACAGCGTCGGCTCCTGCTACCGCTGCGACACCATCGTTGAGCCTGTGACAAGTCCGCAGTGGTTTGTCAGGATGGAGCCGCTTGCTAAGGAGGCTCTTGAGGTCGTAAGGGACGGAAGAATAAAGTTCGTGCCCGAGCGCTTTGTTAAGAATTATACGAACTGGATGGAAAACGCACACGACTGGTGCATCTCCCGTCAGCTATGGTGGGGTCACCAGATACCCGCCTGGTACTGCGCCGACTGCGGCCATATCACGGTCAGCAGGGAGGATCCCGATAAGTGTGAGAAATGCGGAAGCACCAACATCACCCGCGACGAGGATGTGCTTGACACCTGGTTTTCTAGTGCTCTCTGGCCGTTTTCAACCCTCGGCTGGCCGGACAAGACGCCCGACCTTGAGTATTTCTATCCGACGAGCGTTCTCGTAACCGGTTACGACATCCTCTTCTTCTGGGTCGCGCGCATGATTTTCTCGGGCCTGGAGCATACGAAGCAGGTCCCCTTCAGAACCGTTCTGTTCCACGGACTTATCCGCGACGAAAAGGGCAGAAAGATGTCCAAATCGCTGGGCAACGGCGTGGACCCCATGGAAGTCATAGAAACCTATGGCGCCGATGCGCTGCGCTTTAATATAATAACGGGCAACAGCCCCGGAAACGATATGCGCTACTACAACGAGCGCTGCGAGGCCATGCGCAATTTCGCAAACAAGATTTGGAACGCATCGCGCTTCGTGCTGATGAACCTGACCATCGGCAAAAACGAGCTGCCCGAGAAGCTGGAGCTTGAGGACAAGTGGATACTGTCTAAGCTTAACAGTCTCGCTAAAGAGGTAAATGAAAACATCGACAAGTTTGAGCTCGGTATCGCCGCGAATAAAATCTACGATTTTATCTGGGACAACTATTGTGACTGGTATATCGAGCTTACAAAGCCGCGTTTAAACGGCGAGGACGAGGAGGCGAAAATAGGCGCCCAGAAGGTCCTGCTCTACGTCCTCACCGAGACTCTGAAGCTCCTGCATCCATTTATGCCCTTTATTACCGAGGAAATCTGGCAGGCTCTGCCCCACGAAGGCGAAGCCCTGATGATTGAAAATTACCCGGAGTTTAACGAGGCGATAGACTTCCCCGAGGACGAGGCGAAGTTTGAGATTATTATGAACGCCATTCGCGCCGTTCGCACCCGCAGAGCCGAGATGAACGTCCCCCCTTCAAAATGGCCGCATCTAACGATTGTGACGAGCAAAAAGGATGTCTTTAAGGCGGGCCTAACCTATCTGTCCAAGCTCGCCTTCGCCGGCGAGGTTACGATTACCGGCACGCAACCAGATGTAATGGAAGGGCTTGTCGGAGTTATAACGAACGACGCGAAGCTCTATATGCCGCTTGCGGAGCTCGTTGACATTGAAAAAGAGCGCGAGCGCATACAAAAAGAGCTCAAAACCGCCGCAGAGAATCTCAGACGCACGGAAAGCAAGCTGAGCAACCAGGGCTTTTTGGCCAAGGCTCCCGAGGAGGTTGTCACCGCTGAGAAGGAGCGAGCGGAGAAGCTCCGCGCCCTTATCGAGAATTTGGAGGATAGTCTTAAGGCCCTTAACTAATTCGACAAATAATTTTTGAGAAATAACGTATAATTCATCGTGTATTGGGAATACTTTCCTGATACACGATGTTTTTTTGCTTTAAGGGGGAAGAAAATGAAGATAACCACGGAATACAGGCAGGGACGGCTTACAATCTGGCTTAACGGGGAGCTTGACCATCACGCGGCCAAGAGTGTTATTGAGACCGCCTGCCGTGAGATAGACGAATGCCTGCCCGCCTCATGTTTTATAGACATGAAGGGGGTTGGGTTCATGGACAGCTCAGGTATAGCGGTGATACTAAAAATCTACAAGAAAATGAAGGCAATAGGGGGCACGGTTATAATCAGGAACATGGGCAGTCACGCCCGCAAGATACTTGATATGTCAGGCCTGACGAGGCTTATAAGCTCGGAGGAGGTAAAAGCATGACGGTAGTAAATTACATAAATATCGAAATCCCCAGCAAATCCACAAACGAAGGTCTTGCCAGAGCGGTGGCTGCCTGCTTTGCAGCGCAGCTTGACCCGACGCTCGAGGAAGTAAACGACATAAAGACTGCTGTCAGCGAAGCGGTTACAAACTGCATAGTTCACGCCTACCCCGAAACAATTGGCAAAATCAGTATCAAAGGAAGAATATATGACGACAACACCCTTGAGATAGTCGTGAAGGACTGGGGGTGCGGAATAAGCGACGTCAAACAGGCAATGGAGCCGATGTTTACGACAGGCGGAGACGAGCGCTCCGGAATGGGATTTACTATTATGGAGAGCTTTATGGACAAGCTTAGAGTAAAATCGACCGTTGGCAAGGGCACGACCGTTACGATGCGGCGCCGGCTCTCGTTCAGGGCGGGCAATAAGAGATGAACGGACCGGACCTAACGCTTCTCGAGGCCGCAAAAAACGGTGACAGAGAGGCCGCGGAACGGGTGCTAAGCGAAAACTCGGCCCTTATCTGGAGCGTTGTTAGGCGGTTTTTCGGGCGCGGTGTTGACAGCGACGACCTCTATCAGCTCGGCTGTATGGGCTTTATTAAGGCTATACAGGGCTATGACGCCTCATACGGCACTCAGTTTTCAACCTACGCCGTACCTAAAATCGCAGGAGAGATTCGCCGCTTCCTGCGCGACGACGGCACGATAAAAGTCAGCCGGAGCTTAAAGGAACGGGCAAACACCATAAAAAACGCAAGGACAATGCTGGAGCAAAAACTGGGCAGGGACCCCTACCTGTCCGAACTCTCGGAGGAAACGGGCCTTACCGCAGAGGAAATCGCCGTAACCGAAACGGCAACGGCTTCGACAGAGTCGCTGCAGCGCGAGATGGGCGACGAAGGCCTGACGCTTGAGGGGGTGCTTGGTGACTATCTCCAGGAGGAGAGAATGCTCGAGAAACTCGACCTCAAGGCGGCGGTTGAATCTCTGCCCGAGCGGGAAAAAAAGGTGATACTGCTCCGCTACTTTCGCGGCATGACTCAGGAGGCCGCGGCAAAGGTCATGAAGGTCTCGCAGGTTCAGATTTCGCGGATTGAAAAGCGCGCAATTGAGATTTTGAGGGAAAAGCTTTTATAGAGTATTTTATACAAGTGAGGAAATTTTATCTTTGAAAATGCCTATGTTCATGTTATAATCCGAGTATCAATATAGGCTGGTGTGGATATGACTTTACAGGAAAGATTTATAAGAGCACGTAAACTAGCGATAGAAAAGGACTTTTTACATCTAAATGAAATGCAGAGAAAAGCGGTCCTGACGACGGAAGGGCCGCTGCTTTTACTTGCCGGCGCCGGAAGCGGAAAGACCACGGTGCTGATTAACCGAATTGTAAACTTATTAAAATACGGGCGGGCTTCGGACAGCATGGAAGTAGCATTTGACGTGACCGAAGACGACCTCAAAATACTGGAGTATTACATAGAAAGCCCGAGTCCCGAAAATTTTGAAAAGGCATACCCTCTTATGCGGCTTGAGCCCGTGGAGCCGTGGCGGCTTATAGCCATTACCTTTACAAACAAGGCAGCCGACGAGCTTAAGGAAAGGCTTGAGCGGGCGCTGGGAGAAGCCGCGCTCGACGTATGGGCGTCCACCTTCCATTCCGCCTGCGCCCGCATACTCAGGCGGGATATTGAGCATCTCGGCTTTTCGAGGAATTTTACGATATACGACACCTCAGACAGCCAGTCGATTATTAAGCGCATACTGAAGGATTTGGATATTAACGATAAGATGCTGCCGCCGCGCTCAGTCCTGTCTGAGATAAGCACCGCAAAGGACTACATGATAAGTGCCAAGGAGTATCTTGACGCGGCGGAGAAGAATAATAATTTCAGAAAGATTATGATTGGCCAGGTCTATTGCGAGTACTCAAGGCGCCTTAAGGACGCAAACGCTTTGGACTTCGACGACCTTATTCTTTACACGGTCAAGCTCCTTCACGAATATTCTGAAGTTCGCGAATACTACCAGGCAAAGTTTAAGTATGTACATATAGACGAGTATCAGGACACAAACAACCTCCAGTACCTGCTTGCCAGCACGCTGGCGGGGAAGTGGCAGAACATCTGCGTTGTCGGGGACGACGACCAGAGCATTTATAAGTTCCGCGGGGCTACCATAAAGAACATTCTGGATTTTGAAAACCAGTACAAAAACGCGCGGGTCATCCGTTTAGAGCAGAATTACCGCTCTACCGGAAACATACTCGAAGCAGCGAACGCCGTAATTTCAAACAATATTGAGCGCAAGGGCAAGGAACTCTGGACAAACAACGAACGCGGCGAGCTTCTGACGCTCTACACGGCGGAAAGTGAAACGGACGAGGCACAGTATGTGGCGGCGAAGATACTTGAGGGATACGCAAGAGGCGATAACTGGCGCGACTTTGCGGTTTTGTACCGCATGAACGCGCAGTCCAACCAGCTTGAGTACGCTTTTAAGCGAAACGGAATACCTTATCGTGTCATCGGCGGCACACGCTTTTTCGACCGCGCGGAGATTAAGGATATTCTGGCCTACCTCTGCGTGATAAACAATCCAAACGACGACCTTCGCCTGATGCGCATTATTAACGTGCCCGCCAGAGGAATCGGCCCAAGGACGCTTGACGACCTCTCGGAGATCGCTACTTTCGAGAATATCCCCGTCTTTGATGTAATGAAAAATGCGGGCAAGTATCCCGCACTGCAGAGGTCGGCGCCAAGGCTCGCCGCATTTGTTGAGCTGATAGATGATTTGAGAAACCTCGCCTCAGAGACTGCCCTTGACGAATTTTACGATATACTATTGCAAAAATCTGGTTATCTTGATATGCTTGAATCCAAGGATTCAGAAGAAAATGCCAATAAAATTGATAACATTAATGAGCTTAAGTCAAACATAATCGCATATCTCAATGAAAACGAAAACGGCGGCCTCTCCGGTTTCCTTGACGAGATAGCGCTTTACACCGACATCGACCAGCTAGACCAAAACGCCGACTCGGTTGTCATGATGACCATGCACAGCGCCAAGGGCTTGGAGTTTCCGACTGTTTTCATAGTGGGCGCCGAGGATGGGATATTCCCCGGCAATGCGGCCTTGCTCGAGCATTCCGAGATGGAAGAGGAGCGCAGGCTTTGCTATGTCGCCATAACAAGGGCAAAGAAAAAGCTGTACATAATTAACGCCCACCACAGAATGCTCTTCGGCAAGACCTCAACGAACAGGCTCTCGCGTTTTGTGGAAGAGATTCCAGACAGCTATATTGAAAAAACCAGGGCAAGGACGCTCTACGAGTTGGGTTTTGGAAGGAGCACGCAGCCGATGTCTGTCGGGTTTAAAGCTGCAAAACCCGACATTCCAAAGCCAAGGAAGCTAGTACCAACGCAGATTGAGACCTTCCAAAAAGGGGACACAGTGGAGCATAAGGCCTTTGGTAAGGGGCTTATCGTCTCGGTTCAGCCCATGGGAGGCGATGCCCTGATGGAGATAGCATTCGAGAGCGCCGGCACGAAGAGGCTTATGCGCAACACCGCAAGTCAGCACATGAAAAAGCTCTAGAAAGCTAATTTGGAGGCGTGATGGTTTGGGGAGCAAGATAATAGAAGTTAGAAATTTGCACAAATCCTATGGCAGCGTAAAGGCGGTCAGGGGAATTGACTTTTATGTCGAGAGCGGTAAAGTCTTTGCCTTCCTCGGCCCGAACGGTGCGGGAAAGTCCACAACGATAGACATATTGTGCACCCTTTTAAAGCAGGACGAAGGAAAGGTATTAATAGACAGCCATACGCTCGGAAAGGACGACGACTACATCCGCTCTGTTATCGGGGTAGTATTTCAGGACAGCCTGCTTGATTCCTTACTGACCGTAGATGAAAACCTCAGGATACGCGGCAACTTTTACGGGCTTAAGGGCGTGAAGCTAAAAGAAGCGGTAAACAGGGTAGCGGAGATTACAAACATAAAAGAACTGCTGAAACGCCCCTACGGAAAACTCTCCGGCGGCCAGCGCAGGAGGTGCGATATTGCAAGGGCGCTGCTGAACACCCCGAAAATCCTCTTTCTCGACGAGCCGACAACAGGACTCGACCCCCAGACCAGGAAGAATGTCTGGGATACTATAATCGAGCTGCAAAAAATGACGGGCATGACAGTCTTTCTGACTACCCACTATATGGAGGAAGCGGCGGGCGCCGACTATGTGATAGTCATAGACAAGGGCGAGATTGCCGCCAAGGGGACGCCCGCGGAGCTAAAGGAGAGGTTTACAAGCGACAAGCTGGTGCTTGTAAGCAGTGACGGTGACGGGCTTGAGAAGATTCTCCGTTCAACCGATATTACATACGAAAAGCATGCAGACCAGTACATTCTCAGGCTAAAGTCAACTCTTGACGCCCTGCCGATAATAGAAAGGTGCAAGGACAATATCTCAGGCTTTGAAGTATTGATGGGTACGATGGACGATGCGTTCATCGCGATTACCGGGGAGGGGATAAGGGAATGAGCGGATTTGCAAAGAGAAACCTCAAGGTGTTTTTTAAGGACAAAACCGCAGTGTTCTTTTCTCTCCTCGCCGTTCTCATAATAATCGGATTATACGCCCTTTTTTTGGGCGATGTTTGGGTTAACAGCCTGGGAAATTTACCTGGCACAAGATACCTGATGGATTCGTGGATAGTGGCCGGGCTTTTGGCTGTTACATCCATCACAACTACAATGGGCGCCTTCGGAACCATGGTGGAGGATAAGGTCAAAAAGATTTCGAAGGACTTTTCGGCCTCGCCGCTCAGCCGCAGCAGCATAGTCGGTGGATACACTATAAGCTCCTTTATAATCGGTGTGATAATGAGCCTTGTGACGCTGGTGCTGGCGGAGGTTTATGTTGTGGCCTTCGGCGGCGAGCTTCTAAGCCTTGCTTCCCTTGCTAAAGTTTTTGGACTTATTCTGCTGTCGACGTTTACAAACACCTCAATAGTGCTGTTTATCACCTCTTTTTTTAATAGCACAAATGCCTTTTCCACGGCCAGTACTATAATAGGAACCGTCATAGGTTTCTTGACCGGCATATATCTGCCGATTGGTCAGCTGCCGGTCGGCGTACAGTGGGTAATAAAGCTGTTTCCGGTTTCGCACGCGGCTGCGCTGCTGAGGCAGGAGATAACGGCAGAGCCCATGGCCGCAACTTTTGCGGGCGCACCGGAGTCCGTAATCGAGAATTTCAAAGAACTTATGGGAATTACGTATAAGTTCGGAGACAAGGTTGTCTCGGCGAATTTCAGTATAGTTATTTTACTTGCTACCGCCCTTGTGTTCTATGCTCTGTCCCTAATCGTGATCTCAAGGAAAAAAACCGGCAAATAGTAAAACGAGCGTCTCAGCTTTGAGACGCTCGTTTCAATATTCATTTTAGTCGTAGGCAAGGCATAGAAAGGGATAGTCGGCTGTATAATCCTCGGCGGGGAAAATCATACCCGTTCTTACCGCGGACTTTTCGTCAAAAACCGGGACGCTTACCCGGTATTTGGACGCCGGCATTTCCGCGGACAGTGCGGAAACCGCGGACACAACCAAATCGCTCGGAACAAGCAGCTCTTTTATATACAAGTTAGAGCCGTTCTTTTCGACCGCGGCGCAGTATTTCTCACCCTCGTGGAGCAGAGAGTAAAGCGCTCCCAGCTTATGCTGATAGCTTACGGCAATGTCGGAAAGCTCAATATGCGTCCTGCCCTTGAGGTTTTTTCTCCGAATTATACCGTATTCCTCCGGTGAAATGGGTAATATTTTTAGATGTTTTTCGGAGCAATGCTTAAGCTGCTCGGGAGTGAAGACAAACTCATTTGCATAGGACAGCTCTATAAACCCTAAGGACCTGTAAAAATCATATAGCCCGTCGTCGGAAGGCTTGAGGACTACAAACTCATTTCCAAGCCTGTAAGAAAAGTCAACCGCCGCAAAGGTCACGTCCCGGCCAAGCCCGTTTCCGCGGTAGTCGGGTATGACTGAAATGGCGTAGAGATACGAGCAGCTCCGTTTGCTTCCGTCCTTTAGAACGAGGCCGGCGGTCGGCAGAATATAGGCGGAGCAGACAATTTCTCCGTCGCACTCTCCCACGATGCCGGAATCTACACCGAAATGGTCCAGGAATCTGTCAATATACTCCTCCGAATCGCCAAAAGAGCGTTTCCAGATTTCTCTCAGTCTGGGCCTATCTTGCGCCTTTGCAAAGCGAAACAGCGTCATATGAACTCCTTTGTATTCTCGGTACCGCAACATATTTTTCCACCATAAATTCCGGGTAGTAAGACTCCTTCGCGCGGCGGAGGTTTTCGGCGCCCGTGTCGTCCTCGCGGTTTATATAGACAATCTCCGGGTGTTTTTCCATCACATATCTGACGAATTCGCGGTTTATCATCGAGTAGGCGCCGTTAATTTCCCGAAAAGCCTTCTCAAAATGCACCACATAGGTGTCGCTACTCAGTTTTTCGCCTATGGTAAAACCCACAACATCGCCGTCAACACGCAATATCCCGCCTTCCAGGCCGAGGGCGGTGAAGTTTGATAGTGCCTTGTCAAGAGCCTCCTGCTCGCTGTCAAAGGTGCTGTCAATATCCTCGCTTCTGTAGCGCAGCGCCCATTCCTTGTTCATTTCCGCGCAAAGCACTACGTTATCAGCACTGAGCGGCTCAAAGCTCCAATCCCTGTAAGTGTTCAAAAACTTATTGATATGGTTTCGCTTGGCGTGAAGGCGCTTTCCAGAGAGAGTGGCCAGCTTCTCGGCCAGGTAGATATAGTCGAAGTAATCGCGCTCCGGGGTGAAATCGAAAAGACAGGGGAAGAGTATGTCAATTTTTTCGGCGTTCTCCGCGGTGATGGCGCGGAGTTTAAAGGGTTCGCTGCACTCCTGGCAGTGTCTTAAAAGCTCAAGTACCGAGGATTTCATATCGCCAGTCCCAATAGGGAAGGAGTAATAGATTTCGTCCTTGACAAGGGTACGGAATACAAGCATGCCCGATACTTCGGCGGCGGTCAGGCCAAAGAATTTTCCCCAAATAAAGACGTTAGTAAAATTAAAATCGCTGCTTCTTGAGTCTTCAGCCTTGAAGTGCTTGTCCATCCATGCTTTGTCAGAAAGTTCAACCGGTTTAAAGTCAATCACGGGAAAGCTCCTTATGGGTTATTTGTTGTCAGTGTAAGTTGCTAGTTATATGTATGTGTGCATATTTCTTTAATCTTGCGCTTGAGCTCTTTTAGGTCGAGAAAGGTCTCGGGCCTTTTGCTCGGGTCGCGCAGCAGGGCGGAAGGGTGATAGAGCGCCATAATGCTGAACTCGTTCGCTTTATACCACTTGCCGTGGTCCCTGGTTATCTTGAAATCCGGGCCGATTATGCGCGCCGCGGCTATGCGGCCCAGGCAGACGATTATTTTCGGCTTTAACAGCGCGGTCTGTTTGCGCAGCCACTTGATACAGGCCTCCTGCTCTGTGTTTAGAGGGTCGCGGTTCTTGGGAGGCCGGCATTTGACTATGTTTGTAATATAAATGTTGCTGCGGTTTAGGCCAATAATGGCCAGCATGTCGTCCAGAAGCTTGCCTGCCCGGCCTACAAAGGCTTCACCCTTAAGGTCCTCCTGCTCGCCGGGACCCTCTCCTATGAAAAGGATTTCCGCATTTGTGCTCCCTGAACCAAATACAACGTTGGTCCGGGTTTCGCAAAGGGGACAGGCGGTGCAGTTTATACAACGTTCTCTCAGATTGTCCCAGTTTTCCATCAAATACCCCCGCCCGTAGAATTATGCATTTTTTTGTCTTTTATTATAACACTCCGGACTGAAAAAAGCAATTATGTTGCCAGCGGGCCTTAATAAGTACTAAAAATCGCTTAAAAATTGTTCATTAAAAAATGTTCATTTTTTATTTTTTACTATATAATATTAATTGACAAATAAAGTGAACATGTTTAAAATAAAATCGTAAGTAATAGGGGCCACTCTCAAAATGGCCGTCAAACGTCATGAAAATTGATAAAAAAGGAGTGTAATTATGGACAGGAATGAAGCAAAAGCATATGTACAGGAACTTGTAGCTAGAGCTTCTGCAGCCCAGAAAATTGCCGAGGGCTATGACCAAGCCAGAGTCAATGAGCTTTGCGCCGCTGTCGCTTGGGAATGCTGCAAAGAGGACTTCCGCAGAGCCGCTGCCAAGATGCTTGTTGAAGAGTCACGCATGGGCCGTGAACAGGATAAATTCAATAAGATTCTCAACAAGGTCAAGGGCGTATGGCGCGACATGAAGGATGAAATCTCTGTCGGCATCGTAGAGACTGACGTCGAAAAGCAGATAGTCAAGTACATCAAGCCCGTCGGCGTCATCGCAGCTCTTATCCCCATCACCAATGGCGAGGCTACTCCTTGTGTCAAGGCTCTTTGGGCTCTAAAGAGCAGAAACGCAATCATCATGTCCCCGCATCCCAGAGGAAAGAAGACCCTACAGTATGTTACAGAATACATAAGGGCAGTCCTTAAGAAGTACGGCGCACCCGAAGATCTGGTAATGTGCGTTGAACCCGAAATGTTTGCCATTGAGGTAACCCACGAGCTAATGGCTCAGTGCGATTACATCGCTGCGACCGGCGGCACCCCGATGGTTCGCGTTGCATACAGTTCCGGCACTCCTGCTGTCGGTGTTGGTACCGGTAACGTTGTTACTTACGTCGACACCAGCGCTGATCTTAAAGATGCGGCGCACAAGATTATGCTCTCAAAGACCTTTGACAACGCCACTTCCTGCTCCTCCGAAAACGAGATTGTCGTACACGAGGCAATCTATGATGAGTTTATTAAGGCTATGGAGGCCGAGGGCGGCTATCTGGTTAAAGAGGACAGCCCGGAAAAAGAAATCATCATCAAGACCATGTGGCCGAAGTGGCACGAAGACCACAATAACCATGACCTTACCCGCGACCTCATTGCGAAAACCGCTCCTGAGATGTGCAAGGCCATGGGACTTAAGGCCCCGGAGGACGTAAAGTTCATAATGGTAGAGGAGAACGGCGGAATCGGCAAGGATTATCCGCTTACCGGCGAGAAACTTTCGGTCATTGCCACTCTTATCAAGTGCAAGAGCTTTGAAGATGCTATGGATAAGATGGAAGCCTGCCTTAACTACATGGGCAACGGACACAGCTGCGGCATCCACACCAAGAATGACGAGCAGGTTGACAAGCTCGCCCGCCGCATGACCGTTTCCAGAATCATGGTCAATCAGCCGCAGTCGCTTTCCAACAGCGGCTCCTGGGGCAACGGTATGCGTTCTACCATGACGCTCGGCTGCGGGACCTGGGGTTATAACAGCACGAGCGATAACGTAACCTGGAAGCATTTCGTAAACTACACCGTAGTCTCCAAGCCCATCGAGGCAATAATCCCGCCCGATGAGGAACTCTTCCCCGAATATATCAGAAACAAATAGGCAACATAAACCTAATAGCGGTGCAGTCATTTCGGCTGCACCGCTTGCTTATTTTTCTCTAGGCTTGAATATGAGGGCGATAATGTACCCGAAGAATATTGCGGCGGCAATTCCGCCGGCTGCGGCCGTCAGACCGCCAGTAAATATACCCAGAGCCCCCATTTCCTCAACGGCCTTTTTGACTCCCTTTGCAAGAACGTTCCCAAAGCCCGTAAGAGGCACGGTGGCACCGGCGCCCGCCCATTCCGCGAAGGGCTGATAAATTCCAATCGCCCCTAGAATAACACCTGCCACCACGTAGGAAACCAGAATTCTGGCGGGAGTGAGCTTGGTTTTATCGATAAGCACCTGTCCTATGGCGCAGAGTATACCGCCAACTAGAAACGCCTTGAGATAGTCAATGAACATGTTCGTCACCCGCCCTTTTCAATCGATATTGTAACGGCGTGGCAGATGCCGAGTATGCTCTCGCCCTGCATCGTCGAGGTAGGGGACATAAGGGCCCCGGTTGCGGCAAAAAGTACCCTTTTCCATCTGCCGCTTCTCATGCCGTTTAATATATGCCCCGTGAGAACAGCGGCGGAGCAGCCGCAACCCGAGCCGCCTGCGTGAACGTCTTGGTCGACGGAGTATATCATCAGTCCGCAGTCCTGATATATAGCCGAAAGGTCAATCCCATCGCTTTTGAAAAAGTCAAGGATTATTGAGTGTCCGACGCTTCCGAGGTCTCCCGTAACAATTAAATCGTAATAGGTGGGGGGAAAGCCCGTATCATCAAAATGAGTTTTCAAGGTGTCGTAAGCCGCGGGAGCCATGGCGGCGCCCATATTGTTTGCGTCTTTGATTCCGGCGTCGACTATTTTGCCCGGTGTCAGATGCGTTATATATGGGCCGGTGCCGCTTGACGAGAGTATCACGGCGCCGGAGCCCGTAACCGTCCACTGCGAAGTGGGGGGGCGCTGGCCGCCGTATTCAAGAGGGAAGCGGAACTGACGCTCCGCCGAGCAGAAATGCGACGAGGTCACCGCAGCGCTTATATCGGCAAAACCGCCGTCAATAAGCATGGAAGCCAGTATGAGTGATTCAGACATAGTGGAACAGGCTCCGAAGAGCCCGAAAAAAGGTATATTGCTGTCCCGCATTGCATAGGCGGAGCTTATGCATTGATTGAGAAGGTCGCCGCCAAAGGAATACTCCACTTTTGACGGTGGTATTGAAGCCTTGTTAAGCGCAAGCGATAAGGCATGTTTTTGCATTGCAACCTCGGCCTTTTCCCAAGTGGCTTCACCAAAATAGGAATCCTCATTTATATGGTCGAAGCTGTCGCTTAACGGGCCCTCTCCCTCTTTTTTTCCGACGACGCAGGCATGTCCTATGATTGACGGAGGATTTTGCAGCACCACGGTCTGCCTTCCTATTCGCTTTGTGCTCAAAATAATCACTCCAGATATTTTTTCGGCTCTATTTTTAACATTTTTATAAGTATTATGCTGTTATTTACAAAATGATATTTTTTATGCTCGATTTTTGCGCTATAATTATATAGAGAACACCACCCCCTGGAGGCTTTATGAAGCTTAGTTTCACTGACAACTTAACGGAGATAACGGAACTAGAGGACTTTGACCCCGTCAAAATTTTTGAGTGCGGACAGTGCTTTCGCTGGATACCGGACGAGAGCGGTGTTTATACCGGCCTTTTCAGAAAACACGCCGCGAGGGTATGGCGGGAAGGGGAGAAGGTGTTCATAACCAGCGATAAGGAGACCTTTGAAGCGGTCTGGAGAGACTATTTCGACCTTGACAGGGATTACGCGGAGATACGCCGCATGTTTTCCATAGACGACTATATGAAAAAAGCCGCCGAGTTCGGCAAGGGAATAAGGATTCTCAGGCAGGACAGGTGGGAGGCGCTTTGCTCCTTTATAATTTCGCAGTGCAACAATATCCCGCGGATAAGAAAGATTATCGAAGCCCTATGCCAGCTCCATGGAGAGCCCGTAGAGTTTGAGGGCAAAACGCTCTTTACCTTTCCCGCTGCGGAGAAACTGGCCCCGCTTTCTCCCGAGGACCTTGCCCCCGTACGCTGCGGATACAGGGCACCCTACATAATAGATGCGGCCCGCGCAGTCGCCGAGGGAAGGCTTGACCTCGACAAACTCACAGCTGCGGGATATGAAACGGCGCTTAATACGCTCAAGACAATCAGCGGGGTGGGTGACAAGGTTGCAAACTGCATAGTCCTATTCGGGCTTCAGATGCTTGACGCTTTTCCAAAGGACGTCTGGATAAAGCGGGCTCTAAGGGGGAATTACCCCAAAGATTTTTCTCCTTCCGTTTTCGGTCAGTACGCGGGAGTTGCCCAGCAATACATGTTTTATTACGCGCGCTCGGGGCAAAACTAGCTATGTTCAAAAGGCAATACGTTGACAATAAGTCTCAATAGTAGTACACTACTCTAAATATTCATTAATCAAAAATAAGCTCAAAATGAGCGTCGAGTAAGGAGCCTTGCCATGAACTCAGAAAATGTTTTACAAAATAAAATCCTTGCAGAAGGCATTACATTTGACGATGTTCTTTTGATACCGGGCGAGAGCAGTGTTTTACCCGCCGATGTCGATTTATCGACAAAACTGACCAGGAATATTAAGCTCAACATTCCCATTATGAGTGCCGCAATGGACACCGTGACCGAGTCCCGCATGGCTATCGCAATAGCGCGCGAGGGCGGTATCGGCATAATACACAAAAACATGAGCATTGAGGCTCAGGCCGAACAGGTTGACATGGTAAAGCGCTCGGAAAACGGCGTTATCACAAACCCCTTCTTCCTCGGCCCGAAGAACACCCTCGCGGACGCGGATGAGCTTATGGCAAAGTACAAGATTTCGGGCGTGCCCATCGTGGAAAACGGGAAGCTCGTAGGCATCATAACAAACCGCGACATGAAGTTCGAGGACGACTTCTCGCAGCTTATAGAAAACGTAATGACAAAGGATAACCTCATTACCGCGAGAGAGGGCACGACTTTGGAGGAGGCCAAGCAGATACTGCGCCGCCATAAAATCGAAAAGCTGCCGATAGTCGACGAAAACTTCGCTCTTAAGGGACTTATTACAATCAAGGACATCGAAAAGGCGCGCACTTACCCGAACTCGGCAAGGGACGAGGCCGGACGCCTGCTTGTCGGAGCCGCAATAGGGGCGACGGGTGACGTGCTTGAAAGGGCTGCGGCTCTTATCGAAGTCGGGGTTGACGTGCTTGTGCTGGACTCTGCGCACGGTCATTCAAAGAATGTATTAATCTGCATAGATAAGATAAAGTCAAAATTCCCGGCAATACAGCTTATAGCCGGCAATATCGCGACAGCAGAGGCCGCCGGGGCGCTTATCGGCGCGGGAGCCGACGGCATCAAGGTCGGTATCGGGCCCGGCTCCATATGCACCACCCGAGTTGTCGCGGGCATTGGCGTTCCCCAGATAACGGCAATAATGAACGCGGCTTCTGTTGCTCAAAAGCACAACGTGCCGGTCATAGCGGACGGCGGAGTTAAGTATTCGGGCGATATAGTAAAGGCTATAGCAGCGGGCGCCGACGTTGTGATGCTCGGCTCCGTTCTCGCAGGCTGTGAGGAGAGTCCGGGTGAGACCGAGGTTTACCAGGGCAGGCAGTTTAAGGTTTACCGCGGCATGGGCTCGCTTGCCGCCATGGCGAAGGGCAGCAAGGACAGGTACTTCCAGGAAGACAACAAAAAGCTTGTCCCAGAAGGCGTCGAGGGCCGCGTTCCCTACAGGGGTCCGGTTTCCGAGACCATCTACCAGATGACGGGCGGCGTGCGCGCCGGCATGGGCTACTGCGGCACACCTACGATAGCCGACCTCAAGAAAGACGGCCGTTTTGTCAAAATAACCTCAGCCGGCCTCAAGGAGAGCCATCCGCACGACATCTATATCACCAAGGAGGCTCCAAACTATACTTTGAATCCGTAAACAGGCGGTGAATTATGCGTATCGACGTTCTGGGCGTCGGATTTGACAATCTCACGCTTAAGGAGGCAGTTGAAAAGGCGTCGCGTTTAAGGGGCGGGTATGTGGTGACCCCAAACCCCGAAATCGTATGGATGGCGCGCAAAGACGGTAAGTTGAGGCAGGCGCTCCATGACGCTTCGATGGTTTTGCCGGACGGAATAGGCATAATCTATGGGGCGAGAATGCTTTCAAGACCCTTAAAATCGCGTGTTCCGGGCATAGATTTTGCCTCGGCATTTATCGAGAAGCTTGCCTCCGAGAACAAAAAAATTTTTCTTTTCGGCGCAAAACCGGGTGTCGCCGAGCTTGCCGCTGAAAAGCTGAAAGAGAAGTACACGGGACTTGACATCTGCGGTACAGCCCACGGCTATTCTACGGACGATGTGCCCGTAATCGCCGCAATAAACGAGGCAAAACCCGATTTTCTGCTGGTGTGCCTGGGTGCGCCGAAGCAGGAGATTTGGATGCACGAGCACGCGGGCAAGGTTTCCGCGGGGCTCATGGCGG
Organism: Clostridiales bacterium; assembly: GCA_012838345.1. Lineage (GTDB taxonomy): Bacteria > Bacillota > Clostridia > Oscillospirales > Oscillospiraceae > DUPK01. The sequence continues at coordinate 26,128 of DUPK01000035.1, read as the reverse complement.
GCCTCGGCGGAGTGCTCGACGTTTACGCGGGAGTAGCGGAAAGAGCGCCTGAAGCCTGGCGCAGGGCCGGTTTTGAGTGGCTCTACAGGCTCATTAAGCAGCCGAGCAGATTTAAGCGCATGCTGAAGCTCCCTCTCTTTCTTTTTGCGGTCATAGGGCAGAGGATAAGAGACGATTAGGTTTTGGAGGTACATGATGGGAAGGCTCATAGTATTTGAAGGGATAGACGGCTCAGGCAAATCCACCCAGTTCAAAATGCTCTGCAGGCGTCTTGAAGCCGAGGGCAGGGCTTTTCTCAGGCTGGTGTTCCCTCAGTACAGCGAGCCTTCATCAGCGCCGCTTCGAATGTACCTTGCAGGTGAGTTCGGCAGCAGACCCGAGGATGTAAACGCCTATGCGGCATCGACATTTTTTGCCGTCGACCGCTTTGCATCATATAAAAAGGTATGGAAAGATTATTATCAGGGCGGCGGAATTGTTCTTTCTGACAGGTACACAACATCCAACGCCGTGCACCAGGCTTCAAAGCTCCCTGCCGGCGAGCGCGAGGAGTTCTTCGCCTGGCTCGAGCACTTTGAATACACGCTTCTCGGCCTGCCAAAGCCGGATGCCGTGATTTACATGGATGTGCCGGTGGATACCGCGGTTGAGCAGCTCAGAAAAAGGGAAGGCGCCACCAACACCAAGGGAGACATCCACGAAACGGACATCGAATATCTCAGGAAATGCCACGAATGCGCGCGCGCTGCGGCCGAGTATTACAAATGGACCAGGATAGACTGCATAAAGAACGGCCGAATGCGGACCGTTGAGGACATACATGAGGAAATCTACAATTTTCTTAAGGAGGTATTGTAATGGTCTACATTCTTATCGGAACAGGCTTTGAGGAAATCGAGGCCCTTTCCGCCTGTGATATACTGCGCCGCGGCGGTGTTGAGGTAAAGCTCGCCGGAGTTGGAAACCGCCGTATCAGAGGCGGACACGGAATAGAAGTTTTTACCGACATTACCGTTGACGATATTGACCCTCAAAAAGCCAAAATGATTGTAATCCCCGGCGGCATGGGCGGCGTGGAGAGCATCGAGTCCAGCGCGAAGTGTTCCGAGGTAATAAAAGCCGCGCATAAGGCTGGCGCCGTGCTCGCCGCGATATGCGCAGGGCCACGCGTTCTGGCAAAGCTCTCACTGCTGGAGGGCAAGGACGTCACCTGCTACCCCGGGCTTGAAAGCCAAATAAGCGGCGCAAAAGCCGACTCCTCGCGCGCCTTTGTTACTGATGGAAAAATCGTTACGGGCCGTGCCCCCGGCGCGTCCCTGGATTTTGCGCTCGAGCTTCTCAGAGTTCTTAAAGGCTCGGAGACAGCTGAGAGAATAAGAGAGGATATTTGCCATGCATGACGATATACGCAGAGAAAAAAGAAGGCTGCGCAAGGAGTACAGGGCTGCCCATGCCGAGCTAAATCCGGAGTATATAGCAGAAAGCGACAGGGGCATTTTTGAGAACCTCTCCAAGCTGCCGGAGTTTAAGTCCGCCCGCGCGATTTTCACATATTACAGCATACAAAACGAACCGGACACCCACAGAATAATAGAGCTTGCCCTACAAATGGGCAAGATAGTTACGCTCCCCTTAATCAGGGGAAACGGAATTATGGACGCTGCGATTATTAGAAGCTTTGAAGACATAGGAGCCGGTGCATTCGAAATACCTGCCCCGGCCGTCGATGCGGAGCTTTTGTCCCCTGAAAAAATAGATTTTGCAATCATTCCCGCCCTCAGCTTTGACAGGGAAGGCTTTAGGGTCGGACAGGGCGGGGGATATTACGACAGGTTCCTTAAGGACGCCAGATACTTTGCGGTGGGCATTACCCGCGCAAAATTCTTTGTGGAGAGGCTTCCCAGAGAGGACCATGACGTTCCGGTACGCTGTGTTGTCACTGAAAACGAAATTGCGAGGCTCAGATAGGAGCCCCGCAAAACTCGTTTTTCAACTAGCAGCCGCAGCCGCAGGAGTTAGGGCCTAAATCGCGGTCTCCGCAACAGCAGCACAGGATAAGGATAATAAGTAGTATCCAGATACAACTATTTCCGCCAAAGCCATTTCCGAAAAACATAGTTTATTCCTTTCTCCGCACAAATTATTATTCGCCCTCCCACTGTAGTGCGGCATTTATGCGGGGGCTTTTCACTTGCAAAGTTACGGAGCGTTTCGCGCCGTCTGTGATATTCTATGCAGTATCTGATTATACGGTTACCCGGGAGGATAAAACAGATGTCTGACTACAGGGAAAATTTTGAGGACACCTTAGACCTCGACTTTCTTGGCTCTTTCCTTGACAAGTACAAGCTCGAGGAAGACCTTGATTCTGCTATAGGCTCTTTATCTTCCGGGAACACCCGCATTGAGGATGACGACCTTAAGTTTTGGAATGAATATCTAAGCGATTGCAGAGCAGATTCTTACGAATTCGGTGAAGAAATGAGTATGAGTTATAAAAATGGGGCTGGACGCCGTTACGAATCACGGGCGGCAAAAAGCTCTTCTAGTTCAGCCCTCTCTGACAGAACGCGGACTAGTAAATCACAGTACGGCTCAAGGAGCAGAGGATACGAGAGGGATGACGAATTTACGAAGAAAATAGACATTAAATCCGCCGCTACCTCCCAAAGGGCGGGGTACGATTATAACAGGAGAGGGAATACGTCCGGCAGAGGGGGAAAACGAAGCTCGGGTGGAAAACCTCCGCGCAGAGGCTTGGTTTACAGGCTGTTTCATTTGAGCGGCTTAAGCTACTTTCTATTTGTTATAATAATAAGCGGCATTCTTGCGGTATCCGGCTGGATATTCGCAAATGACGTGTTTGCTCTTAACAAGGAGCCGCATACCGCAATAGTCAACATCCCGGAAGATTTTACGATAGGGGATGTTGCCAGCGAGCTGAAAGAGGCGGGCATAATCGAATATAAGTGGCTGTTCAAGCTCTTTTCGACAATAGCCAACGCAAAGGAAAAGATTGACCCCGGCAGTTATGAGCTCAATACGGACCTCGATTACCGCGCGATAATCTCGAAAATGCACTTCGGCGCTTCGGCCGGCCCCGACGATATTGTTGAGGTAACGCTCCCCGAAGGCCAGACGATGTACGAGATATTTGAAACGCTGGAAAAGTACGGTGTCTGCAAGGCTTCCGCCCTTCTGGAAGTCGCTGCAAATTATGATTTTGAGTACGATTTCCTTGACCCCTCAACTCTCGGAAACGAGAGCCGGCTTGAAGGATACCTTTTCCCGGACACCTATGAGTTCTATCTTGACGACGAGCCCGAGGATGTAATAATAAGATTCTTGAACAACTTCAGGGCAAAGGTTACCGAGGAAATGTACGAGAGGGCGCAGGAGCTCGGCTACACTATGGACCAGATAATCATTATCGCTTCTCTGATTGAGAAAGAGACCTCCGGAGACGATGAATCGCCCTACATTTCCTCTGTAATATACAACCGCCTTAACAGCAGTGCCTATCCTTATCTGCAGATAGACGCAACGATTCAGTATGTACTGCCTGAGCGAAAGGATAAGCTGAGCGACGAAGACATCGCAATAGACAGCCCCTATAACACATATAAATACGAGGGCTTGCCGCCCACGCCGATAGCAAACCCCGGCCTTGCTTCAATTGAAGCTGCGCTCTATCCGGCGGACACAGACTACTACTTCTATGCTCTCCACAAGGACGGATACCACGAGTTCTTCACAAACTCCGATGACTTCGATGAGTTTGTAAACGGGGAATACTATGGCGGCTAGAGCGGAGATTTTATCCCCCGCGGGTGACATGGAAAAGCTTAAATTGGCTCTTCTCTATGGGGCGGACGCCGTTTATATGGCAGGTAAATCCTTCGGCATGAGAGCCGCGGCGGGAAATTTCAATAATGAAGAACTTAAAAATGCCGTTTCCCTTTGCCATCAAAAGGACATAAGAGCCTATATCACCTGTAATATAATACCGGGCGAGGACGACCTGAAGCTGCTTCCGCAGTTCCTTGAATACCTGCAGGAGATTGGCGCCGACGCGGTGATAATTACGGATTTGGGCGTGCTCTCCCTTGCAAAAAGGTATGCGCCCAGGCTGCCTGTCCACATAAGCACGCAGGCGGGGATTATGAACTCGGAAACCGCGAATATGCTAAGCGATTTGGGGGCCTCCCGGGTTATTCTGGCCCGGGAGCTGGCCCTTGACTCGATTGCCTCAATAAGGGCCAAAACCCCCAAAAGTCTTGAGATAGAGACCTTTGTCCACGGCTCAATGTGCGTCTCAATATCCGGGCGCTGCCTTTTGTCAAACTATCTGGCTCACAGGGACGCAAACAGGGGAGAGTGCGCCCAGCCCTGTCGCTGGAAGTACTATCTAATGGAGGAAAAGCGCCCGGGGGAGTATTTTGAGATTTTCGAGGACGGCGGGGCACATATCTTAAATTCAAAAGACCTGTGTATGATCGAGCACATACCCGAACTGTTATCGGCGGGTATATCCTCATTCAAAATAGAGGGCCGCATGAAGTCCTCATATTATACGGCCGTGATTACAAACGCGTATAAAAAGGCGCTTAACGCCGTTCTGGCCGGCGGGAAAGTACCTTCCGTGTGGATAAACGAGGTTTACAAGGTCAGCCACCGTGATTATTATACCGGCTTTTTCTTCGGCGACAGCGGCAATGGCCAGTATTACAGGGACTCCCGTTACATAAGAGACTGGGAGTTTTCGGCTTTGGTTGAAAGCTGCGAGCCGGACGGATTTGCCGTACTGAGCCAGAGAAACAAAGTGTCTAAGGGCGATACTATGGAGCTTTTGACGCCGGATATGGAGCCCGTACGCTTTACAATGGGCGATATGGAGGATATGGAGGGCAATCCAATAGACTCCACACCGCACCCGTTGATGCTGTACAGGGCGAAGCTCCCCTGCCCAGCCGCGCCCAATTCAATACTCAGAAAAGAAAATTAGTTTATACCGGAGGCATTATTAATGGAAAAACTTGGCCTGAATGAGCTCAGAGAAAAATTCCTGTCGTTTTTTGAAAGCAAGGGGCATCTGCGCCATCCCAGCTTTCCGCTGTTGCCGCAGGGCGACAACAGCCTGCTTCTTATAAATTCCGGAATGGCGCCTTTAAAACCGTACTTCAGCGGCGAGGCCATACCGCCGAGAAGGCGCATGACAACCTGCCAGAAGTGCATACGCACGCCCGACATAGAGCGCGTCGGCAAGACGAGCCGCCACGGAACCTTCTTTGAAATGCTCGGAAACTTCTCCTTCGGCGATTACTTCAAGAGAGAGGCCATTACCTGGGCGTGGGAGTTTGTAACCGAGGAACTCAAAATACCGAAGGACAAGCTCTATGTCAGCGTCTACCTTGAGGACGACGAGGCCTACGATATATGGACCAAAGAGGTTGGCGTCAGCCCTGACCACATGGCAAGGCTGGGCAAGGAGGACAACTTCTGGGAAATTGGCGCCGGCCCTTGCGGCCCCTGCTCTGAAATCTATTTTGACAGGGGGCCTGAGCACGGCTGCGGTAGCCCGGACTGCAAGGTCGGCTGCGACTGCGACCGCTACGTTGAATTCTGGAACCTCGTTTTCACCCAGTTTAATAACGACGGCAACGGCAACTATACTGAGCTCAAGCAGAAGAATATAGACACCGGCATGGGCCTAGAGCGCCTTGCCTGCATCATGCAGGGCGTAAACACCCTGTTTGATGTCGACACCGTTATGAACATAACAAACCACGTTTCCCAGATTACCGGCGTTACCTACGGCAAGAGCGAGAAGGCTGATGTTTCGCTGCGCGTAATAACGGACCATATCCGCAGCACAACCATGCTTATTTCCGACGGCATTCTCCCCTCAAACGAGGGCAGGGGATACGTCCTGCGCAGGCTACTGCGCCGCGCGGCAAGGCACGGCAAGCTCCTCGGAGTCACAAAGCCATTCCTATATGAAGTTTGTCAGACGGTTATTAACGAGAGCAAGGAAGCCTATCCCGAGCTTGAGGAAAAGCGCGAGTATATCACAAAGATTATTAAAGTTGAGGAAGAGAACTTCAACAAGACCATTGACGCGGGCATGAAGATTCTCGGCGAGATGGTCGAGGAGATGAGGGCAAATGGCGATACCGTAATGAGCGGCGAGAACAGCTTTAAGCTCTACGACACTTACGGCTTCCCCATAGACCTCACGATAGAAATTCTCGAAGAACAGAAGATGACCGTTGACCTCGATGCCTTCAACGCTCATATGAAGGAGCAGAGGGAGAGAGCCAGAGCCGCGACGGCCGCTCTCGGCGATTTCGGCTGGGAGAGCCTTGACCTCGGGCTTGACAAGAGCATTAAAACCAACTTTACAGGCTACGAAAAGTTTGAAGATACGGGCACAGTGCTTGCAATAGTGGTTGATAACGAGCCTCGCTCCGCCGCATTCGCCGGAGAAGAGGCCATAGTGGTTCTTGATACGACCCCGTTCTACGCCGAAAAGGGCGGGCAGGTCGCGGACACCGGCGTTCTCAAGGCCGAAGGGCTGCTTTTTGAGGTCACAGACGTCCGCCCCTCAAAGGACGACAAATTCCTGCACACAGGTATCGTCAAAGAAGGCGAGATAAAGGTCGGCCAGGCCGTCACCGCCTCGGTTGACGCCGAGCGCAGAAGGGCGATTATGCGCGCACACAGCGCGACCCATCTCCTGCAAAAGGCGCTTCGCAACGTGCTCGGAAACCATGTCGAGCAGGCAGGTTCGCTTGTTTCGCCCGATACCGTGCGCTTTGACTTTACTCACTTCTCGGCGCTGACACCCGAGGAGATTGCCGCCATCGACTCCGAAGTAAACGATATGATTTTAATGGACCTTGAGGTTCTCGTGCGTGAAATGCCCATTGCAGAGGCGAAGGCCATGGGTGCAATCGCACTTTTCGGGGAGAAGTACGACGACACAGTACGCGTGGTCAGGATGGGGGATTACTCCATCGAGCTTTGCGGCGGTACGCACCTTGCCAACACCGCGAAAATCGGCTCTTTCCGTATCCTGGCTGAGTTTTCGGTTGCCTCGGGCGTGCGCCGCATAGAGGCTGTGGTGGGCAAGCGTGTTCTCGACTATACGAACGAGCGCGTAAAGCTGATATTTACTGTCGCCGAGGAGCTCAAGACAACCCCAAAAGATCTCGTGCAACGTGCTCACCAGATAATGGAGGAACTCAGGGAAACGAAAAAGAACTACGAGAAAATCCATGAGCAGCAGCTTCAAACAGAGGCCGAGCGCTTCCTCCACGGCTCTAAGGATGTCGACGGACTTAAGATAGTCACCGTTTCGCGCGAGGGCTTTACTGCCGACGACCTTCGCACCGTCGCAAATACGCTAAAGGACCGTGACGACGCCGTGGTCGGCCTTCTCGCGGCCACCGGTGGAGACAAGATAACTCTGCTCGCCGTCTGCGGCAAGAACGCCATAGCGCGCGGCATAAAGGCGGGGGACATGATAAAATTCGTCACTTCCATCATGGGCGGCAGCGGCGGCGGAAAGCCCGATATAGCGATGGGCGGCGGTAAGGATATTTCGCTGCTGAAGGATGCCATGGCGAAAGTCAGGAGCTTTGTTTCTGAGAAAGCAAAGTAGGGAGGTAAATATAGTGTCCAACTGTATTTTCTGCAAAATTGCGGCAGGGGAGATTAAATCCGCCAGCGTCTACGAGGACGAGCATGTCTACGCCTTTAAGGATATTAATCCTCAGACCCCGGTGCATCTCCTCGTCATCCCCAAAAAGCACATCGCTTCTATGAACGAGATGAACGCGGAAAACTCCGCGCTTGTCGCAAAATGCCTTGAGGCAATTCCGAAAATCGCAAAGGATTTAAAGCTTGACGGCGGCTACCGCGTTATCGCAAACTGCGGCGCCGACGCGGGGCAGACCGTTTTCCACCTGCATTTCCATGTGCTGGCCGGCAGACCCCTGGGAGAGAAGCTCGTATAGGCATTATATATGGGGCGGCCGTGTGACCGCCCCTTTGTTTTATGAGGTGAAACCTTGAGGAAGCTTGCCGTCTTTGCCTTTTCGTTCTCGGCGGCCATATTTCTCGCTAAGTACGCCCTTCCTCCGGAATGGCTTTTGATTGCTGCCGCCCTTTTTGCCGCTATTGGCCTGCTTGCGCTCCTGTTAAACGGAGATGTTCGGCTTCGGGCAATGCTGATTGCCTTCGGGTTTGTAGCCGGTTTTCTATGGAACTATGCCTACTACAAGGTAATCTATAAGCCCTATGAGTATCTCGACGGTGAGACAACGGTTATAAAGGCCGAGGTTTTGGACTACCCACAGGCCACGGAGCGCGGTTTTTCTCTCTATGCAAAAATCAAGCAGGAAAAAAGCCCTCTGGGAATAAGGATTCTCCTTTATGCCGACGACATAACTCCGGCGCTTTCTCCGGGAGACGTAATAGAGCTGAGTGCACGCCTTTTCAAATCCTCCGTAAGTTACGGGGAGGAAACGGACTACTACACCTCAAAGGGTGTATTCCTTATCGCGTATCAAAGGGGCGAAATCTCCGTTACCCGTGCGGAAAAGCTGCCTCTTAAACACTATCCCCAGTACCTCTCTAAGGTTTTAAATGAAAAAATCTCCGAAATCTTCGAAGGCGATACTGCGCCGTTCATCCTCGCGCTTTTAACCGGTGACAGGACGCTTCTCAATAAGGACAGCCGCCTTACATCGGCCATGTCCTCGGCGGGTACCTCGCACGTCGTCGCGGTTTCAGGAATGCATGTCTCCTTCCTTGTCGGCCTTATTATGACGCTTATGCGCCGAAAGCGCATGGGGGCTGTAATCTGCATTCCGATTATCCTGGTTTTCATGGCTATGGTGGGGAATACACCTTCCGTCGTGCGCGCCGGCGTAATGCAGATTCTTCTGCTTGCCGCTCCGCTGGTAAGGCGTGAAAGCGACCACGCGACCTCGCTCGCCGCTGCGCTTATGCTGCTGCTTTTAATCAACCCGTATTCGGCGGGGAACGTAGGGCTTCAGCTCTCCTTTGCCGCAATGGGTGGAATAGTTCTGTTTTCGGGCAGAATAAATGCGTTTTTCTCAAGCAGTTTGGAGAAAAAACTGTTTAAAAACCCTCTTTTCAGAGCTGTTTGGAGCTTTACTGCCGCAACACTCTCAAGTACGCTTGGCGCGCTTGTGTTTACAACACCGCTTATAGCGCTCCATTTTAAATATGTCTCACTGATTTCCCCTCTGGCCAATCTCCTTACCCTGTGGTCGGTATCCTTCGCCTTCTGCGGAGGGCTTATCTCGGTTATCTTTGGTTTTATATTTACCCCTTTAGGAAAAATCGCCGCCTGGCTTGTTTCCTGGCTTGTAAGGTACAACACTGACCTTGTCCTTTGGCTTTCAAAATTCCGCTTTGCTTCGCTGTCAATGCTCAGCCTGTTTACCAGGCTCTGGCTTGTTTTTGTATACCTGCTGCTCGGGTGGCTGATAATTAACAGAAAGCGCAAACCAAGGCTGATTATCCCGCTTTGCAGCGTTATTATCACCCTCTGCCTTTCGATTCTCCTGTCGGGATATTTTGTTGATAGAACGAATATGACGGTTACTGCCGTGGACGTAGGGCAGGGGCAGAGCATAGTCATCACCACGAAAGAGCACACATTCGTCGTGGATTGCGGCGGGAATGGTGCTTCAAATCCGGGCATTTTAACCACGCAGTTCCTGCGCAGCATAAACCGGAGCAGCATAGACCTGCTGGTTATTACGCATTTTCATTCAGACCATGCAAACGGAATAACTAGGCTCATGGAGCAAACAGACGTAAAACTCCTTGCCATGCCGTACATTGACGATAGCTTCAAATCTGACGAGGATTACCAATACTACTATACGCAGATAAGGGAGCTTGCCGAAAAGCGGGATATTGAAGTCCTGTATGTCACCCAAAATCTGCAACTAGCAAACGGTGAAACATCAATTCGCCTCTACGCCCCGATTGGGGGCAATACGGAGAATGAAAAAGGCGTAGTTGCCATGTTTTCGGTGGGTGAAAACGACGTGCTGATTACGGGAGACATCACTTCGGCGCTTGAGAGAAGGTTTATAAAGCTCTTTGAGCTTCCGGACATAGAGGTTCTGGTTGCCGGGCACCACGGCTCAAAATACTCCACTTCCAAGGAACTGCTTGACGCGCTAACTCCCGAGAATGTTATAATTTCCGTCGGTTACAATACATACGGACACCCCGCGGAAGAATTGCTGGGCAGACTTTCAGAAAGAAATATTACCGTACTCAGAACGGATATTCTGGGAAATGCTGCTGTGAGGTTAAAGTAATGGCATATTCAAAAAAGGACGGCAAGAACGAGGGAAGAAAGGAATATTCCGAGCTGAAAAAGGCGATTTCGGATAATTGCCTAAAGCCCCTTTATGTTCTCTGGGGAAGGGAGACCTACCTCAAGGAATACTATTTCAAAGAGATGAAAAAGCTCCTCCTGCCGGAGGGCATGGAGGAGTTCAACCACAAATATTTTGAAGGGAAAAACATAGATTTAACCGCGCTTGCAGACGCCGTGGACGCGCTCCCCGTATTTTCTGAGCGCACACTGGTCGAAGTAAGAGATTTCGACTTTTATAACGCGGGCGAAGAGGTCGGAACCAAGCTTGAGAGGATTATAAGCGACATTCCCGATTACTGCTGCCTTGTTTTTTTCTTTTCGGACCCTGAATTTAAACCTATTGGAACAACAAGAATACACCAGGCTTTAAACAAAATCGGGGCTTCGGTTGAGTTCGGAATACAGGAGGAATCCGACCTCATTCCATGGCTCGCAAGGCGCTTTGCGGCGCTTAACCGAAGCATTGACCGCACTGAAGCTCAATATATGCTATTTCTCTGTGGCGATTCCATGACAAACCTCATCAGAGAGGTTGAGAAAATCGCCGCCTATTCTAAGTCGAAAAAGATAAGGAGGGCCGATATTGACGCGGTCGGCACTCCCGAGGTGTCGGCAAGAGTTTTTGACATGACCGACGCAATAGCAAAAGGGGATTTCGACAGGGCGGCGGGAGTTATGGCTGATTTGCTCGAGCTGAGAGAGCACCCCATTAAGCTATTGGCCATAATATCAAAACAGCTAAGACAGCTATATTACGCAAAGCTCTGCCTAGAAACTGGCAAGGACGCTTCCTATCTCAAGGAGCTTTGCGAGATGAGAAAAATTTATCCTGCGAGGCTTTTAATGGAAAACGCCAAAAATGTATCGCTTGACTGGTGCGAAAACGCGGTGAAACTCGCCGCTGAAACGGATTACCTTATGAAAAGTGATGCGACTGACGATGAGGAGCTTCTTAAAATAATGCTTATGAAACTTGCGGTGGACAGGGTTGTAAGATGATTAAAGTAAAAGAAGTCATAGTAGTGGAAGGACGATACGATAAAAACACCCTGTCCCAGATTGTTGATACGACGATAATAGAAACAAGCGGATTTGGCATCTTCTCCGATAAAGAAAAGCTCGAGCTTCTGAGGAAGCTTGCGAGCAAGAGAGGCATAATCATTCTGACAGACAGCGACGGGGCTGGATTTGTGATAAGAAACTATCTAAAATCCGCCATCACTCCGGATTCCATAAAAAATGCGTACATCCCCGAGGTCTCCGGTAAGGAAAGACGCAAGCACAGCCCGTCCAGGGAGGGGAAACTCGGGGTGGAGGGCATGTCTCCCGAAACCCTTATTCAGGCTCTAAGGCGCGCCGGAGCGACATTCGAGGATGAGTCGGAACACATAAGAAAAGGCCGTATCACAAAGTCGGATTTGTATGAGCTGGGCCTAAGCGGCAAAGAGGGAGCCGCGGAGCGAAGACGCGAGCTTACGGCAAGGCTCGGACTCCCCGAAAAGCTAAGCGCGGATTCGCTGCTCGATATTCTAAACGCGCTGTACGACCGCGAGGAGCTGCTCAGTCTCTTGTAGAGTAGTCCTCTATGACCGCGGAGGCTATGGCTGCGATTATCAGTATCGCCTGTGGCAGGGTGAAAAGCTCCTTGGCAAAGCGGTGCAGCTCATATGTATTCGCGGTGAATTTACCCGCAATCAACAGTGCCAGCAAACAGCATGCGAGCATCATGCAGGTTAGAATAAGTGAGGACCTTATAATAAAATAAGCCTCGTCACACATTTTAGACATTCTATGTAAGAGTTTTCTCAATTTTGCCATCTCCCGGGTTATTTATGGTAAAGCAGATAAATAAAATGATGAAATAAATGGGTAAAGTAAAGCTGAAATTGAACTGCTTCTAAATTTATTTTAAAGGAAAAATTGTGTTTGGCAACAAGTAAAATTTTACATGCATACTATATATTGAGTTCTTGCCGTTTATTGTCGAAAATTGCGATTTTTAGCTCTGGAAATTCCAAAATTTATATGGAATAATCAGAACAAACACAATAATGGAGGGGCTGGATTAGTATGCGAAAAATTGAGGTTTGTCGTAAAAATGTAAATTTGGGAGAGGAAGGTGACACGGAGCTCGTATACTACATAACAATCGACGAGGTCTTGAGTTCCAATGGTGTTACATTACTCGAAAACTACGGAGTGGGAATACGAAAAACCGGTGGCTGCGAAGAGGACAGCGTAAGGGGCATAACGGCGGATTCCCGAAAAATTGGCCTTATAATCGATATGCTAGCCAGCGGTACCGTAACACCGGTCGGGCTCCGTGATGTTCTGAGCGATTTGGTGGAAATACTAGTTTAAATAATTAAATACAGCTTCAATTTTCTTGTTTGAAGCTGTATTTTTATATATACAAGGTTTTGGAATTATGGTACAATATGTTGTGATTTATAGCCGTTTTCCGCCCCTTGCCGCGTGGCAGATTGTTATTTAATATTAACGCCTGCAGTGGCCCGCAGTCTTGGCGGAAACGACTTGTACCATGAATTGTCTGTCATGGTACAATGAGATTTAAGGCGGTATTGGCGGTACAGCATTTCTGGTGTCCAAAGAAAGTAAAAAGGCGCGCCGCTCGCTGAAATAGCGGCAGCCGCGGAAACCGGTTAATCTGCTTGCAGCTAAAGAAAGCTGTTTCTGCGGAGCAAAGGAGGCTAATATGAAGTGTCCCTATTGCGGTTATGGAGAGAGTAAGGTCATCGATTCCAGGCCTGCTGAGGAAGGCACCACAATCAGAAGGCGCCGTGAATGCCTCTCCTGTCAGAAGCGATTTACCACCTACGAAGTCATGGAAAGACTGCCGCTCATAGTCGTGAAAAAGAACGGCAGCAGGCAGACCTTTGACAGGGTAAAGCTTTTAAACGGAATGATTAGAGCCTGCGAGAAGCGGAAGGTACCTATGTCCGAGCTTGAAAGAATCGCAAATGAAATCGAGCAGGAGCTCCAGAATTCGCTGGAGAGGGAAGTTTCGAGCCGGGAAATCGGGGAGCTAGTCATGCAAAGGCTCAAGGATCTTGACGAGGTTGCGTACGTCAGGTTTGCCTCCGTATACCGGGAATTCCGTGACATCAATACCTTCATGCAGGAAATAAAGAAGCTCCTGAGCGACAAAAGCTAAAAAATGCTGCCCAACGTTACTTTGTCCATGCCCTGTATGCTGACAAGGTGCGCTGTTACGGCCATATATGCGCCCTTGGCATTGCCGATTTCCTCACTGTAAAGCGCTTTGAGCAGTTCATAGAAGGCGTCGGTCGTGCTGTCTATCTCGGAGTGCCGCACAACAATGTGCGTATAGGGGTCTGCTTTGTTCCAGCGCTGCTCTGCCTCCAGTGCCTTGTTTATTGCGTTTTCCCAATCTCCTTTTTCGGCGTAGGAGCGCGATTGCTCGATTAAATCGAGAAGCTCGGATGTAAGTTTTTCAAGGATGTGAGTGTTAACCAGGGTAAGGGCGAAAATGAGAAGAAATATTATTCCGGTTATGATTTCCTTCTTCATTTCCTCGGCTCCTTGGGAAGAAAATATACTCTTTCAAAGTTGTCAACCGTCATATAATAGACATCCTTTGGGCTGCTTATGTTCCTGCTGCTGAGCTGGGCGTTAAGCCACTGCATGTCGTGTCCGCTGTCCTTAAGGTTGTGCTCAATTAACCTGCCGCCGCTGATAATCGTGTAGGGTATGGAGAAATCGCCAACCTGAACCTTCAGGTCGGCGGCGCTCGGAGGATTTTCGGTGGCATAGGGCAGGGCGGTGAGGGTCCCGTCCGTTTCCAAAACGGCGTATTTGACCTTGCTTATGTCGGTAATGCCTTTTTTTCTCAGGTCCTCCGTAAGCTCGTCGACGGTGAAGCGGCATCGCTTCATCTCCGACTGAATTATTTTTCCGTTTTCGATGAGTATGCTCGGCCTTCCGCACACCATGGCTCTAAAGCGCACACTTTTAACAATGGCGCCGGATATAAGAATTTCACAGCACAGCAGCACGATTACCGGCAGCAGTCCGTTAAAAAGGGGTACTCCGATGTCCTGAAGCGGGTGCGATGCCATATCCGAAATTAAAACTGCAACAACAACTTCAGAAAGTTCAAGCTCTCCCAGTTGCCTTTTTCCCATCAGGCGCATAGAAAGGATAAGAACCACAAATACAATCACGGTTCTTATAAAGACTATCGCCAAGCAAAATCACCTACCTTTTCCTTATGTTTTGTTAGTTACTGGGCAATTATCCAGTGAAAAAATGCCACAGAGCAGCTCATAGCTATTAGGAAAAGTCCGGTGTTTTGCTGCAAATTCGGAAAAGCTTGACGCTGGAGGGATTGTTGCAGTGAATTTCACAAAAATGCAAGGTACTGGAAATGACTACATTTATATAGACTGCTTTAATCAGCCATTCCCGCCAAACCCCGGGGAGCTTTCAAAAAAGCTCTCCGACAGGCACTTCGGGGTGGGTTCGGACGGAATTATATTCATCTCGCCGTCGAAAGTTGCAAATTTGAGAATGGACATATACAACGCCGACGGCTCAAGAGCCGAAATCTGCGGGAACGGGCTTCGTTGCGTGGGAAAATATGCCTATGAAAGAGGCATAGTAAAGAACACACAGATGCTCGTCGAGACCCTGGCCGGGACAAGAAAAGTAACGCTCGATGTGGAAGGCGGGCGGGTGAAGGCCGTGCGGGTCAATATGGGAGCTCCCGTGCTAAAGCCCTCGCTGGTACCGGTGAAGGCGGAAAGAGACTCCGTTATAAATATGCCAGTTGAGGTTGACGGAAAACTCTATTACATAACAGCCGTATCCATGGGGAACCCCCACTGCGTAATCTTCGTCGATTCGGTGGACTCAATTGAGCTTGATAAAATCGGCCCGGCGCTTGAAAAGCACAAGCTTTTCCCGAAGCGCACAAATGTCGAGTTTGCCGAAATCACAGACGAGGGCATCAAGGTCCGAGTTTGGGAGCGTGGTGCGGGCGAGACGCTTGCCTGCGGCACAGGTGCGGCCGCCGTGCTCGCGGCGGCGGTTATAAACGGAAAAAGCGAACGTCGCGCAAGGCTTTTTCTCCGCGGCGGCGAGCTTCTTGCCGAATGGGATGCGGATACGGGCGAAGTTTTCCTCACCGGTGGAGCCGAGTTTGTCTTCGACGGGAAGATATGCTAAAATAGCACGCAGCGCGTTTTTGGGGAGCCGTTCTTTACATGATTATATATCGTACGGCAAGGCCTATTGTCTGGCAAACTAGGTTTACGCGAATGCGCTAACAAAAACAAAAGCGGAGGTCATAAAATGGCGAGAATTAACGACAATTTCACCAAACTGCCCGGCAGCTATTTGTTCTCTGAAATCGCTAGGCGCGTTTCGGCCTACAGGGCTGAGAACCCGGGCAAAAATATAATTTCTCTCGGTATAGGCGACGTCACTCAGCCCCTTGCCCCGACTGTTATAAAAGCCCTGCACGAGGCGGTCGATGAAATGTCGGAAAAAGAGACCTTCAGGGGTTACGGCCCCGAGCGCGGCTATGATTTCCTTCTAAATGCCATTGCAGAAAACGAGTATAAGGCAAGAGGCGTGGATATAAGCATAGATGAGATTTTCGTAAGCGACGGGGCTAAAAGCGACAGCGGGAACATAGGCGACATCTTCAGCGTGGACAACATAGTCGCGGTCTGCGACCCCGTGTACCCCGTATATGTCGACACAAACGCTATGGCAGGGAGGGCCGGCGAGTTTACTTCCGAGGGGCGCTGGTCAAAGCTGATTTATATGCCCTGCACGGAGGAAAACGGCTTTACTCCCGCCATTCCCGAAAAGACGCCCGATATGATTTATCTGTGCTTCCCGAATAATCCGACGGGGGCAACGGCTACGAAAGAGCAGCTTAAGGTCTGGGTAGAATATGCAAACAGGAACGGCTCGGTGATACTCTATGACGCGGCTTATGAGGCCTTTATTTCGGACCCTGACTTGCCGCATTCGATTTTTGAAATAGACGGGGCGAGGGAGTGTGCGATTGAGTTTCGCAGCTTCTCAAAGACGGCGGGCTTTACGGGTACGCGCTGCGCCTATACGGTTGTGCCGAAGGAACTCAAGAGGGAGGGAATGTCCCTCAACCAGCTTTGGGCAAGGCGTCAGAGCACAAAGTTTAACGGCGCCCCGTATATTGTCCAGAAAGGCGCCGCTGCAATTTACACCGAGCAGGGTAAAAAGGAGATACGCTCGGTCATCGACTACTACATGAACAACGCAAAAGTCATCCGTGATGGCCTTACGAAAGCCGGCTTGACGGTTTACGGCGGGGTAAACGCCCCCTATATCTGGGCAAAAACGCCCGATGGCATGAAATCCTGGGATTGCTTCGACAAGCTTTTAAAAGAAGCGGGCGTCGTTACAACGCCGGGTGCGGGCTTTGGTCCGAGCGGCGAGGGCTACATAAGACTTACAGCCTTCGGCAGCGCGGAAGCGACCGCCGAGGCCGTAGAACGGCTTGCAAATATTCTATAGTTAGCTATCTCAAATTGTAAAGTTTTTAATTTGGTACCGCTCAATAGATCGGGATTCCCACCGCACGTTAAGGGCCTTGGGAACTCAATTGGTCTTATGGTCTGCTTTGTGCGGGAAACATTCGGAGGTTTATATGTGCGGAATTGTAGGGTATATCGGATCTGAGCAGGCAGCCCCTATACTGCTCGAAGGTCTCAAAATGCTCGAATACAGAGGATACGACTCTGCGGGAGTGTCGGTACACGACGGCTGCAGGTTAAACGTTATAAAGGCAAAGGGGAGACTTCAGGCCCTCTCCGACATGATTGACGGCGGGAAGGCGGTATGCGGAGCTTGCGGAATTGGCCACACCAGATGGGCAACGCACGGAAAGCCATCGGACGAAAACTCCCACCCTCAGGTGAGTAACTCGGGTAATATTGCGGTGGTGCACAACGGGATAATCGAGAACTACCTTCAGCTGAAAGATTTCCTTTCGTCCAGAGGCGTGAAATTCCACTCGGAAACGGATACCGAGGTGGTTGCGCAACTTGTCGACTACTATTACGAGGGCGATTTGCTCAAGGCGGTGCACAAGGCGATTGACCGAATTGAGGGCTCCTACGCCCTTGGTATAATGGCGGCAGACCAGCCTGACAAAATAGTCGGGGTTCGCAAGGACAGTCCCCTGATAGTTGCTTGCAGCGAAAATGGCAATTTCCTCGCTTCCGACGTAACGGCTGTCCTGAAGCACACAAGGGACGTTATATATCTCGACGACGGCAATTATGCGGTTTTAAGCTTAAAGGGCGTAGAGATATACGACAGCTTTCTCCGTCCAATAGATAAGAAAATCTCGCATGTTGACTGGGACATCTCCTCGGCGGAGAAGGGCGGCTATGAGCACTTCATGTTCAAAGAAATAATGGAGCAGCCCGAGGTCATACGAAAGACCATCGCGCCCAGAATTAGAAACAAGAAGATTGTTCTGGACGAGATAAACCTTTCCAGTGATTTTATAAAAAGCTTAAGCAAAATCTATATCGTTGCCTGCGGCTCGTCATATCACGTGGGCATGGTAGCCAAATACAATATTGAAAAGCTGACAAGAAAGCCTGTGGAGGTTGCTCTGGCTTCGGAATTTCGCTACTGCTCGCCTATTGTGGATAATAAAACGCTTGTAGTATGCATAAGCCAGTCGGGTACCACCGCCGATACCATAGCCGCGCTGCGCGAGGCAAAAAGGCTGGGCGGGCGGGTGCTCTCCATAGTGAACGTGGTTGGCAGCACGATTGCCAAGGAGTCCGACGATGTAATCTACACATGGGCAGGTCCCGAGATTGCGGTTGCGACGACGAAGGCCTACAGCACACAACTTGCCGTAACCTATTTACTCGGGATATACCTTGCCGACTGTTTGGGCACTATTGATAAGGATGAGTATGAGCGGTTTCTCAACGAGATTATGACCATCCCCGATAAAGTCGAGAGCATACTTAAGGGCAAGGGGCACATACAGTATCTGGCCTCGCTCTATTTTAACAATCAGGACATCTTCTTTATCGGCAGGAACATCGACTACGCCCTGTCTCTTGAGGGCTCTCTCAAGCTCAAGGAGATCTCCTACATACACTCCGAGGCCTACGCCGCCGGCGAGCTTAAGCATGGAACGATTTCACTTGTAGAGGACGGAACTCTGGTAATCGCCGTGGCCACATACCAAAAACTGCTTGAAAAGACCATAAGCAATATAGTCGAGGTAAAGGCGAGGGACGCCCAGGTGCTTTCGCTCACAACCGAGAGCGGGAAACCCCTTGTGGGCCAGGTTTCGGATAACATGATAGTGATTCCGGATATAGACGAACTGTTTTTACCCTCGCTTGCGGTCGTGCCTTTACAGCTTTTCGCCTATTATGTGGCGCTGATGCGCGGCTGCGATATAGATAAGCCGAGGAATCTTGCCAAATCGGTCACAGTTGAATAAAAAGATAGGCGGGAAGCGTTAAGCTTCCCGCTCTTTGCAGAGGTCTTCGCTGAGCAGAATATTTACAACTGCGTTATAAATATGTTCGGCATTTTTTTTGAAGTTATTCTCTATTATTACGGCCTGCTTTTCACTGCCCGCCAGAATATCCATATTTATTATATCGCCTAAACCGTCCGAGAGGGAAAGGCTTACCATAATACCGTTTTCATGCTCCGTATGCTTGGCTTTAATCATTGCTTTGCGCTTGAGAATTTTGGACATCTCCTGAGCGCCCTGCTCTGCCTTCATCCTGACGGAATAGGGAACAGTGTTCTCGATTACCGAGCCGTTTTGATTTCCCTTGTCGGTTATGACATAATAACCGTCTTCTTCAATAACGTGATTAGTGCTGACAAGTTCGCTCAAGGCCTCAATGAAATCAAAATATGTTATGCCGTTGTCGCATAGTACAAGCTCGGCAAGCGAGTCAAGGTCAATAGGTGCGGGAAGACGGTTGAGTATGAATAGTATAAGAATTTTCACTTCGAGTTTATCGCGGATGAAACCATAGCGTGTCATATTCTCCCTCCTTTGCAGTGAGTTTTTGCGCTATTTATTTCCTATTTCGACGGCAACGACACGGGACAGTTTGGCGGTTGTACCAAAATAGCGTATTTTATAATTTTATTATGCTATTATTATACTACATCTTGATAATTTGGTTCAATCCCTTTAAGATAGATGTATATTGTTTTGCGTTTTTTGTTGTATAAGTAGCTAAGCAAAAAGAGCACTATCCAATAATTCAGAGCCGGTTTGGTTCGGGGAGTGGGAGCTGCTTAAATAGTTGACCTCTTCATATAAAGTGAGCTGCCAAATATATCCTCACTTGAATTATGTCAATTCATGAAATTATAGAGCTCCTTATGCATTTGCACAAACCGACATGAGGGACGTATTAATTGTCTTGTTTATAATAACAATACATTTAATAGCAATAATTCCTATTTTATTCATAATAGCACAATAAAACCAATAATATCTAATTATTTTTGTGTTCATTCTATAAAACAGGTTGTATGTTAACTTGACAAAGGCGGTCGATTTTGATAGAATTCTCACATATTTTTAGACATGTTTTACCCGTGTTTTACAGGTGTATTTACACCCTTAGTTAGGCACGGAACGAGATATTTCTAGTATAAACTTTAGGACAAGGATGTAGCAGCGGATGTTAAAATACATAATTAAGCGCGTGATTTTAGCCGCTTTGACTATTTTTTTGGTGGCCACTATAACGTTTTTCCTTATGAATTTGGTTCCCGGTGGCCCTTTTGTTGCGGAAAAATCTATAAGTGAGCAGGCACAGCAGGCACTTTTCGAGAAATATGGTCTAGACCAGCCGTTGATTGTGCAGTATAAAAACTATTTGGTAAACATGCTAAAGGGTGATTTCGGCTTATCCCTCAAGCAGAGAGGACGCACTGTTTCCGAAATCATAATGAGCAAGTTCCCTGTGTCTGCAAAACTGGGTGGGCTGTCGGTACTTACCGCTTTGGTAATTGGTATCCCTCTGGGGAGCATTGCCGCTCTAAATCGCGGGAAGTGGATTGACAGCGTTATTATTGTTATCGCCACATGCGGTATTGCCGTGCCGAGTTTCGTTTTGTGTACGGTAGGCATGTATCTCTTTGGTGTCAACTTAAGGTGGCTTCCTACCTTTGGCCTTTCTACGCCACTGCATCACATTTTGCCGATTTTTTCCCTATCGTTCTATCCCACGGCATATATAGCCCGTCTTATGCGCTCTTCAATGCTGGACGTTATAGGCCAGGACTATATGCGCACCGCACGCTCGAAGGGCCTTTCTCAGTTTGTCTCGCTGTTTAAGCACGCTCTTCGTAACGCCGTTATGCCTGTTGTGACCTATGTCGGCCCTCTGCTGGCCTACACCCTGACAGGCAGTTTTATTGTCGAAAAGATTTTTGTTATTCCCGGGCTGGGGAAGGAATTCATTAGCTCCATATCTAACCGTGACTACACAATGATAATGGGTACTACGATCTTCCTCGCTGCGCTTATTATTATCATGAATATGCTGGTCGACATCGTTTATAAGATTATTGACCCGCGTATTAAGCTGAAGTGAGGAGGAATCAACAGTGGCAAAGAAAAACCCTATAAGCTTTCATCTTAATGTTGATGACTTCCTGCCGGCTACAGACAGCGAAAAGGAAGCGTTAGTCCAGATGCGTCCCAGCGTCGGTTTCTTCAAAGACGCAATGAGACGGCTGGTTAAAAATAAAGTCGCCATGGTAAGCTTGGCATTCATCATACTGATAATGTTCTTCTCGTTTGTAGTGCCAAGCTTTTATCCTTACAGATATAATCAGCAAATTCGGGGTTCCGAATATCTTTCACCCATGCAGTATTCCGATAAAGAACTGGAGCGAATTGAAGCGGGCGAGAAGGTCTTTCCGCATATACTGGGGACGGACAACCTCGGGCGTGACTATGCAATCCGTGTTATGGTCGGAAGCCGTATTTCCCTCCTTGTTGGACTTATTGCATCCGCCATTATCTTGATTATTGGTTCCATCTACGGTGCCGTCGCGGGCTACTTTGGAGGATGGGTCGACCTCATAATGATGAGGATAGTTGACATAATATATACAATACCGGATATTCTTCTGATTGTGCTAATATCCTTCTCAATCGCAGGTCCCCTGGAGAAATTGGCGATGATGCCTGGATTCCGCTGGATTCAGGTTATAGGAGCAAACCTGATTAGTATTTTCCTTGTTTTTGCTCTTCTTTACTGGGTCGGTATGGCCCGTATCGTCCGCGGCCAGATTCTCTCGCTCAAGCAGAGCGAGTATGTCACCGCTGCAAAGGCGCTGGGTGCTTCAAACGCACGCATTATTCGCAAGCATCTGCTCACAAACTGCATCGGTACTCTTATAGTAACAACCACTCTTCAGATTCCTTCTTCAATATTTACGGAGAGTTTTCTGAGCTTTTTAGGTCTTGGCGTCGCTGTTCCCTTGCCGTCTCTTGGTTCTCTGGCGAGCGACGCTATCAACGGCTTGAATACTTACCCCTATCTTCTTCTGGCACCAGCCATCCTCATCAGCCTCATTATCCTCAGCTTTAACCTGTTCGGCGATGGACTGCGGGATGCGTTTGACCCCAAGATGAAGAGTTGATGAAGGAGTATAGTTATGAACGAAAACCTAGTTAATGATAACCTAGTCAATATACAAAATTTAAGACTATCCTTCTTCACTCCCGCAGGCGAGGTAAAGGCGCTCAATGACGTCTCATTATTCGTCCGTGAGGGCGAAGTTCTCGGAATAGTCGGAGAAAGCGGTTCGGGCAAATCCGTAACCGCATATACCCTTATGGGTCTTGTGCCACGTCCCGGCCGCCTTATAGGCGGGGAGGTGGCGTTCAACGGTCATGCGATTCATTTGATGACCGAGCGTGAACTGCGCAAAATTCGCGGCAATGAGGTCTCTATAATCTTTCAGGACCCCATGACCAGTCTTAACCCTCTTTATACTATTGGTAACCAGATTATGGAGGGTATTCTTCTCCACACAAATAAAAATGGAAAAGAAGCCAAAGAGCGTGCCCGCGAGCTTCTCCAGCTTGTCGGTATAAACGAGCCTGAGAAGCGCCTTAAGCAGTACCCTCACGAGCTTTCAGGCGGCATGCGCCAGCGTGTCATGATTGCTATTGCCCTGGCCTGTGAGCCCAAGCTGCTCATAGCAGACGAACCGACAACAGCTTTGGACGTAACCATACAGGCCCAAATTCTTGAGCTTATGATGGACCTCAAGAAGAAGCTAGGCATGGCAATCATTCTCATTACCCACGACCTCGGTGTCGTTGCGGGTACCTGTGACAGGATTGCCGTTATGTATGCCGGCAAGGTTATTGAATGCGGAACCACAGATGAGATTTTTTATAGCCCATCCCACGAATATACCAAGGGACTGCTTCAGAGCGTCCCGAATATTTACGAAAGGGAACACAAGAAGCTCGTTCCTATTGAAGGTCAGCCGGTGGACATGCTCAATCCTCCTGTCGGCTGCCCCTTCGCTCCGCGCTGCCGTTCCTGTATGAAAATCTGTTTGAGCAAAATGCCCGCATACACGAATATCAGCGACACCCACTACAGCGCCTGCTGGCTTCTGGACAAGGCTAAATTCGAAAAGGAAAAGGCTATGCTTGATGCAAAAGGAGAGGCCGGCAATGAGTAATAAGAAGCTTGTCGAGGTATATAACCTCAAGCAATATTTCCCCGTCTCGGGCGGGAAGCTGTTTCAAAAGAAGTTTGTAAAAGCCGTCGACGATGTTTCATTTTACATCAATAAGGGCGAGACCCTCGGTCTGGTGGGCGAATCCGGCTGCGGTAAAACAACCACTGGCAGAAGCATACTAAGGCTTCATGAACCTACGGCCGGAAGAATAATATATGACGGTACTGACATAACTCGAGTAAATATGCTGCCATATCGTCGTAAAATGCAGATAGTCTTCCAGGACCCGTATGCAAGCCTCGACCCTCGTATGACCGTAGGCGATATTGTCGGCGAGGCAATAGATATTCACAAGCTTGCCGCTAACAAGAATGAGCGCCGTGAGCGGATTATCGAACTGCTCAGCCTTGTCGGACTCAACAGTGAGCATGCAAACCGGTATCCGCACGAGTTCTCCGGCGGCCAGCGTCAGCGAGTCGGCATCGCCCGTGCGCTTGCGGTTAACCCTGAGTTTATCGTATGCGACGAGCCGATTTCGGCTCTGGATGTATCAATACAGGCTCAGGTTGTAAATATGTTTGAGGAACTGCAGGAGAAAATGGGGCTAGCCTATCTCTTCATTTCCCATAACCTCAGCGTTGTAAAGCACATATCAAACCGCATCGGGGTTATGTACCTGGGGAAGATGGTGGAGATGGCGGAAAGTGAAGAACTGACTTTCCACAGCGTTCATCCCTATACACGCAGTTTGATTTCAGCGCTTTTGGTGGCGGATCCCGTTGTCGCACGCAACACCAACCGCATTTTCCTAGAGGGGGACGTTCCAAGCCCTCTTAATCCGCCTTCGGGATGCAGGTTCCGCACACGTTGTCCATATGCTACTGAAGTATGCGCGGCCGAGGAGCCAGAATTTAAAGAAGTATCACCCGGTCATTTTGCTGCCTGTCACCATATTGACAAGGTTCAGTAGACGGCCGATTCCGCCGGATATTAGGCGGCCCAACGTATGAAACCTTTCATCTATCAAATGATGAATAGGAATATACTATGAATAGGAGAGAACAAAGGATGAAAAGAAAAATTGCACTAATCCTAGTTGCAACACTGCTGCTCACCCTTGGTCTCGCTGCATGCAAAAAGCAGGAGACACCGGCCCCGACCGGACAGCCGGCACAGAAAACAAAGCAATTAGTTGCACAGATTGGTCCAAACCCCGAAACTCTTGACCCCGCACTCAACAGTGCAGTCGATGGTGGCAATATGCTACTGTTCTTATTTGATTGCTTGCTGAACATCGACAAGGACAACCAGCTGATTCCCGGTGCCGCTGAGACTTGGACAGTCAGCGAAGACGGCTTGACCTGGACCTTCAAGCTGCGTGAAGGCCTGAAGTGGTCCGACGGTTCTCCGTTAACCGCAGAGGACTTCGTCTACACCTGGAAGCGCGTAGTCGATCCCAAGACAGCAGCACCCTACAGCGAGACCGTTCTCGGCATGGTTGAGGGCTATGCTGAAGCCGCAGGCGGCAACATCGACGCCCTGCAGGTTTCCGCTTCCGACGAGAGGACCTTTGTTGTTAAGCTCGCACATCCATGCGGCTATTTCGGTCAGATTGCCGCTTTTGCAACTCTCAGCCCTGTTAACAAGGCCACTGT
The DNA here is from genome assembly GCA_012838345.1 of Clostridiales bacterium. Classification (GTDB taxonomy): domain Bacteria; phylum Bacillota; class Clostridia; order Oscillospirales; family Oscillospiraceae; genus DUPK01. The sequence goes on along the minus strand of DUPK01000035.1, from coordinate 1,285 downwards.
AGAGGCAAACGGCGATGCATGGGCAACCAAACCCGAAAGCTATATTAGCAATGGTCCCTTCAAGATGGCAGAGTGGGTTCCCAGTTCTCATATCCTACTTGTAAAGAATGAAAATTATCGCGACCCGGATTCCATCAAGCTTGACAGCATCAAACTCCTTCTGATGGAAGATGCCAACGCCGCTTACGCTGCTTATAAGACCGGCGAAGCACTGCTGATAAAGGACGTTCCCACAGAGGAAATCCCCTCTTTGAGAGGCAATCCAGAATTCTATGTTGACCCCCTCCTTGGAACTTACTACCTGAGCATAAACTGCAACCTTGAGCAGTTCCAGGACGCTCGCGTAAGAAAGGCTCTTAGCCTTGCCATTGACCGTGAGTATGTTGCAAACACCCTGATGCAGGGCGTTTACACACCTGCTTCCAACTTCATCGGCCCCGGTGTTGCCGATGTAAATGGCGACTTCTATGACAACGCCAACGGCGGAAAGCCCTATATCGACATTACAAAGCACGAGGAAAACCTCGCTCTTGCAAAGCAGCTTCTTGCCGAGGCAGGCTATCCTAACGGCGAAGGCTTCCCCGCAATCGAATACTCCACCAACGACTCCGGATACCACAAGATTGTTGCTCAGTATCTCCAGGAAGCCTGGGGCGAGCTTGGCCTTACGGTGAAGGTCAACATTGTTGAGTGGGCATCCTTCACACCGATGCGCCGTGCCGGCGAATATCAGACTGCCCGTAACGGCTGGCTGTGTGACTACAACGACGCTTCCAACATGCTGGAGCTCCTTGTAAGCACCAACGGCAACAACGACGGTAAGTACAACAACCCCGAGTATGATATGCTTATTAGACAGGCCGCTCAGGAGACCGATCCTGTCAAGCGTTCTCAGTATATGCATCAGGCTGAAGACATTCTGATGAATGAAGCAGCCTGCATACCGGTTGCCTACTACAACGAGTTCTACCTCCAGAGCCCGAAGATTACCGGAAGCTGGTTCTCACCCTACGGCTACTGGTATCTGCATTATGCTGATCTCGCCGAGTAATTCAGCGGTTTAGCAATAACCAAGTAATAATAAGCGTGTCGCGACATTTTTGTTGCGACACGCTTTTTTGTTCAGAAGTACTAGTGCAGGTGCTGGTTTAGATTCTGTCCGCCTTAATAAAAGGGCTCTATGTCAAGAGTTGGGGTAGAGCCAGAAGAAAGCAACCTTAAAGAGGGTTGGGCTGCGGCCCAACCCTCTTTGAGGTTGGAGCTAAGCAGCAGCACAGTGGAGTAT